>JAAVGE010000039.1 GCA_014800385.1 Bacteroidales bacterium
AATATTTGATATTTTGACCAAGATTAGGAGCATCCCTACTCTCCTGGCAATCAACGTATTAGCCATATACGGCAAGGATATTTATTAATAAACGGGGGCACGCCGGAATGGAGTGCCCCCGTTTGTTTGAGGATATTAATTTTTATTGATATTCATCCCATGATTTGATTTCAATATCGTCAACCGGGAGAGTGGTGAAGGCACCGATGAAGGCTGAGGCCAGACGTGCGTTGGTTATCAGAGGTACATTCAGGTCGATGGCTGCTCGGCGGATGCGGTAGCCATTGCTCAACTCGGTTGAAGTGAGGTTCTTGGGGATGTTCACAACCATGTCGATTTCCTTGTTGTGAAGCATTTCGAGAGCCTGCGGATGACGGTCGGGTTCACTGGGCCAGAAGACTTCGATAGAGGGGATATTATTCTCGGCGAGGAAACGGTGAGTACCGCCTGTGGCGTAGATGAGGAAACCTTTTTCGTGGAGACGATGTGCGGCATCGAGCATTTCGGTTTTCTGTTTTGCAGAGCCGGTGCTGAGGAGCACGGAGCGTTTGGGTATGCGGTGACCGACAGAGAGCATTGATTTGAGAATTGCCTCATTGGTGTCGTTACCGATACATCCTACTTCGCCGGTTGATGACATATCCACACCTAACACGGGGTCGGCACCCTGCAGACGTGAGAATGAGAACTGTGAGGCTTTGATGCCTACATAGTCGAAGTCGAATACGTTCTTGGCGGGTTTTTCCACTTCAAGACCGAGCATGACCTTGGTTGCGATGTCGATGAAGTTGATTTTCAACACTTTGGACACGAAGGGGAAACTGCGTGAAGCACGCAGGTTACATTCAATGACCTTGATTTCGTTGTTTTTGGCAAGGAACTGAATGTTGAACGGACCGGTTATGTTGAGTGCTTTGGCTATCTGTGAAGAGATCTTCTTGATGCGCCGAACGGTCTCGACATAGAGTTTCTGGGGAGGGAAGCAGATTGTAGCGTCGCCTGAGTGAACGCCGGCGAACTCGATATGTTCGGAGATTGCGTAAACGATAATCTCGCCATTTCGTGCCACGGCATCCATTTCCACCTCTTTTGAGTGGCGGATGAATTCAGTAACCACCACGGGGTGTTCTTTTGAGACGTTTGCTGCAAGTTGAAGGAATCGTTCAAGTTCCTCATTGTTGGAGCATACATTCATTGCCGCACCTGACAGTACGTAACTGGGTCGTACAAGTACGGGGAAACCTACTTCATCGATGAATTTGTGAATATCTTTCATGTCGGTCAACTCGCGCCAGCGAGGCTGGTCAATTCCGAGTCGGTCAAGCATGGCAGAGAACTTGTGACGGTCCTCGGCGTTGTCGATGCTCTGTGCTGTTGTACCGAGGATATTCACTCCGGCGGCATCCAGACGTGTGGCGAGGTTATTGGGTATCTGACCTCCCACGGAGAGGATTGTTCCGTGCGGCTGTTCCAGTTCAAGGATATCCATGACACGCTCGTAGGTGAGTTCGTCGAAGTAGAGACGGTCACACATGTCATAGTCGGTCGATACGGTTTCCGGGTTGTAGTTAATCATAACCGAACGCCATCCCTGTTGTTTGACAGTGAGGAGCGCGTTGACCGAACACCAGTCGAACTCAACCGAACTACCGATGCGGTATGCACCTGAGCCCAGAACCACGATAGAACGGTGGTCATGGAGATATTCCACGTCGTTCTGCGAGCCGTTGTATGTGAGGTAGAGGTAGTTGGTCATTGCGGGATATTCAGCAGCCAGAGTGTCGATCTGCTTAACCACGGGACGGATGCCCATGTCAAGGCGGTAGCGACGTACGGCAGCCGAATCCACGTAACTGTGGAATTTATCTTTTTTGACCTCGCGTGCGATCTGGAAGTCGCTGAATCCCTGCTGTTTGGCCAGACGGAGGAGTTCAGGCGTGACAGCCTCGATGTCGTTATACTGACGGAGCGAGTTGGCGGTGTCGATGATGTTCTGCAGTTTATACAGGAACCAGCGGTCGATTTTGGTGAGGGCGTGGATCTGCTCCACTGTGTAGCCTTCGCTCATTGCCTTGGCTATCACGAAGATACGGTTGTCGGTGGGATCAGAGAGATTGTGGTCGATATCGTTAATCTTGAGTTCATGGTTGCCGACGAAGCCGTGCATCCCCTGACCAATCATACGGAGACCTTTCTGGATCGCTTCCTCGAATGTGCGACCGATTGCCATCACCTCACCTACTGATTTCATCGATGAGCCGATTTCGCGACGTACGCCGTGGAATTTGCCGAGGTCCCAGCGGGGAATCTTCACCACGATATAGTCAAGCGCGGGTTCAAAGAATGCCGAAGTTGATTTAGTCACTGAGTTGGAGAGGTCAAACAGACCGTAGCCCAGACCGAGTTTTGCGGCTACGAAAGCCAGGGGATAGCCGGTGGCTTTAGAAGCGAGGGCAGAAGAGCGGCTCAGACGTGCGTTCACCTCAATGACGCGGTAGTCCATAGATTTGGGGTCGAAAGCATACTGGACGTTACATTCACCCACGATGCCGATGTGGCGTATAATCTTGATAGCGAGAGAGCGGAGGTAGTGGTAATCCTCGTTTGAGAGAGTCTGTGAAGGAGCGACCACGATACTTTCACCGGTGTGGATACCTAAGGGGTCGAAGTTCTCCATGTTGCAGACGGTGATACAGTTGTCATAGCAGTCGCGGACAACCTCATATTCCACCTCTTTCCAACCCTTGAGTGATTTTTCAACGAGAACCTGGGGTGAGAAAGAGAGGGCTTTTTCGGTAAGAGCCACCAGTTCGTCGGGGGTATCGCAGAAGCCGCTGCCGAGACCACCCAAAGCGTAAGCAGCGCGTACAATAACCGGGTAACCGAGTTTTTCAGCGGCCTTGAGGGCATCGTCGACTGAACTTACAGCCTCACTTTTGATTGTCTTGACGTCGATTTCGTCAAGTTTCTTCACGAAAAGTTCGCGGTCCTCGGTGTCCATGATGGCACGGACGGGAGTACCCAATACTTTAAGGTTATATTTTTCCAGTACGCCGGATTCGTAGAGGGCAACGCCGCAGTTCAGCGCGGTCTGACCGCCGAAGGCAAGCAGAATTCCGTCGGGACGTTCCTTTTCAATCACCTTCTCCACGAAGTAGGGAGTTACGGGGAGGAAGTAGATTTTGTCGGCGAAACCGTCGGAAGTCTGAACGGTTGCGATGTTCGGGTTAATCAAAACGGTTGTGATACCCTCCTCTTTCATGGCTTTGAGGGCCTGAGAGCCTGAGTAGTCAAACTCGCCTGCTTCACCGATTTTGAGGGCGCCGCTCCCTAAGAGCAAAACTTTCTTTATATTTTTATCGATCATAATCTACTTCAACATGCTGATGAATTTGTCAAAAATAAACTCGGTGTCCTTGGGACCGGAAGATGCCTCGGGGTGGAACTGGGCGGAGAAGAAGGGGAGCGATTTATGCCGTATACCTTCGTTTGTACCGTCGTTCATGTTGATGAACATAGGTTCCCAGTCCTCGGGAAGAGTTTCGGAATCCACTGCGAAACCGTGGTTTTGTGAGGTTACGAAACAGGTTTCAGTTCCGGCGAGACGCACGGGCTGATTGTGGCTGCGATGTCCGTATTTTAATTTATATGTACGCGCGCCCGCGGCTTTCGCCAGTAACTGGTTGCCCATGCAGATACCGCAGATGGGTTTGCCTATCTTCATTGCCTTGCGAATCAACTGAACAGTTTCTTCGGCCAGATCGGGGTTACCGGGGCCGTTTGAAATAAACAGGCCGTCGTAGGGAATCTGAGTAAAATCATAGTTCCAGGGAACGCGTATAACCTTAACGCCACGACGTGTCAGACAGCGGATAATGTTATGCTTTGTGCCGCAGTCCACCAACACCACTGTTTTATCGCCTTCGCCGTGCACCTCGGGTTCCTTGCAACTTGTTTTAGCCACGAGATTCTCGAGGTTGGGGTCATAGAAATCAATATCTTCACCCCCTTCAATTACAATTTTACCAAGCATAGAGCCTTTTTCGCGCAGATGCTTGGTAAGAGCACGTGTGTCCACGTCATAAATACCGGGAATTTTTTCCTGAACGAGCCATTCAGAGAGAGAACGGTCAGCAAGCCAGTGGGAGTGTTCCCAGGAATAGTCCTGAGCGACAATGGCTTTGGCGTGGATATGGTCGCTTTCATAAAATTCGCTTACATTATCCTTACTTCCACAGGGAGGAACGCCATAGTTGCCGAGAATGGGATATGTGGTGACTAAAATCTGCCCTTCGTAAGAGGGGTCGGTCAAACTTTCGGGATAACCTGTCATGGCGGTGTTGAACACCACCTCGCCGGCTGTAGGAGCCTCGTATCCGAAGGATTTGCCTTCAAAAGTTGTGCCATCTTCAAGAATAAGAGTGGCTCGTTTGGGTTGACGCATGCGCAAGATATTAATGGTTTATAACTCAACGTTGCGGCATCCCCCCGGTCGCTGCATTACAATGATGCTCCGTTACGACACACGGGAAAACCGTACAAAGTTACAATAAATTTTTCAGATTCATGCAGAATGTTAATAACTTTTATTTGAAAGCACTGAGAATCACTAAAAAAAAGATTTCAAAAATCTTTGGAGGAATGAATAATTTGATTTAAATTTGCGGTGAAGTTTAACAAGAGGGGTGCCCCACCGACGATCGGGGGCTGAGATTATACCCTGTGAACTTGACGCGGTTAGTACCGACGAAAGGACTTGTTCATGGATAATTTTTACTTCACTTTGTTTCCGTCACATTGACGGCACTCCTCATAAATCTGATCGTAATAATGAAAGTTTTTATCAATCATCAGGCTGCTGAGTGTGGTACCGCAACTACGCTGGCAGAACTTTTGCGTGTGCTTGAACTTGAGCGTCCGGGGGTTGCCGTTGCCGTCGACAACAAAGTTATCCGACGTGACATGTGGGGTGATACGCCGCTTTATGCCGATATGAAGATTACTGTCATTCAGGCTGTTTGCGGAGGATGAAACTGTATGTCATCACTCCGGAGGAACAGATTGAGAATGAGCCGTTTATAATAGGATGTCTGCTAAAAGCGGGTGTGACACGTGTACATATCCGTCACCCACAACTACAATCGGATAGCACCCGTCGGCTGCTGGACTCCATATCACCGGAATATCTTCCTCAACTATCGCTTCACGACTGTCATGAACTTGCGCAGGACTATGGCACGGGGATTCACCTCAACAGCCGCCACAGATATGTTCCGCCGGAGTTCAGCGGTGTTCTGAGCAAGTCGTGTCACTCAATAAGTGAGGAGGGATGCGATCGGCTCGATTACTACTTTCTCAGTCCGGTTTTCACCAGTATATCAAAACAGGGTTATCACCCTACCCTCACCCACGAAGTTATCCGGGAAGCATTCCTCAGCGGTATGCTTGACGAGAGAGCGGTGGCATTAGGGGGTGTCACACCCGAACGGATGGCGGCGCTGCGCGATATGGGATTCAGTTCGGCAGCGATGCTCGGCTACATCTGGGAGGGTACAACAGAAGAAATAATCAGAAGAATTACAACATTATGCTCCAACTTATAACCCACAGAAATCCACGGTTTGATGAAGCCGAGGGAGCCTTGGAAGCCCTCAAGGGGGGATGCCGATGGATTCAGTTAAGGATGAAGGATGCCACGGCGAAAGAGATTGTCGAGATGGCACACAAAATAGCACCGCTATGCCTGTCCTACGGTGCCAAACTGATTTTGGATGACCATGTGGAACTGGTCAGGGAGACCGGTGCCCACGGGGTGCATTTAGGGAAAATGGATATGCCGGTGACCGAGGCACGCAGTATTCTCGGAAACGATTATATCATCGGTGCCACAGCCAACACTCTCGAAGATATGATTAAGGCAACCGCGGCCGGTGCCGACTACATCGGTCTTGGTCCGTTTCGCTTCACCGAAACGAAGAAGAAACTGAGTCCGGTACTTGGAATTGAGGGATACGAGAGGATAATGAAACAGTATAACGCTATTCCGGGAGCAGTTCCGGTGGTGGCTATCGGCGGCATTACCCTTGACGATATTGAACCACTGATGCAGACCGGGGTCAGCGGGGTTGCCGTTTCCGGCACGATTCTCAATGCCGTGTCGCCTGAGGAAATTACAAAGAGAATAATTAATACATTAAATAAATATGAGTAAACTTATTATCGGCGGACGCACTTTCGGCTCACGTCTGTTTGTGGGCACAGGTAAATTCCGTTCAAACAAAGAGATGGCAGAGGCTATCCGCGCCTCGCAGACAGAGATGGTCACAGTGGCGATGAAACGGATTGACATGACCAATGCCGAAGATGATATGCTGCGACATGTCAGCGGTGACGGGATACAACTTCTGCCCAACACTTCGGGTGTAAGAAATGCTGCCGAAGCCGTGCTTGCCGCACAATTGGCACGTGAGGCATTCAGCACCGATTTCATTAAACTGGAGATTCATCCCGACCCCAAATATCTGCTCCCCGATCCGGTGGAGACACTGAAAGCGACCGAGGAATTAGCAAAGTTAGGGTTCAAGGTACTCCCTTACATTCAGGCCGACCCCGTACTGTGCAAACGTCTGGAGGAGGTAGGTAGTGCCGCTGTTATGCCCCTTGCGGCACCTATCGGCACAAACAAAGGGTTGGTGACACGTGAACTTCTTTCAATCATCATCGAGCAGAGCAATGTGCCGGTGGTGGTTGATGCCGGATTAGGTGCACCCTCCCATGCAGCCGAGGCTATGGAGATGGGTGCTGATGCCGTGTTGGTTAACACTGCCATAGCAGTTGCAGGTGACCCCGTTGCCATGGCTGACGCTTTCCGTCAGGCTGTTATAGCAGGACGTCAGGCCTATGAAGCAGGTCTTGGTGCTGTGCTGCGTCATGCCGAGGCTTCAAGTCCGCTTACCTCATTCCTTGACTAAACCTATGTTTTCAGAAGAACTACAGAAATATGACTGGGATGAGACCACGTCGGCGATAATGGCGAAAACTGAGGAGGATGTTCTCAGGGCATTGTCAAAAGAGCGTCTGACAGTAGATGATTTCATGGCTCTTATCTCACCTGCCGCCGCTCCATATCTGGAGCAGATGGCCGTGGCATCGCGCCGCATCACACAGAAGCGTTTCGGTAAAACCATTTCGATGTACATACCGATGTATATCACCAATTCATGTTCAAACTCATGTGTTTATTGCGGTTTCAACCGTCATAACAAGTTTGATCGAATAGTGCTGACTCCGGAACAGATAAAAGAGGAGTGCGAGGCGATCAAGCGTCTTGGTCCGTTTGAGAATCTGCTTTTAGTGACCGGGGAGAACCCGCGTGTTGCAGGAGTGGATTATCTGGAGAATGCGCTTGGGGTGTGCCGTCCCTATTTCAACAATCTCACCATTGAGGTCATGCCCCTTTCGGCTGAGGATTACGAACGTCTGACCCACTCCGGGCTGAACGGTGTGGTATGCTTCCAGGAGACCTACAACCGGGCGAACTACAAGAAATATCATCCGGCAGGGATGAAGTCAAACTTTGAATGGCGTCTGAACGGCTATGACCGCATGGGTCAGGCAGGGGTACATAAGATAGGTATGGGTGTGCTGATAGGACTGGAGGATTGGCGCACGGATGTGACCATGATGGCCCGTCACCTGCTTTACCTGCGTAAACATTACTGGCGCACGCGCTACAGTGTCAACTTTCCCCGCATGCGTCCGTCAGAGAGTGGTTTCCAGCCCAATGTGGTTATGACCGACCGGGAACTGGCGCAACTGACCTTTGCCTTCCGATTGTTTGACAACGATGTGGATATATCCTTCTCCACACGCGAGCGTCCGGAGTTCCGTAATAATATAGCCACCTTGGGAGCCACCTCCATGAGTGCCGGCTCCAAAACCGATCCGGGAGGCTATGCCGTGAATCCGCAGTCGCTGGAGCAGTTTGCCGTGAGTGATGAACGTACGCCGGCGGAGGTAGAAGCCGCCATTAAACAGGTCGGGTACGAAGTGGTATGGAAGGACTGGGACAAAATTTTCGATTGATGGAACAGGAAAGATACTCCCGTCAGATTATGCTCCCTGAAATCGGTGAGGCCGGGCAGCGCAAACTTGCGGAAGCCTCCGTATTGATTATAGGAGTAGGTGGACTCGGTTCCGCTGTCGCCACATATCTCACAGGTGCCGGTGTAGGAAGGATAGGACTGATGGATCATGACACCGTGTCGCTGAGCAACCTGCAGCGTCAGGTACTCTACACCGAGGCAACGGTTGGATTGCCTAAGGTGACTATCGCTGCAGAGAGATTGAAAAGTCAATCCTCCGCCACCCGTTTTGACCTTTATCCCGAAGGATTAACCCCGGAGAATGGCATCGGGATAATATCAAAATATGATATTGTCATGGACTGTACCGACAACTACGCCACACGTTTTCTTATCGACGATACGTGCAGCGAAACCGGCACACCGTGGGTACACGGTGCCATAGGAGCGTTCCGCGGACAGGTGTCGGTGTTTAATTACCACAGAAAATGCCGCTACTCCGATCTTTATACCGACCGTGAGACACTATGCGCATTACCCCGTGGTGTGAACGGTGTTATAGGAGCGGTTCCGGGAATAATCGGTACCATTCAGGCGGCAGAAGCGATAAAACTTATCGCGGGTTTCGGCGAACTGCTTGACGGACGCCTTTTTACAATAGATATTAAAACATTAAAAACTGAAATAATCGATTTATAATGGGAAAAGGATTTGATGAATATGCGGCTGAGTATGACGCATGGTTTCTGGCTAACCCCAACGTTCTTGAGTCGGAAGCACGGCTTGTGGCTGCTACGCTTGAAGGGTCGGAAAGAATACTTTCCGTGGGGTGCGGCAGCGGATTGTTTGAAAAGATACTTGCCGGGAATTTCGGGATAGTGGTAAAAGATGGCGTCGAGCCTTCTCCCGGAATGGCCGAAATCGCCCGCAAGCGTGGGATGAATGTCACCGAGAGTACCGCGGAGGAAGCGGATTACGGGAAAGAAGAATATGACACTATCCTGTTCAACGGCAGTCCGAGTTATATCACAGACCTTGCGTCAGTGGTGAAGAAAGTATATGATGCCCTTCCCGAAGGGGGGAAGATAGTGTTGATAGATGTACCCAAGGAAAGTTCCTACGGACTGATGTACAATCTCGCCAAGGCTGTCGGGAGATGGAATCATCCGCTGCTTGAAGGAGTCTATCCTCCTGACCCCTACCCCATTGAGTTTGTCAATGTGGCGAACTGGCGTACCACCGCCGAGAAAATAAGCGTGCTGGAGCAGGCCGGGTTCAATGATATGCAATTCATGCAGACCCTCACCACACACCCGTTATATTCCGAACAGATGGCAGAAGAACCTTCGGAGGGATATGACCGTGGGGATTATGTTGCCGTAATAGCCTACAAGTGATGAAATGGAGCGATGAAGCATGGGGGGAGATTGAGGGTATTTATGCGAGTATCCTCAACCTTCCTTTCGTGAAAGAACTTGCCGAGGGGACACTTCCGGAGGATAAGTTCATGTTCTATCTGATGCAGGATGCCCTTTATCTGGACGGTTATTCGGCCAATCTTGCCCATATAGCGTCAAGAATACGGAGAAAAGATCAGATGGAGAGTTTCCTGCGATTCGCATTGGATGGGATTGAGGTGGAGCGCCAGATGCATGGTTTGTTCCTGAAAGATATAGATATGTCAGAGGTTGAGATGACTCCCACCTGTATGCTCTATACGACGCTGCTCCGTGCGCAGGGACTTGCACCCGTAGAGGTGGAGGCTGCAGCCGTGTTACCCTGCTTTTGGATATATCAGCGTGTGGGTGAGTATATTCTCTCCGTGACAGACCTCGCCGAGAATCCCTATGCCCGATGGATATCCACCTACGCTGACCCCACATTCGCTGAATCCACGCGCCGTGCGGTGGAGATATGCGATCAGTTGGCAGAAACGGCAAGCGAAGAGGTCCGCAGGAGTATGACATCGATATTCGTTAAATGCGCCCGGATGGAATGGATGTTCTGGGATAGCGCCTATAACAAAGAACAATGGAAAATTTAACAAAGAAAAAATATTACCGCGCACTGACCATTGCGGGAAGTGACCCGAGCGGAGGAGCAGGATTACAGGCTGACCTGAAAACATTCTCAGCCTTGGGATGCTACGGTATGTCAGCCGTGGTGGCCGTTGTTGATGAGAACACAGTCGGTGTGACCGGTGTACACCCCATACCGGTGGATTTTGTACGTGGACAGATAAAGTCATGTCTTGATGATATTGGAGCGGATGCCGTAAAAATAGGGATGCTCCACTCATCGGAACTTATTTTAGCAGTGCATGACACTCTGAGGAACTATGATATTCCGGGAGGAGTGGTACTTGACCCGGTGATGGTTGCCACCTCGGGTGACCCGCTGCTGATGCATGATGCAGTGGCCACTCTGCGTGACGTGCTGATACCCTCGGCGAGAGTCATCACCCCGAATATACCGGAGGCGGAGATACTCCTTGGCAGACCGATCAGCCGTCAGTCAGATTTGCGCCGGGCGGCTGAAGAGTTATCACAGGGGAAGCGTGTGTCGGTGTTGCTTAAAGCGGGACATCTCAGCGATAGTGTGCTGACCGACATTTTCTATAACGCCGAGGATGATACGGTCACAGAACTATCCTCACCACGCCTGTCAACAGTCAATACCCACGGCACGGGATGCACACTCTCGTCAGCCGTGGCGTCGTATCTGGCGCGAGGGTATGAACTGACCGATGCGGTGCGCTCGGCCAAAGAGTATATCACCGGTGCTATTTCTGCAGGTGCAGAATATGCCATCGGTCACGGACATGGCCCGGTACACCACTTTTTCAATATGTGGAAAAATTAAGAGAGTGTTTGAATTTAAACCAAATTTAATATATTGAGAGTTTTGAAAATTTTTGATTTCATCACAAAGAATCTTTTGGGCGCTTTTTAAAAGATTTCATCAGTCGCGATGCCCGCATCGCTCCCTCTTCAACTTTCAAAAATCATCCCAAAATCTCTCTTTGTGCTAAAATCATTTAAATCCAAACACTCTCTAAAGCGCACGACGTTCAAAAGCGTCAATGAAACTTTCGGGGGTAGCGTTACAAATCGTTATCCCCTTTGTTTTGGCATATCGTGCAATCTGGTGATAGGCATTGAAAGCCACATAGAAAGAATGGATAATCTGATGAAGCCTGTATCCTTCATATTCGCTGTTGACACGTTTCTGTTCCCCTGCAGACTCCTTGTAAAAATGAGGTTGCACGGAAATGACGTGGTTCTGGGAGTCAACGCTGATTGTCTGCATCCATGAGTGATCTGCTCCGACAATGACAATATCCTTATAGTTCATCCACACGCCGAGCATGATTGCCGGAATCAGCACATTGCGAGGGCGCGGCATGGCTCTCTGCATGGAGAAAAGTTTGTTTTCAAGCCACTGAGGGGTATCAACACCAACGGCATTAAACCTCACTACCTCATGCTTGAAACCGTCGGGCAGTTTTATCCCGAACGGCACGAAAAGAGTCATCTTCCAGTCGGCAGAAGCGAGATTATCCCATAATTTTCTGACATTATCATGCTGAGCGGCAGCGAAGAAATGGGGGTCGGCAAGGATGTAGAAACGGGGACGCAGCGAGAAAAACTCCGGAGCGTTCGCAGCAAAATTCACCGCCATTGTATCTGTCTGACACAATATATCCGACGAATCCGCTATGGTCTGACGCAGCGACGGGCCATTACCCATGATAATCAATCGTTTGCCGTCATCGCCATATCGTGGTATGGCAGAGCGATGAGACCCTAATACCACCTTCGTCAAGGCCGTGAGAAGATCGGCTGCTGTATGGAAGAAATTCTTCTGTGACATAATCATAACAACAGGGCGAGGTGATATACACACCAGGCGACAAGCCAGGCGACAGCAGTGTTATACAGAACCGAGAACGCGCCGTAGCGCCATGTTCCGGTTTCGCGCACAATGGCTATGACAGTGGCGAAACAGGGTGAGTAGAGCAGTATAAACACTATGAATGATAGAGCGGACGCCGGTGTGAAATCCGGTTTGCCGTTGATTCCGGGAGCGGTCAGACGATGCTCGAGGGTTTCGGTAATCTCCTCGTTCTCCTCGCCGGTGTAGAGTACGCCGAGTGTCGATACCACAATCTCTTTAGCCGGAAGACCGGCGACAGCAGCCACCGTAGCGCGCCAGGTGAAGCCTAAGGGCTCCATGACCGGATTGATCGACTTGCCTAACATCTCCAGATAAGAATCCTGATTATCAGGTTGGGCCGTTTCTTCGGCAATATGTTCTATCCTTTCCTCCTCCGTCATCTGATGTTTCAGTGGGAAATAGTTCAATGCCCAGACAACGATACTACCGACAAGGATAATTCCACCCATTTTTTTGAGGTACTCATATCCTTTGGCCCACATGTGCATCAGCGTTGATTTCATGGTGGGCATGCGGTAAGGGGGGAGTTCCATCACGAAAGGTGTCTCATCTTTCTTGAACCACAGACGACGCAACATGCGTGCGGTGATGACAGCCATGACTATACCCAGGAGATATAGACCGATGAATACCAATGCAGCATGTGCGCTGAAGAATGTACCGATCATCAGCACATACACCGGCAGACGCGCCGAGCAACTCATGAACGGGTTAATCAGTATGGTTATTATCCTGCTGCTGCGGCTTTCTATGCTGCGTGAGGCGATTATGGCGGGTACATTACATCCGAATCCCATTACCAGCGGGATGAATGATTTGCCATGCAGACCTATTTTGTGCATCACGCTGTCCATGATGAACGCGGCACGACTCATGTAGCCCGTATCCTCCATCAGTGAGATGAAGAAATACAGAATAAGGATGTTGGGAAGGAACACGATGACACCCCCCACACCTCCGATTATGCCATCGGCAAGCAGGTCACGCAGGGCACCCTGTGGAACAATATGCCGAACCAGGTCGCCCAGGGCTGTCACCCCGGCTTCTATCCAGTCCTGCGGGTACTGCCCTAAGGAGAATGTGGCCCAGAACATTATGAACATCAGGAAGATAAACAGCGGGAAACCCACATAGCGGTTTGTGACAAGGGAGTCAATCACCTGGGTTGTCACACGTTCGTTAAAGTTGCGCCGGTCCATGGTCTCGGCAAGGGCTCCGGCTATGAAGCCGTATTTTTCCGAAGCAATCATGGCTGACACATCATCCTCGTGGAGCGCTTCAAGGCGTTTCAGTTCGTGGTCACGCACGTCGCGCAGACGTGGATAGCAGGCTGTGTCACTGAGTATTTCCTCGACCTCCTTATCCTTTTCGAGCATTTTGATAGCCAGATAGCGATGGGAGAAATGTTTGTCAACCGAGTCATCGCTCTTGATAATTTCGTTCAATCGGTCAATGGATTTCTCAATGTCGCTGCTCAGTGTTACATGGACATGGCGCACGGCTGTGTGACACTCTTCAAAAATACTGATCACGGCATCCAGAAGGTCGTTCACCCCTTTTCCGTTACGTGACACCGTGGGGACGATCGGTACACCGATCATTGCGCCGAGTGTCTCGTAATCAAGTTTGATGTTGGAACGCTCCAGTTCGTCGTACATGTTCAGTGCAATCACCATCGGGCGGTCCATATCTATCAACTCGGTTGTCAGGAAGAGGTTACGTTCCAGATTGGAAGAGTCAACTACGTTTATCACCACGTCGGGGCGCTCGTTTTTGAGGTAACGGCGCACATAGAGTTCTTCGGGAGAATATGTTGACAGAGAGTATGTTCCGGGGAGGTCAACGATGTTGAAGTTGTAGTTTCGGTAGGTGCATCGACCGGCTTTGCTGTCGACGGTGACACCGCTGTAGTTCCCCACATGCTCCGTAGCACCTGCTGCAAGGTTGAAAAGAGATGTTTTACCACAGTTAGGGTTACCGATCAGAGCCACGTTAATGGTGTGGGTCCGTCCTTCATACTCATTCATCGCCCCTTTTTCGACAGTGGCACGTGCCTCGCCCGAACCAATCTTTTCTTGCGTTCCGTGAGCGTTAATGGGAATTATTTCAATCAGTTGGGCTTCACTGCGGCGTAGTGACACCTCATAGCCCATCAGGGTATATTTGACCGGGTCGCGCAACGGTGCGGAAAGAACGGCAGTGATTTTCCGTCCCTTCGTAAAGCCCATCTCAATGACACGCTTACGGAATGCACCGTAGCCGTGAATCTTTACGATGATGGCGCTTTGTCCGGTTTTAAGTTCGTCTAAAGTCATTTCAATCAGTCTTAGAGAGTGTTTGAATTTAATAGTTTGATTATAAAATTCTTACAAAAAGCATTTCAATCCAAACACTGTCTGATCCCGCCGTCAGGGAGGTTTCAGGAATGCAAAGTTCGTAAAAAATTTCCCCTCATGCAATACTCAATAATGATTATATATTTTTTAACTACGAACTTTTTGCTAATTTTCTGAAAATTAGTAACTTTGCAGCATGATAAACGAAAGTGATTTCGAACGGATAAAGATTAACATTTCCCAGGTAGTCAAGGAGCGCCTCCCAAAATATTGGGACTACATACCCCGTCCGCTTCTGAAACTGCTATCCGATTTGTGCCAGCAGGATAAACTCAACAACCTGTTACGCAACAATTTAGGACTTACAGGAGTGGAATTCTGTCGTGCGATTCTTCGTGATCTCAATGTCAAAGGACAGTTCCACAATGAGGAACTGCTTCCTGATGTATCCAATCCACGTGTTCTTTATGTGAGCAACCATCCCTTAGGAGCGCTTGACGGCATGTTGATGATAGATTATCTGAGCCGACGCTATAACCGTCCTGCCAAGTTCATGGTAAATGACCTGCTGCTCTATGTCAAGCCCTTACGCCCCGTGTTTTTAGGGGTTAACAAGTTCGGGAATCAGAAGAAAATCACAGCGAGTGCGGTTGATGAAGCGTTTGAGTCTGATACTCCTATGATGATTTTCCCTGCCGGTTTCTGCTCGCTCCCCACGCCTAACGGATATATCCGCGACACGAAGTGGCATCGCATGTTCGTGAAAAAATGTATCCAGCACAACCGTATGGTGGTGCCTCTTTACTTCGATGGGCTGAACTCTCCCCTGTTCTACAAGATGGCCAATCTGCGCCGTGCGCTCGGATTTGAGACCACACTGGAGATTCTTCTGACACCTTACGAAATGTTCCGCAACCGTGATAAAGTTTTTGATATTCACTTCGGGAATCCGTTCACGCCCGAGCAGTTGGCTTCTGCCCCCGTTGACATCTCCACACTTCGTGTGAAAGAGGCTGTCTACGATATTAAGTCAAAACTTTATCTGCCTAATTGAAAATGCAACCTCACTATACCGGATAAAAAAAGATGCGCTCGGCGCATCTTTTTTTTTGTTTTTTCTGAAACCGTTTGGTTTAGATTCAACCAAATTTTCTCTACTGTTTCTTTCGCTTGGCGAGTCTGTCACTGAGATAGAGCCCTACAAGGATCAGAACGCAGCCGGTATATCCGAGGAATGATATTCTCTCAGCCAGAATGAAATACGCCAGAATCAGGGTAAACACCGGCTGAAGATACATATAATTATTAATTTTGATTGTGCCCACAATCTTCATGGCAAGCGCCCAAAGGAAGTAGCACAACAGCGATGCAACCAGTCCCAAGAAAAGCATATTCCAGAGAATGTCCGGTTCAAGGAATCGGGCAGGACTGGTGAAATGAGTTTCAAAAAGCAGGAACGGAAGTGCTGTAACTATACCGTAAAAGAACGATTTACGTGTTATGAACAGGGCGGAATAGTTAACATTCAGTTTGCGCAGTATGATGCAATAGAATGCCCAACTCAGCGCAGCCCCCAGGGCAAGCAGGTCGCCCAAAGGATTCACCTCCATACTGAATCCGCTGTTAAACACCACGCACCCCACACCGACCAGAGCAATCAATGATCCGAACAATACCCCCTTTGACGGTCGTTCACTTTTATAGAACGCACCAATCAACAGCACTGTGAGCAACGGAGAGATGCTGGTTATCAGCGACACATTCCCCGCCAGGGTATACATCAGCGCGGTGTTTTCGGCAATGAAGTAGATTGCGCCCGAAGTGAGACCACACAACAGAAACAGCACTTCATCACGCAGAGAGTTGGCGAAGATTTTGCGCCATGTGAAAGGAATCAGAAGAATGTAGGCAAGGAGAAATCGGTAAATGTAAATTTCCACCGCATTCATCCCTTGCTCAAGCAGGACCTTGGTTGAAACGAATGTGGCACCCCACACACCGACAGCAAACAATGCTGCCAGATGCGCCAGAACCACAGTTTTCTGTCCTTTTCCTGAACGTATTTGCATAAATAGCGAATTATCAGATATTTAAGCACCTCATCAATACTAATCCGACCGGTTCAGAATGAACACTTTTGGGATAGGTTTTAATATTCCGACGAGGTAAATCAAATGAATTATTCCACAAAATTAGAGAAATTTTTACATCTCAGAAAACTTATTACCCGATTTTTTTGTAGTATGTATATATCCCGTCGGATTTTTTTCTTAACTTTACACTGAAATTAACACGTTAACTTAAAAATACAAAATTATGAGAAATCTCAAATCTATCGCAGCCTCAGCATTGGCAGTCAGCATGCTTCTGACCGGATGTGCTTCAATGAATAATACAGGCAAGGGCGCACTCATCGGTGGTGGTGGCGGCGCAGGTCTCGGCGCAGGTCTCGGTGCATTGATCGGCGGCGGTAAAGGTGCTGCTATCGGTGCTGCTATCGGTGCCGGTGTCGGTGCAGGCGCAGGCGCACTGATCGGACGTAAGATGGACAAACAGCAGCAGCAACTCCAGCAGGAACTGGCTAACACCGCGACTGTAGAAAAAGTAACCGACGACAACGGTCTGCAGGCCATCAAGGTTACGTTCAGCAGCGGCATCCTCTTCCCCACCAACGGCACATCACTGAGCCCCACAGCACAGAGCGAACTGGCTCAATTTGCTCAGTCACTGATCAATAACCCCAACACAAACGTTCAGATTTTCGGTTATACCGATAACACCGGCTCAATGGCAGTCAACGAACGTGTAGCCAACGGTCGTGCCGACTCTGTTCTCGCATACCTGGTTAACTGTGGTGTATCACCCACCCGTCTGAGTGCCAAAGGTATCCCCATGGCAGGATATATCGCATCAAACGACACTGCCGAAGGACGTGCGATGAACCGCCGTGTTGAAATCTACATCACCGCTGACAAAACAATGATTCAGCAGGCTGAAGCAGGAACACTCCAGTAAGATATTTCACATATTTCACATAAGGGCTGTATCAAAATTTGATGCAGCCTTTATTTTTATGTGTTGTACGTTCATGGACAGTGATGTATATTTGGCGGATGCTCCAGGGAGCATCCCTACACTCTTGGCAATCAGCACATTAGCCCTGTAGGGCTGCTCCATGGAGCAGCCGCATAATCCTGTATACGGCGAGGATGGGCCTATTTTGACACATCATCAAATTTTTGGCACATACCATAATTGAAGTTCATAGATTATTTTCTTATTATTTGTTTGATTTTCAATCAAAATGTGTAAATTTGCAGATATTAATAAAAAAAGACAATATCATTATGAAAAAATCAGTATTAGTTTCTTGTGCATTCCTGTTTGCTTTGAAAGCATTTGCCTATTCAAGTTATGAAAGTAATTCAGACATTTCCGGGTTCATTTTCTTCATCTTAATTGTAGAATTAGCCATTGCTATCATCTTTGCCATCCGATGGTGGAAAATGACAACAAACATAG
>JAAVGE010000040.1 GCA_014800385.1 Bacteroidales bacterium
CTCAAGGCTCTTGCTCATAATCTGAGGAAACTTGCCCTGGCAAGGGCAAAGTCCTCTTTTTTGCGCATATTTTTGTCCTCAATAACCGTAAAATGGCGTTGTGTGAACCCCTACCTATGCTATAAACCATCGGACTGCTCATATAGAATAAAAATTGCCTGATTTTACGAATTTTACACAAAAAAAAGAAGACTGCCTAACTTTGGTTGTTAGACAGCCTCTTGCTCGTCCCACGCATTGAGGCTCTGGCTTTGCCCATTGAAGTAAGACGAGCAATGTGCAGAGCCCACGTGTATATGCAGATATACGCCACCGGCATGATGTCTCACGACAAGAGCCAATGGTGTAAATATACATATCCATGAACATCTACCATTGCATCAGACTTGACTTCAATTAATGAAACTGCCAGATTTCAATGCGTCAAGAACAGAAACGCCGATAAACGTTTTTCTCAAAAATGTCTGACTGTACGGATGTATCAGTCTCTTACCCACCCTCCCAGAACACCGCTGACGGGCTCTGCAGAAAGTAGATGCACAAAGATAATGCTTATTTCCGAATAACGCAAAGGGTCTGGGATGATTCTTGTGATAATCCTTAGTGTGTTTACATTTAAATGATTTTAGCACAACGAGAGATTTTGGAGGAATTTTTCAAAATTGAAGAAGGAGCAATGCGGGCATTGCGACTTATGAAACTTTGAAGAAGCGCCCAAAAGATTCTTTGTGATGAAATCAAAAATTATAATATACACTCTTCATTTATTAATTAGGTATAAAAGCAAACACATCATTTATTAATTAGGTATAAAAGCAAACACACTCTTAACGTTATTTACTGCAAATAGAATAATACCCGAAGAGAATGAGTTCGGTCACCACTGTGCCGCTTATTGACTTCCTGCGCAAAAATCCGTCTCTGACGAGGATCCGTGTGTTCCGTCTGAACGACTGATTACAGTTCTTCCAACATAAAAAACGAGTCTGCTCCAACCGAATGGGACAGACTCGTTTATCATTTATAGCGCTATTATTCGTCAAGCAATCCGGGGCGCAGTCGGCGTGTGCGCTCCAAAGCCTGTTCATGACGCCACGCGGCAATCTTGGCCTCATGACCGCTCAGCAGTATCTCCGGCACCTTCCACCCATTATAATCGGCAGGTCGGGTATAGTCAGGTGCTGCGAGAATATTATCCTGGAATGAATCGGAAAGGGCACTCTGCTCATCACCCAACACTCCGGGAATCAGTCGCACGATAGCGTCAGAGATGATTATAGCAGGCATCTCGCCGCCGGTCAGCACATAGTCGCCGATGGAAATCTCGCGAGTCACCAGATGTTCGCGGATACGGTAATCCACACCTTTATAATGTCCGCAGAGAATTATGAGGTTGTTGGCAAGCGACAGAGTGTTTGCAAGCGGCTGACTGAGAATCTCTCCGTCGGGCGACGTGAAAATAACATCGTCATAGTCACGCTCAGCCTTCAGTGCGGATATGCAGCGGTCAACCGGCTCTACCTTCATCACCATACCGGCTTCGCCACCGAAAGGATAGTCGTCCACCTTGCGGTGCTTGTCGGTGGTGTAGTCGCGCAGGTTGTGGATATGAAACTCCGCTAATCCTTTGTTTTGCGCTCGTTTAAGGATAGAGCAACCTAACGGCGACTCAAATATCTCCGGAATGACTGTCAGAATATCTATTCTCATTTCTGATATTTCTTAGCCTGTTGGGCTATCAGTTCAACATCGTCAAAGTAGTTGATACGCATAGCCTTACGCACGTCGGAGAGGGTGTCGGCAGCGGCCTCGCGTGCAATTTCAGTACCCTTGCGGAGAATTTCGAATACTCCGGGAATATCAGATTCGTACTCTGCACGGCGTGCACGGATGGGAGCGAGTTCCTCCTCGAGAATAGCAATGAGGAGTTTCTTCACAGTGCCGTCGCCCAGACCGCCACGGGTGTAATGCTCCTTCATTTCGTCCAGATTCTGATAGTCAGTGGTGAGTGTGCCGAAATGTTCGGGGCGTGAGAAGGCGTCAAGATATATAAAGGGGCAGTTACCTTCCAGGTGTCCGGGGTCTGAAACGTTCAGGTGCAAGGGGTCGGTGTACATGCTCTTCACCTTCTTGGCCACATCTTTTGCGGTGTCGCTCAGATAGATGCAGTTGCCCAGTGACTTGCTCATCTTAGCCTTACCGTCGGTGCCGGGCAGACGCAGACATGCGCTGTTTTCAGGAAGAAGTATTTCCGGTTCAACCAGTGTGTCACCGTAGATATGATTGAAACGCTGCACAATTTCACGGGTCAACTCGATCATTGGAGCCTGATCCTCGCCAACAGGGACGGTTGTAGCACGGAACGAGGCGATATCGGAAGCCTGGCTCACGGGGTATGCGAAGAAGCCCATGGGGATACTCTTCTCAAAGTTACGCATACCGATTTCGGTTTTGACCGTGGGGTTACGCTGCACCCTTGACACCGTTACCATATTCATGAAATAGAAAGCCAGTTCGGCAAGTTCCGGCACGGCAGACTGTATGAAGATATCAGTTTTAGTAGGGTCGATTCCGACTGAGAGGTAATCAAGTGCCACCTCCACAATATTCTGGCGGATTTTCTCAGGATTATCGGCATTATCAGTCAGTGCCTGAGCATCGGCAATCATCACGTAGATTTTGTCGAATTCCCCGGAATTCTGCAACAGAACGCGACGTGAGAGTGAACCCACATAGTGTCCTAAATGTAATTTCCCGGTGGGACGGTCACCGGTAAGAATGATTTTTTCCATAATACTTATTTTTCTGCAAAATTAAACAATATAAGTAAGCCGACAAAATTTTAGAAAGCATTTGACCTCAAGAGAGTGTAACTATATTCTTTCCTACATCCTTTTGGCAAACACCGTCAGATGATAAAAAATGATAAATCCGGACCAACACATTATATAATATATAACACAAAAATCCCAAAATCACAACTTTTACCTAATTTCCTTTGCTTATAACCGGAAAAAACCTTATCTTTGCACACTTGAAAAATACCCTCTTGGGAAAAATCATTATCCGTAAACTAAAAATCATAAAATATAAATGGCTACATTAGAGAAAATCAGGAGCCGCTCAGTGCTTCTTTTCACTATCATCATCCTGGCTCTGCTTGCCTTCATCCTGGGTGACTTCTTCAACTCCTCCCGCTCATTCTTCGGTCCCGGCCACACTGCCGCTACCGTTGCCGGTGAAAAAATCGACTTCAACGAATTCAACCGCCGCGTTGAACAGGCAACCCAGCAGATGCAACAGCAGGGTTACGCCAAAGTTGAAACCGAACAGGTTCAGGCTCAGGTTCTCCAGCAAATGGCTAACGAGGCTCTCTTCAACAAAGAAATAGAAGCACTCGGCATAGTTGTTACCGACAACGAACTTTCAGAATCAATGATCGGTGAAACAGCCAACCCCCAGTTCGTGCAGTATATCTACCAGCAGTTCGGAATGCACCCCCGTCAACTCCACGAACTCATCTTCTCAAATGCCGCTAACATGGATCCCGCTCAGGTTGAGCAGTTGAAACAGATGTGGATCGAAAACGAAAACATGATGATCAATGCCCTCAAACAGCAGAAACTCATCAACCTTTTCAACGGCGCTCTCCGTGCAAACAAAGTCGACGCTCAGGAAATCCACAACGACAACTCCGTTGCCTCAACCATCCGCTACGCTAAAGTTGACCTCAACGTAATTCCCGACTCAGCCGCCGTTCCCACTGAGGCTGAAATCAACGCCAAATACAACGAAAACCGCGAGCAGTTCAAACTTACCGACCAGGTTCGCAACATCAACTACATCATGGTTGACATCGTACCCTCTGCCGAAGACCTCGCTGCCGCACAGGCTGAAGTTGACGCTGCCATCGCGCTTCTCAACAGTTCAGAAGGCACAGACGCTCTCTCAGGAATGTTTGTTGTCAACAATGCCGTAACAAAAAAATCTGATCTCACACCCGCTGTTGCCTCAGCCATCGACACCATGAGCGTCGGTTCTGCTGCATACGCAGGATTCTCTAACAACACCCACCGCATCGTTAAACTTCTCGCAGTAAATCCCGCCCAGAAGGATACCGTGACTTTCGATGTCGCTCAGATTGAAATCACCGGAGCCGCTCAGCGTGACTCTATCATCAACGCCCTCAACAACGGTGCCAAACTTGCAGACTTCACCGATGCAGCAAACGTTGCCGAAGGTCAGAAAGCATCAATGCTTGATCAGCAGGCAGGCGCTCAGGTTCGCGAACTCTTCGCCGACGCTGCCACCGGCCGCTACTTCACTCCCGACACTGCCGCTACTGCAAACGCCATCCGCGTGTTCCGCGTAAACAGTTTCTCTGCCCCCGTAACCACTTACGAAGTTGCTGAAATCGAATATACCGTTGACCCCTCAACAACCACAATCAACAAACTGAACAGCGACCTGCGCAACTACCTCGCAGAAAACAATACTGCTGAGAAATTCTCAAGCAACGCCCTCGCTTCAGGCTACCGCGTATTCCCCGCAGAAGTAACCAAGCAGGCACTCGCTATCGCCAACATCCCCTCAACCCGCGGTGCAGTTAAATGGGTACTCAACGCCAAAAACGGTCAGGTCAGCGACATCTACGGTGATGAACAGACCGGTCGTCTGCTCGCAGTTGCCCTGAACAGCACCTACGACGGCTACACCCCCGTAACCGACAAGATGGTCAACGCATATCTTTCCGACCTGGTGAAAGCCGATAAGAAAGCCGCAAAACTGATTGAACAGTACAAAGGCAAAGCAACCTCAGTTGACGGTTACGCTCAAGTAATGGGCACCGCTGTTGACACCACTACTATGGTATTCGGTCAGCGCATGATCCAGGGATTCAGTTTCAACGAATCAACTCTGGCTGCTAACGTTGCCTCAGCCCCCAAAGGAAAACTCGAAGGTCCCATCCAGACCCAGGGTGCCGTAGCAGTGTTCGAGGTAACCGATGTTAAAAACGAAGGTGGCGAATTCGACTTCAACACCGAGGCTGCACGATTCAACCGTCAGCAGGGTGGCGAAGCAATGAGCCGTAACATCTTCCTCATCCTCCTGGGTAATGATAAAATTGAGAACAACCTCCTCAAATTCTATCAGGAATAATAAAACGCTCTTTTGAAACTATAACGCCATAACCCCCGGAGGGTGTACCGAGAGTTCTCCGGTACACCCTCCCGCGGTTTCTAACTATCCTCTGATGCTGAAGATATTTCCCGAACAACGCCCGACAATCATCGACGACATCGCGCTCCACGGAGTGCCTGCCTCCGCCGTATCCATTTACAAGGGAAGGAACGAAGTGTTCGCCCTGTCAACCGACCGGGGTAAGGAAATCAACATAAAAGCATTCCACGTTCCACGCTTCCCCAACAGTTACATCTACACCACGCTGCGCAAAAGCAAAGCCCGCCGTTCATATCTCAACGCCCTGAAACTGATTGAACTGGGGTTTCACACTCCGCAGCCGATAGCCTACGTCGAGGAACTGAAAGCCGGAGCACTCCACCACAGTTACTACATCTCCGAGCAGGTTCCGTTCCGCAACATACGCAACTGGAAGACCATTCCGGACTGCGCGACCCTTATCGAGGATCTCGGCATTGAGATGCACCGCCTGATGACAGCCGGAATACTTAACCGCGACTTCTCACCCGGGAATATCCTCTATGAACAACTCCCCGACGGGCATTTCCGCTTCTACTACGTAGATCTGAACCGGATGGAGTTCAACGTCAGGTCACACTCACGCCTGATGCGCATGTTCCGGGCAATAACACTCGACAAGGATGAACTCCGTGAACTGGCCGAAGCATACGCCCGCGCGGCATCACTCCCCGTGAAACCCACAGTGGATGAAGCCATGCGCCAGCACAATAACTATCTGGAAGAAAAACGACAACTAAACAAACTAAAATCTATTTTTAAATAAACATTATGAAATTATCTCATTTTGCAATCGTATGCATCGCAGCAGGAGCAATATCATCTTGCTCCACCAAGCCCGAGCATCTGAAAAGTCTCAACAAAGACTACGTAGATGAGTCCGTTCGCCCCGGCGACGACTTCTACACCTATGTGAACAAAGGCTGGATGGAAGCCCATCCCCTCACTGACGAATATTCACGCTACGGTCAGTTCAATGTACTCAACGACGAAAACGAAAAGCGTGTTAAGGAAATCGTTCTCGGTCTGGCTGATACCAACCCCGCCGAAGGAACAGAAGCCTTCATGGTTTCAACCATCTACACCCAGGCCATGGACTCCGTACGCCGCAACAACGAAGGTGCAGCCCCCATTCAGGAAGGTATCAAAAAAATTGAATCAACCGACCACGACGGTATGGCCGACCTCTTCCTCTGGATGCACGGCAACTACGCAAGCCCCTTCTTCGGTGCCGGTCCCATGGAAGACCTTAACGACTCAAAACGCTATGCAATGTACATCTCAGGCGGCTCATTAGGAATGGGCGACCGTGACTACTACCTCCTGAACGACGAGCACAACAAAACCATCCGCGACGCCTACATCAACCTGATTGAAACCCAGATGCAGAACGCCGGACTTTCTGCTGACGACGCTAAACGTGTGGCCGCAAACGTAATCAAGGTTGAAACCGCCATGGCCGACTCAACCTGGACACGCGAACAGAGCCGCAACCTCGAACTGATGAACAACCCCCGCACCGCTCAGCAGGTTGCCGAAATGTATCCCGGTGTGGACTGGAAACGTTTCTTCAAGGAAACCATGGAGATTGAGATGCCCGACACCCTCATCGTTACCGAACTCAACACCGTTCAGCAGGGTGTTAAACTTCTTACCACCCTCCCCGACCGTGAAATCAAGGACTACTATCTCTGGAAATATGTGGCACAGGCCGCTCCCTATCTGAGCGACAACTTCGCCGATGCCAACTTTGAATTCTCAAAAGTTGTCAGCGGTGTGAAAGAACAGCGTCCCCGCTGGAAACGTGCGCTCTCAGCCACCGAAGGTGCGCTTGGTGAAGCAATCGGTAAACTCTATGTTGAAAAATACTTCCCCGAATCATCAAAGAAACAGATGCTTGACCTGGTTGAGAACCTCCGTACCGCACTGGGCCAGCACATTGATTCTCTGACCTGGATGAGCGACGAGACCAAAGCCAACGCACAGAAAAAACTCGCCGCTTTCACCGTGAAAATCGGTTATCCCGACAAGTGGAAAGATTATTCTACAATGAAAATCGACCCCTCAAAGAGTTACTACGACAACATGCACGAAGTGTCAATGTGGCACCAGCGCGACACATACTCCAAATGGGGCAAACCCGTTGACAAAACCGAATGGGGCATGACTCCTCAGACTGTCAATGCCTACTACAACCCCATGGCTAACGAAATCGTGTTCCCCGCAGCCATCCTCCAGGCACCCTTCTTCGATCCCGAAGCCAGCGATGCAGAAAACTACGGTGGTATCGGTGTGGTTATCGGTCATGAAATGACCCACGGATTCGATGACCAGGGCCGTAACTTCGATGCCGAAGGAAACATGGTCAACTGGTGGACACCCGCCGACCTCGAAGCCTTCACCGCCCTCACTCAGGGTCTGGTGAACCAGTTCAACGCTGTTGAAATCGAGCCCGGACTGAACGCCAACGGACAGTACACTCTGGGTGAAAACATCGCCGACCAGGGTGGTCTCCGCGTGTCACGCACTGCCTTCCTCAACGCACAGAAAAAGAAAGGTGTTGACGTTGACTCACCCGAAGCACTCATCGACGGTCTCACCCCCATGCAGGTATTCTACATGAACTATGCCAACATCTGGGCTAACAACATCCGCCCCGAAGAAGCACGCAACCTCACCATCCGCGACGTTCACTCTCTGGCAGAAAACCGCGTTAACGTTTCACTGCGCAACATCACCCCCTTCTTCGAAGCATTCGGAATCAAGGAAGGTGACAAGATGTATCTCCCCGCCGAAGAGCAGGTAATCATCTGGTAATCACGCCTCTTGAGCAAACCCTATCAGGGCTGTGTCAAAAATTGATGCAGCCCTGTTTTTTATGTGTTATACGTTCATGGACAGTGACGTATTTTCAGCGGATGCTCCGGGGAGCATCCACACCCTCTTGACAATCAACGCATTAACCCTGTAGGAGGCTGTCTAACAACCAAAGTTAGGCAGTCTTCTTTTTTTGTGTAAAATTCGTAAAATCAGGCAATTTTTATTCTATACGAGCAGTCCGATGGTTTATAGCATAGGTAGGGGTTCACA
>JAAVGE010000041.1 GCA_014800385.1 Bacteroidales bacterium
AATAAAAATCTGTGAAAATCCGTAAAAATTCGTGGGAACAAAGCGAAGCGAGTTAAAAAATCCGTGTGTTAAAAAATCTCAGTCAAATCCACGAACCACCACCCTGATTATCAACCTATTACAAACCCTCAACCGATCTCACCAACTCCGTAGAGGGCTGTGTCAAAATTGTGTATTTTACGTTCACGGACAGTGACATATATTCGGCGGATGCTCCATGGAGCATCCCTACACTCTTGACAATCAATGCATTAACTCTGTAGGGCTGCTCCATGGAGCAGCCGCATAATCCTGTATACGGCGAGGTTGAGCCAATTTTGACACTGCTGACCCCTCACCATCAACCACAGCGCCTCACACCAACCCATGGGCGTCTGGAGGACGCCGATTTTGCGTAGCCGCGTACGCTGCAGCGAAGCGGAAGCGTGCGGGGTAAGGTGAAAGTGTAGGAAGGGCGTGCCGATAGGTACGCCGAGTGAAGCGACCTATGCCTAAACACAGGTTTTTTACTATGCGCCGAATACGTCACTCAGTTAAGAGTATACAAAAAAAGAGTTAGGAAATCCTAACTCTTTTTTGTTGCCTTGGAGGGATTCGAACCCCCGCAGGCGGAACCAGAATCCGACGTGCTACCATTACACCACAAGGCAAGGTTGTTTTCGTTTTACGTGTGCAAAGTTACTATGTTTTTTTGTTGTGTGCAAATTTTTGGGCGATTTTTTTATCACTTTTTTTGCGCTGGTTCTGTTACCTGTTGAATTCCAGGGTTTTAATGGTGCGAATTTTGTCGGCCTGGAGTTGGTCGCGTAGTTGGTCGAGCGAGTTGAATTTCATTTCGTGGCGCAGGAAATGGTTAAATTCCAGGGTTATTGTCTCGCCGTAGAGTTTGCTGTTGATCCCTATGATGTGTGCCTCGATGGTTATGTTGGTGCGGTTGTCATTGATTGTGGGACGCTCACCGATGTTTACCATGGCGGGATAACTTTTGCCGTTGGAGAGGGTTGCGGTGCAGGCGTATACCCCTTTGGCAGGGATCAGTTTATCGGGAAAATCAGGACTGATGTTGGCTGTCGGGAACCCGAGTGTACGTCCTATCTGCCGACCGTGGACAACGGTGCCGGTGAGGGTGTAGGGGCGACCCAGCAGATTTGTTGCTTCTTCAGGTGAATGATTGCGGAGCAGATTGCGTATGACGGTTGAGGAAACGGGACTGTTGTTGTGGCTTGCTTCGGTTGACTGCAACAGGTCCATCCCTAACTGTGAGGCGATGTTGAGGTAGTCGTAAAAGGTCAGCGAAGGATCGTTGCCGAATTTGTTGTTGAAACCTAACAGCAGTGTGTTCACCTCGTAGCGGTCACGCAGGGCAGTCAGGAACCGTTGTGCCGACATCTCCCGCATCTGTGGGGTGAACGGTTTCATTATCACCACATTGGCACCGGCCTTCATCAGTAGGTCACGTTTCTCGTCGGGGGATGACAGCAGAGCCGGTGCCTTCTCCGGGTTTATCACGCTCAACGGATGGTTGGAGAAGGTTACTACTGCCGGGATTGAACCGCGTTCGGTGGCTGTGTCGGTGAGTTCGGTCAGAATGTGGCGATGACCTAAGTGCACACCGTCAAATGTGCCTATGGTTGCTATCAGTGAGGACATCAGCAGGGCATTTTGTCAATAAATTCCGTGCCGGGAGGAACGAGTGCGGTGTGGTAACCCACTAAGGCTGCGGCATCAAGATTCTTCTGAGAGTCGTCAAGGAAGAGCGTTTCCGCAGGGTTGATTCCCAGTTTGGCGGCGGTGTATCGGAAAATTTCCGGGTCCGGTTTCATCATTCCGGCTTCAAAGGATGTTATCAGTCCTTTGAAATAGTGGTTGATATTTTTGCCATCTTTGGTGAACTCATCGCGTATTTTGGTCTGCCACATGATGGGGTTTGTGTTCGAGAGGAGGTAGATGTTGAAGCCGCGCTGTTCAAGTTGTTCCAACTGATGCAGGCGGTGCAGAGGTATACCAATAAGAAATTTCAGGAACGCATTGTCAATATCGCTGTCAGCGACAGGGTGAGGTATGCGGCTGCGAATGGCTTCGCGGAACTGTTCGGGGGTTAACTTACCTTCTTCGAGGAGCATGAAGGGACCTTTCTGCTCATATAGTCCAAGCATTTCATCGGCCTCGGCCAGACCGATTTGTTTGAGTGCTTCAACAGCGTTTTCGCGGCGGATATCCATTATCACGCCGCCGAGGTCAAAGAGGAGATTCTTAATCATTTTTTCTGTATAATCGTTATACCGTCGCGAATGGGGAGGATTACGGTCGTCACATCGGGGTCGTTAGCCACCATGTCATTGAACCGTGCTATGGCCAGGGTCTGGGCATCGTGGTTCTTTTCGGTGTCGAGTATTTTCCAGTCCCACAGGGTGTTGTCGGCAAAAATATAGCCTCCGGGGCGGAGCAGAGGCAACACCATACGGTAGTATTCGGGATACTTGCGTTTGTCGGCGTCGATAAAAATGAGGTCGAAGGGAGCGGGGAGGGTGGGGACAATCTCCAGGGCATCGCCGATGTGGAGGTGCATGCGTGAGCCTTCCGGACGGCTGTCGAACCGCTGTCGGATAAAATCCTGCAACTGGTCGTCTATCTCCACCGTGTGGAGTTCGGCGTCGTCGGGCATGGCGCCTGCCATAGCCAGGGCGGAATAGCCGGTGAAAGTGCCCATCTCCAGGATTCTGCGGGGCTTGATCATCCCGACGAGCATAGCCAGAATGTTGCCTTGCAGATGACCGGAGCACATCCGGGAATAGAGACAGTGGATGTGGGTGTCGCGGTTCAGCCGGCGCAGGTGGTCCGGCTCCGGTGATATGTGGTCAAGGAGATATTCTTCCTGTTCTTCGGTCATAGTGATAGTGCGCTGACTGCAAGTTGATAGACCTTCGCTCCGAAACCGGATATCGAGCCTCGGCACACCGGTGCGATGAGCGATGTGTGGCGAACGGTTTCGCGGGCGAATATATTTGTGAGGTGCACCTCTACCACAGGCACCGGTATTGCGGCGATGGCATCGGCGATGGCGAGCGAGGTGTGGGTGTAGGCTCCGGCGTTCAGCACAATCCCGTCGACCGGCTCATCGTAGCCCAGACGGTGGAGAGTGTCGATTATCTCACCTTCATGGTTGCTCTGATGGTAGGATAATTCAATATCGGGGTTGTCGCGGTGCAGGTCTGCAAGGATATTCTCCATTGACAGCGTACCGTATTTGTCAGGCTCACGACGACCTAACAGGTTGAGGTTCGGACCGTTGATTATTGCTATTTTCATTTCTGCATCTTTACTACGGTGGTGGGAGGGAGGGTGTTGTTGCGTTCTTCAACCGCCTCGACAAGGTTGTGGGCGGTGTGGGCGAAGGCGTGGGCGGTGATGGAGTCGGTTGTTGCTATGGGCTGACCGCTGTCGCCACCCTGACAGATGTCAAGCACTACGGGAATCTGACCTAACACTCTGACACCAAGTTCGCGTGCCAGTTCCATGGCACCCTCTTTTCCGAAGATGTAGTATTTTTCATCCGGGTGCTGTTCGGGGGTGAACCATGCCATATTCTCGATTATGCCCAGAATGGGTACATTGACATGCTGGTCGCGGAACATTGCTATGCCACGGCGAGCGTCGGCCAGAGCCACCTGCTGCGGAGTGGAAACAACCACTGCACCGGTCAGGGCGATGGTCTGAACTATGGTCAGATGAATGTCGGATGTGCCGGGAGGCATGTCGATGAGCAGGTAGTCCAGTTCGCCCCAGTCACCTTCGGTGATCAGTTGGGTGAGGGCACGTGAGGCCATACCACCGCGCCATACCACGCCTGAGTCGCGGTTGACCATGAAACCTATGGAGAGCATCTTCACGCCGTAGCGTTCCACGGGGATTATTTTCTGCACTCCGTCAACATCGTGGATGTAGAGTTGCTCATCCTCCACGCCGAACATTTTAGGCACTGAGGGACCGAAGATGTCGGCATCGAGCAGCCCCACGGTGTACCCCTCGCGCACCAGAGCCACGGCGAGATTTGAGGCAACAGTGCTTTTGCCCACTCCACCTTTGCCCGATGATATGGCGATGATGTTCTTGACCCCTTTCAGCGGAACTTCGGGCTTCGGTTTGGGTGCCTGACGTGTTTTCACGTCAATGTTGCCCTTAATTTCCACATCGGGACCTACGTGGGTCAGAATGGCTGCTTCGGCTGCCTTGACAATCGACTTGATGAAGGGGTCGGTGGGACGGTCGAAGATTAGAGAGAATGACACCTTGCGTCCGTCGATGCGTATGTCATCCTCCACCATTGAGGATTCAACGATGTTTTTACCCGTTCCGGGGTAGCGCACTGTTGTCAGTGCGTCAAGTATGAGTTTGGGATAAATAGCCTGTTCCATGATTATAACTGAAGTTCGCCGCGGGAGTAACTGCGGTATGTGTCATAAGGAATTTCAATCTCCGGTTCGGTCAGCGCGGTGGTGTGGTCGAGGGGAAAGACAATATATTTGATTGTCAGACCCCGTTGCAGCCACTGCTGTTCATAGTGGGTGCGGATGCGCAGGATGGGAGAGTCGGCATCTTCGCTGCTGTAAAGGTCGGAGAAATTTTTCAGAGGTGTCAGACCGTTGTGTGCGGTCATGGCATCGGTGTAGGTGTAGAGGAAAGGACTGTCAGTTTTCAGGTGCACCAGTCCGTCGGGGACCATTATCTGACGGTACAGTTCCATGAATCGGGTCGATGTGAGGCGTTTGCGCACCTTTTTCATCTGAGGGTCGGGGAATGTTATCCATATCTCGCTGACCTCACCCGGAGCAAAGAACAGGGGGAGCAGTTCGATGTTAGTGCGGAGGAAGGCGGCGTTGGTGATGTTTTCATCGTTGGCGATACGTGCGCCTGACCACATACGTGCTCCCTTGACGTCGATGCCGATGAAGTTCTTGTCGCGGTAATGGCGTGCCATACCGACGGTGTATTCACCCTTGCCGCATCCCAGTTCAAGTACTATAGGGTTGTCGTTGCCGAACACTTCGGCGTTCCAGCGACCTTTCAGCGGGCACTCTTTTCCTTGCAAAGCACCGAACGGGAACTGATAGACCCGGTCCAGTTGCTCCATCTCACGGAATTTTTTCAGTTTGTTCTTTCCCATACAATATTTATTATTGCTGCAAAAATACCTAAAAAAATGGAGATATGCAAGAAGTGGGGCTGAATCAATGAAAGCGCAGGCTGTACCGGAAATTCCGATACAGCCCGCTTTTGTGAGGTCAGAATAATCTGATTCTGGATATTGTGACGTAGATGGTCACCAATATGGCGATACTGAATATAAACATTGGTTGAAGGAGTTTGGGTGCGGTTAACGATCAATGTATACTTTGTGGTTGTTTTTGTTCAGGTCGATGTCGCCGTCATACCCGGTTAATGATACTTCAATGTTTGCTTCGGCGTTAAGAGCCAGATTTCTGACGTTACCGTTGGCGTTGAGGTTGAAGTTTCTTACAGTTGAGATAGCGAGTGACCCTATAGCGGAACCCATACAGTTGAGGTAGAACTTCTGGCCGTAAACTAATGCAATGAAATTGAAGTTGTTGATGTTGCATGACTCTAAGTTGAGGTCGACGCAATCGGCTGTTGTGGTGTGCTTTGAGGTGAGTTCCAGGGTCTCGGTGTTGATGTTTCGGAACGTTACGGAGTGACAATTGTCGGTCACGACGTCAAGTCGGCCGTCGGCGGGAACGGCAATCCTGATAAGGAGCGAGTCGATCTTTTCCCCCTCCGAGATTTTGTCAGTAACCTTGAGGGTGGAAGTTCCGGCATTGTGGTCAACGTTTATGGCGTTGATATATTTTTCGTCGGCTGCAACTTTGATTTCAACGATCTGGTCCTTGAGTGATTCCACCCCTTCGATGATCACTGTTGATGCTTTGAATGATTCCGACAGGTCAATGGCGGCAACCGGCATATCGACAATGGGAACCTCGCGTTGACTGTAGTCTACTGGGATTTCTTCAATAACCTCGTCGTCGTATAACTTTTCCTGAGGTACATAGTGCAGGATAATAGGATAGAGGATGGCGGCAAGGAAAAATGCGCCTATGAGGAACAGAAGATATTTGGTGGATTTTTTCATGACCTTTGATTGTTGTAGATGTTAATGAACTCATTGACAGGGATATCAAGCAGATGCATCTGGTGGCACACTTCGGGCAGAACGTTGTTGAGGAAGTTGCGTCGGCGTGCCTCCAAAATTGATTCCGGAGCGTTTTCGGAAACGAAGAACCCTATGCCGCGCTGGTTGTAGATAATCTCCTGCTGCTGAAGATGTTCCAGTGAGCGGGTGATGGTGTTGACGTTGACCTGAAACTGTGCGCTCAGGTCGCGGATCGACGGTATCCGGTTGTTGGGGGTCAGGTGACCGGCCAGAATCTCGTCGGTTAGGGAGTCGGCAATCTGAAGATATATGGCTTTGTTGTTGGAGAAAATCATATTATGTCGGTTTCAGTATAACGGAAGTAGGCGAGCAGGTGCATGGCTATGGCGAAGCAGAAGGCCAGTCCGGCGGTAATCACTACGGCGTAGTTGATGGATGGGTGTAGGTCAAAAAAGAGGAAGGAGAAAATCATGCAGTAAGGGATTGAGAGCAGGTTGATAGCATAACTTAAACCGAACCCTTTGAAGAAAGCCCACTTGGGAGAGAAGGCACTCACAAGGGTGTAGAAGGCCTGGAAGAACACCAGTGCGGCTACGCCCATAAGGGAGACCTGCCACTCAATTTCTTTGGCCATTGACAGCACGCTCACACCCTCTATGGGGTAACGCACGTTGACGTAAAGCACACGCAGATAGTCAATCCCAATCCACACCGCAAGGAAAAAAATGATGAAGAAAACATCATAGATGAGGAAATTCACCAGATATTTCTCTGCCGGGGTGCCAACGGCCATAAAGTTGTTTATTCTCCCTTTTTTGTTTGACAATCCGGAGCATACCAGCGATGCGGCTACATTGGTCAGAATACTGAACCCTATCACGCCTACAATCCCTATGATGAATGCCACTTGTCTATCGGAGTAATAAATAATTCCTTTCGCCGGCTCAAGGTCAGCCGCATTCGGACCTGCTCCCCAGGCTATGAATGCTTCCCCCATAAGAATCAGTCCGGCTATCACCGCTAACTCCATGGTGAACAGACGTTTGTTGGAAATAATCTCGCGCTTCGCAAGCATCAGGAAGCGGTTGAACGAGAACTTGTCAGATATGGATATATTTTTCATAATCAGTTTTCTTCAGAGTTGAAAATACGTGTGATAAGCATCGGGTTGCGGCAGCATAGTTCGTAGAGCGACTCCAGATTTATATCTGTTTCTTCGTCCGAATCATCGCCCGGACGGAGTGCCACATTGGCGAAACCGCCAACGCCACGCTGTGCGAACAGCAGTGAACTGTCCTCGGTGTCAGGTGCGGTGATGGTGTTGAAGAAACGCAGACGGCGGGTGATGTTTGCCGTTGGCTGATTAAGCAGCAGCGAGCGGTTGTCAACGATGATGATATGGTCCAGCAGCAGTTCTATGTCATGCACCTGATGGGTGGAGATGATGATGATGCGTTCATCCGTCATGTGTGAGGCAATGAAACGGCGGAACTGCACCTTGCTGGTGATGTCAAGTCCGTTGGTGGGCTCATCCATGATCAGCACTCCTGTGTTGCAGGCCAGGGCGAAACTCATGAACGCTTTCTTTTTCTGACCCATTGAGAGTTGCCCCAGATTGATGTTGAAAGTCAGTTCAAACATCTCGAGGTTGTGCTTCAGATCCTCCAGGTCGAAGTTCGGATAGAAGGGGGCGTTGATACGGCAATATTCTTCCATTGAAATGTGGGGGAGTTCAAACTCTTCCGGCACCAGGAAGGTGTTGCTCAGCGTGGAGGGGAGACGTCGGCGCACATTGATTCCGTCAAGCAGTACTTCTCCGCTTTTGGGGGTGAGCAGACCGCACATCAAAGAGAGTAGGGTGGATTTTCCGGCTCCGTTTTTTCCGAGGATGCCGTAGATTCCGCCGTTGCTGATGGTAAGGTTGAAATTATTCAGCACCGGGAGCGATTTGTTGTAGGCAAATGTGAGGTTATTACATTCAATCATGGGTGTATGGGTGTAATAGTTTAATAGTACACTGCAAATGTATGACAAATAAAATTAATTTCCAAAAAAAATGTTGAAAAATAACCGGGAATATAAAAATTGTGAGTAATTTTGTAGGACTAACCCATTACACCTATATTAAATTAAGTGAACTGATGAAACTACTATCCTCGATAGCCCTGATGGCAACAGCCTTGGTAGGGGCATTTCCGGTAGCAGCGGAAAAATTAGTGATACTACACTCCAACGATACTCATTCGCAGATCGACCCCAACGACAAAAATTTAGGAGGTGTTTTGCGACGTAAAGCAGTGGTTGACAGCGTGCGCGCAGTCAACAAGAATGTGCTTCTGGTTGATGCGGGCGATGCCGTGCAGGGCACACTCTTCTTCTATCTCTACAAAGGGAAGGTGGAGTATGACCTGATGGAGAAGATGGGCTATGACGTGGCCATTTTAGGTAATCATGACTTCGACAACGGTGCCGAACATCTCGGCGAACTGCTGCGCGACAGTCGCCTGACCTGGCTCACAACAAACTACGATCTCAAGGGTGGTCCGTTGGACGGAATATTCCAACCTTACGTAATAAAGGAATACGACGGGAAGAAGATAGCCCTGATAGGGATAAACCTCCGTCCCGAAGGTATGATTGCCGCCGGAAACTATAACGGGGTGGAATATCTCGACGGGATAAAAGCCGCTAACGCCACCGCATGGCACCTGAAACATAACGAGAATGTCGACATGGTGATAGCCGTGACTCACATAGGCTACTCAGGCAAGCCCGCTCCGAAGGATGTCGACCTGGCTGCACAGAGCGAGGATATCGATATAATCATAGGGGGACACTCCCACACCTTCCTTGACCCCGCCGACCATAGCAAGACACTGCTGAAAAACAGTGTGGGGAAGGATGTTCTGGTGACTCAGGCCGGAAAGCAGGGTGTAAGGTTGGGGGAAATCACCATTGACCTTGACTCGCTCACCTCGCAGTTCAATGTCATTGAGATTGACAGCCGCCTGGATAAAAATCAGGATCAGGAACTTAAAACTATCATCGATGGCTATCGTGCCGGAGTGGACTCCCTGATGAATCTCCGCGTGGCACGCAGTGCCGTGGTGCTGGAAAACAGTGAACCGGCGCTGAACAACTTCCTGGCCGACTTCGTGGCAAAGCGTGGCTCGGAAATAGCCGGAAAGAAGGTCGATTTCGCAATCATGAACAAAGGATCGGTGCGCCGTTCGCTCCCAAAAGGTGACATCACCGAGGGTATGATAATCGACATGCAGCCTTTCAATAACCTCATTGAAGTGCTGGAGGTCAAAGGGTCGGATGTTCTGGACGCATTCAACGTCATGGCCTACATACGCGGGGGCGACTCGGTGAGTTCGGAACTGGAAATAACCATGGATCCTGAAACCCGCAACTGCAAGACGGTGCTCCTTAACGGTCAGCCTCTTGACCCCGAAAAGACCTACACCGTTGCCACCATCGATTACCTCGCCAACGGCGGTGACTTCATGGAACCGCTGACGCGCGGCAAGAAAATAGCATCAAGCAACAGTGTCATAAATCAGGATCTGCTGAAATATCTGCGCACTGAGTTCAAGAAGAAAAAAATCAATCCTGACAACACCAAGCGCATGCACTTTTAGAGTGTGTTTTCTTTTAAATGATTTTAGCACAAAGATATATTTTGGAGTGATTTTTCAAAATTGAAGAAGGAGCAATGCGGGCATTGCGACTGATGAAAATTTGAAAAAGCGCCCAAAAGATTCTTTGTGATGAAATCAAAAATTATAATACACACTCTTCATTTATTAATTTGGTTTAAAAGTAAACACACTCTAATAGACAACACCATTATCCATGAAAAAAATATTTATCACAATTCTTGCTGCGGCTGCATCACTCGGAATGGTCGATGCCGCCACAGTGGCCCTGTCGGGCAAAGCACAGTCACCTGCCGCGAAGGCATGGGCTGACTCGGTTTTCAACACACTCACCCCTCAGGAGCGAGTGGCACAGTTGTTCATCCCCTCCCTTAATCCCAACGCCGGCGAACAGTCAGTGGCAGGGATGAAGGCTCTGGTTGGTCGTCGCCATGCCGGCGGTATACTGATGAGTGAAGGCTCGTTCGAGCAATATTTCAAGATGATCGGTCTGGCCGACGAACTCTCGTCAGTCCCCCCCATGATTACTTTCGACGGTGAATGGGGTCTGTCAATGCGAATCAAGGATGCTCCCAAATTCCCTTCCAACATGGCTTTGGGTGCTGTTGAGGATGCAGCGCTTCTTTATGAATACGGCAAGGAGATGGCTCGCGAATGTCGCGCTCTTGGTGTGACGGTCAATTTCGCCCCAGTCCTTGACGTTAACACCAATCCCAAAAACCCCGTCATCGGCTACCGCTCATTCGGCGAGGATCCGCAGCGTGTGGCAGAACTCGGCGCTGCCTACTCACGTGGTCTGGAAGCAGGCGACGTGATGGCCGTAGGAAAACATTTCCCCGGTCACGGCGACACTTCGGTAGATTCCCACAAGGCTCTCCCGACCGTTGGTCATACCATGGAGATGCTTGAAAAAACCGACCTCGTGCCGTTCCGTATGTTCATCGCCGACGGTGGTTCAGGCATCATGACAGCACACCTCAGTGTGCCTGCCGCAGACCCTTCCGGCACACCCGCCTCACTCTCCAACCCCATCACCACCGGTCTGCTCCGCGAAAAAATGGGTTTCCCCGGTCTGATTTTCACCGATGCCCTCGCTATGAAAGGGGCGCACACAACAGGCAACAACTGTGTGGCGGCCCTCAAAGCCGGTGCTGACCTGCTGCTGTCATCCGCGTCACCTTCAACTGATATGACAGCCGTGCAGACAGCACTGAAAAACGGTACCCTCAAACAGTCCGATATCGATGAGAAAGTAAAACGAATACTTTCCTACAAATATGTTCTGGCTCAGGGGGCTCCCCGTGCCAAGACCGTTGCTCAGGCCCGCAAGGAAATCTGTTCGCCCGAGGCTGAAGCCGTAAATCAGAATCTGTCAAACGCCGTTGTGACACTGCTCCGTGACAAAAACAATATCGTGCCGATGAAAAACCTTGAAAGCAACGATATTGCCATTGTTAACATCGGTGGCGACGGAAAAGAATTTTCTGACCTCTGCCGTCATTATGCTCCCGTAAAGGTCTATAACTCAACGGCTAACCTCGCGGAGATTAAGAAACACACCACTGTTGTGGCAGCCGTTTACAACGATCACCAGAGTTCACGCAACGAACTTGCGCAACTCGCCTCCATACCCTCGTTGGTTGAGGTGTTCTTTATCAACCCCTTTAAAATGAGCAAGTTCAGCGCATCACTCACCACCGAGGGAGCACTGATGACAGTATATGACAACACTCCGGCCCTGCAGCGTGCAGCCGCACAGGCTCTGTTCGGCGGTATCGCAATCAGCGGTCAATTCCCTGTCAATCTGGCAGGTATAGCCGAAATAGGTCAGGGACTGAAACGTGACAAGAACCGTCTGGGTTATTCCTCTCCTCTGGCTGAAGGTATTAACCCCGCACTCACCGCACAACTCGACTCGCTCATCAACTTAGGTGTCAGCACCGGAGCCTTCCCCGGATGTCAACTGTTGGTGGCTCGTAACGGCAATGTGGTCTACAACCGCTCTATAGGCAAACAGTCGATGGGTGGCACTGCCCCTGTAACCGATGAAACCCTCTATGACCTTGCCTCTGTGTCAAAAGCGACTGGTACACTTCCCGGTGTCATGAAGGCCTACGATCTGGGTCTGTTCAACCTGAAAGCCCCCGCATCGGATTATATTCCCGGTCTTAAAGGTACTGAGAAAGAAGATGTTACCGTTGAGCAACTGCTCTATCATGAATCCGGCATACAGCCTTCGCTGAACATGTTCTACATCATGATGGATTCCACCACCTACACCGGTGACCTTATCACCCGCAAGTGGAAACAGACCAACCCGATAAAGATTCAGGAGGGTGCCTATGGAAACGCTACTGCCAAGTTGCGCCGCGACATCACCTCACCGGTGAAATCGGAGAAATTCCCCATCGAGGCCGCTAAAGGACTGTATGTCAACAAAGAGACCTACGACACTCTGATGAGCCGCATATATCACTCCACCCCGCGCAAGGACCGCAGTTACGCCTACAGTTGCCTCAACTTCTGCCTGCTGATGCAGTTGGAGGAGAATGTAACCGGCATAGGTCATGACCGCTGGATTCACGACAGCATCTTCGCCCCGATGGGTGCGATGCGCGTAACCTACCGCCCCCTCGAAAAATTCTCTGCCAAGGAGATCGCTTCCACAGAAAAAGATACATATCTGCGCAAACAGACCCTCTGCGGCTATGTTCATGACGAACTCGCTAACTTCTCGGGGGGTGTGCAGGGCAACGCCGGATTGTTCGGCACTGCTACCGACCTGGCAAAATTGTGTCAGATGTGGCTCAATGGCGGTACATACGGCGATGCACGTATCCTTTCGCCCGAAACAGTAAAACTGTTCACAACCTCAAAGAGTGCCACATGTCGTCGCGGACTCGGTTTTGACAAACCCGACACCGAGAACCCCGATAACTCACCCACTTGCGAGGAGGCCACCGCGGCTACCTACGGACACCTCGGCTTCACCGGAACCGTGTTCTGGGTTGACCCCGATAATGACCTGATTTTCGTATTCCTGAACAACCGTGTGAACCCCACCCGCGACAACAAAGCGTTCTCCAAAATGAACATCCGTCCGGAACTGTTCAGCAAGGTTTATCAGAACATACTTGACAAGAAAAATTGATGAATAAAAACAAACTGACAGTTATAAAAGTGGGAGGAGCCGTGGTCGAAGATCCGCGGCTTCTCCCCGCGCTTTTGCGCTCTTTCGTTGCCATTCCCGGTCCTAAAATCCTGGTTCACGGAGGTGGTCGTTCAGCCACACAGATGGCTGAGAAACTCGGTGTGGAAACAGTGATGGTCGAAGGGCGACGTGTCACCTCGGCCGAGATGCTCAAAATCGCCACTATGGTCTATGCCGGACAGGTAAACAAAAACATTGTTGCTCAGTTACAGGCCTTGGGATGTAACGCCCTGGGTGTGACCGGTGCCGACGGAGGAATCATCAAAGGTCATCGCCGTGAGGTGAAAAAGGTCGATTACGGACATGTCGGCGACGTGGACAACGTGGATGGAAAGGCTCTGAGCAGTCTGCTCGATGCCGGCTTCATCCCTGTTGTTGCCCCTCTTATCCATGACGGCAATGGCAACCTGCTCAATACCAATGCAGACACCATAGCCTCATCGGTGGCACGTGGCGTGACCCCGTATTATGATGTAACGCTTGTCTATTGCTTCGAGAAGCCTGGCGTACTCTCCAACCCCGACGACGATAGTTCGGTAATTCCCGAAATTACAGCCTCAAAGTTCTCGGAACTCACCGCCGACGGCACAGTCTCTGGAGGTATGATTCCCAAAATACAGAACTCGCTGGATGCCGTGGCAAGCGGAGTGACAGAGGTTATCATCACCTCTGCAGAGGCTCTGGAACGACTGGACCTGGGCACTCACATCAGGTGATCTTGAGTCTGAATTTGGGTGTCATGCGGCACCCTATGTTTTGCTTGAAGGCACAGAGCCCTCGGTTGGGGATGCCGTCAGTGCTGGAAGGCCCGACGTCGACTATGGTTATGCCAGCCTCATAGTAGTGGCGGAACAGATGCATAGCCAGTAGACTCATGGGGTGTAACCGGCGATATTCCAGAAGTTCGCCCCAATATATAAGTTGAACTATACCCGTTGCTGCGTGGAAACATATTGCTGCAGCAACGGGATTTTTTTCGTTGTCGCGCAACAGGAAAAAGTCGGCATTGACAATGCGGGAGGTGTCCATGACCTGATTGAAGGTCATTCGAAGCGGATAGCCCAGCGCCTCGCGGTTGCGACGGATTACTTCATACACCTCCTTTTTCTTCTCTTCATCCATCACCAGTTGAAAGTGGAATCCGGCTTCGTTGGCGAGTCGGAGATTTCTTCTTGCAGAGCGGGGGAGGTGGAGGTCATACTCCGGGGCATCGGCTGTGGTATAGTGAAAATTATAGTCCGCGGTGACCGTTATCGACGGGTCATTCATGGCGCGTACAGCAAAAGAATATATCGTGGAGGAGTAAAAAGGTGGGGGCAGAGTGATGAAAAGATTCTTCCCTTTGCCCGAAGCAAACACCTTCAGGTCACTGAAAATTGTCTCCACCATTTCATCTGTTGGAAGATGCAGGCAGTCGAAACCGCCGAATGGAGCCGAGAAGGGTGAGCGCAGGCTATCCTCATCCTCGCCCAGTATCAGTGTAGCCCATAATTTTTCATGATCAAACCATGCCAGATAGTGAACGCACTGCACCTTACCGGCGTTCAGCGCCACGAAATCTGTCGAGTTATAACAATGCATTGGTGTGAACCCCAGTGCCTTATATTGTTCTGCTGTAAGTTCGGTTATCATAATGCAAAGTTATGAATTATTTTTATAAAATAAATCATTTGTACGTTCATGGACAGTGATGTATAATCGGCGGATGCTCCAGGGAGCATCCCTACACTCTTGACAGTCAATGTATTAGCCCTGTAGGGCTGCTCCATGGAGCAGCCGCATAATCATGTATACGGCGAGGTTGCACCGTAAGCATACGGCACAGCCTCAAGAGGTTTTACGGTTTACGAAGGATCAGTGACTTGCCTCCGATTCCGTGGATGTCGTTTTATCCGTGGTTTGTTGTGGCGTCGGGTTGCCTCCGTTGAAAAATCCGTTGATATATTTCTCACCGAAACGCTGGAGCAGTTCCCAGAAGTTGGGGACAAACAGCGTGCCCACAATGGCGTTGACAAACATACCGAATACAACGGCTGTACCTAAGGCCAGGCGGCTTCCGGCACCGGCACCTGTCGCGAAGAGCATGGGGAGCACACCGAACACGAAGGCCAGGGCGGTCATCATGATAGGACGGAATCGTACCTCGCCGGCATGGAGGGCGGCATCGCGTATAGACTGACCTTGTTTGCGGTAGTCCATGGCATATTCCACAATCAGGATGGCGTTTTTGGCCGACAATCCGAGCAGCAGGATAATACCGATCTGGGTGTATATGCTGATGCTCTGCGACATGAAGATACATCCGATGATGGCACCTAAGATGGCTGTCGGCATGGAGATGACCACGGCGATGGGGTCGGTCCAACTTTCATACTGTGCGGCAAGCACAAGGATGGTGATGACCACGGCGAATATCAGCACCATGCTGACTGTGGTTCCCGACTGTGTTTCCTGATAGGCCTCTCCGGTCCAGGCGTATGAGAAGTTCTCGCCAAGCGTCTGCTTCACAATCTCTTCCATTGCCTCGATACCCTCGGTTGAACTTACCCCTTTTGCAGGGTTGGCGGTCAGCGAGGCGGTGTTGTACATATTATATCGGCTTACGGTTGGTTCACCCATAGAGGGTACAACACGGCTGAAGGCAGAGAACGGAACCATGTCGCCCTGAGCATTGCGTACGCTCAGTTTCATCACATCGCCCACGTTCCGGCGTGCGTTGCCTGCACCGCTGAGGTTCACCTGATAGACGCGGTTGAATTCCACAAAGTCGTTGACATAACTTGTTCCCATGAAGGAAGAAAGAGTGCTGTACACATCATCCATCACCAGTCCGTGGAGTTTGACTTTGTCGCGGTCCACCTCCAGATTATACTGAGGCACAGTGCCGCGGTAGAGGGTAGTGACAGATGCTATGCGCGGATCTTTCTCGGCAGCCTGCTGCAGTTCGGTCAGAGCCTCCTGAATCTGATCCGCACCGAGGTTACGGATGTCCAGAAGTTGCATTTCCAGACCGGAGGAGTTACCCAGACCCGGGATAGACGGGGGGTTGACAGAGAATATCACCGCTTCCTGGAAACGGGCTGAGATTTCGTTGACTTTGGCTATTACGCCGTCGACATCCTCACCTTTCCCTTTGCGTTCACTCCATGGTTTGAGTACCACGAACATCGAGGCTACGTCGGAACTTGCTCCACCTCCCATCATTGACGTTCCGGCAACGGAAAGGACATCCTTAACCTCAGGAAGTTTCTTGATTTCGTCAGCAAGAGCATGGACAGTGTTGTCCGTGCGGTCCAGTGCCGCTCCCGTGGGGAGTTGTACGGAGGTCATGAAGTAACCCATATCCTCCTGGGGAAGATAGGAGGTAGGCCATTTCATGAAGCCCCAGAAGGCCAGACCGGTAAGGGCGAAATAGAGCAATATGGCTACGGCGGGACGTTTCAGGAAGCCGCCGACAATCCTCATATACAGAGCGGTGGTCTTACCGAACCCTTTGTCAAACCATCGGTAGAGGAAGAAGTTGCTCTGCTTGGTAGGTTTGAGGAAGAGGGCACACATGGCCGGGGTGAAGGTCAGTGCGTTAAAACCGGAGAAGGCTGTTGATACGGCGATGGTGAGTGCGAACTGTTTGTATAATTCGCCTGTGATGCCGCTGATGAAAGCCGTGGGGATGAACACTGAGAGCAGTACCAGAACTTCACCGATAACCGGTCCCTGAATCTCCTGCATTGACTGATAGATGGCTGCGCGCCCCTTTATTTTCCCCTCATCCAGAATACGCGAGCAGTTCTCCACCACCACTATGGCGTCGTCCACCACAATCGCTATGGCAAGCACCAGACCGAACAGTGTCAGCGTGTTGAGCGAGAATCCCAACACCTTCATTACGGCGAATGTCGCAATCAAGGAGACCGGTATGGTGAGCATAGGTATGATTACTGCGCGCCAACTCTGAAGGAAAATCAGAATCACAACCATCACAATCAGGGTTGTTTCAAGGAAGGTGACCAGAAGTTCTTCAATTGAACTGGAAACGAAGTCGGTGGTGTTGAGGATGATGCGGTAGTGTACACCCTGGGGGAAATATTCGGCTAATTCATTGAGGCGTTGCTCCACACGTTTGGCCACATCGAGGGCATTTGCTCCCGGAAGTTGGTTGATACCGATCAGACCGGCATCGTCACCGTTGACACGTGCTACCTGCGAGTAACTGTCCGAACCGAGTTCAACCTCGGCCACGTCGCGCAGGCGGAGCATGGAGCCGTCCTCTTCCGCACGCAGAACAATGTTGGCAAACTGGTCGGCCTCCTGCAGTCGTCCCTGTGTGGTGAGGGTAAACTGAAACTCCTGGTCGCTGTTGACCGGAGGTGCGCCGATGCTGCCGGCTGACACCTCCATGTTCTGTGACTGGATGGCTGCCATAACGTCGGCGGGGGTTATGTTGCGCACGCGCATCTTCTCGGGATTGAGCCATACGCGCATGCTGTATTCCCCTGCACCGAAAGCGTTTACACCACCTACGCCGTCCACGCGCGACAGTTCGTCAACGATGTTGAGTTTGGCATAGTTGGTAAGATACAGGGAGTTATAGCGGTCGGGGTCGTCCGATTCCAGGGCTATGAACAGAATGGTGTTGGTTGACTCGGACATCACCGACACACCCTGCTGCTTCACTGCCGAGGGGAGCGATGCCTCAGCCATGGATATGCGGTTCTGCACCTTCACGGCAGCCATATCCAGATCTGTTCCTACCTCAAAGGTGATAGTCAGCGAGTAGGAGCCGTCGGATCCGGCGGATGAACTCATGTACATCATCCCTTCAACGCCGTTCACCTGTTCCTCGATGGGAACACCGACGGTTTTGGCCACCGTTTCAGCGTCGGCACCGGGATAAGTTGCTGATACACGCACTGTAGGGGGTGTGATGTCGGGGAACTGAGCCACAGGAAGTGACGTCAGTGTCAGAAGTCCGGCAAGCACCATACCTATTGCGAGGACGATGGCGAATATCGGACGGTTTATGAAAAACTTGGAAAACATGACTACTTGCTCATTACGGGTTCAACTTTCATTCCTTCACGCACTTTCAGCAACGCCTTGGTGACGTAGCGTGTGCCGGGTTTCACACCCGATGTCACCACACGCAGAGTGTCGGCATAGAGGTCGCCGACGGTGATGGGGGTGTAGACAACCTCGTTGGAGTCGTTAAGGGTGTAGATATATTTTCCGAGTTGGTTGGTGGCGATTGAGGCATCCTTGACCAGCATAGCGTGAGGCTCGAACTTGTAGGGGAGGTCGATTGTGGCATACATACCGTCGCGTAGTTCGCCGTAAGGATTATCCACGGTTGCCTGAAGTTTCAGAGTACCGGTGCTTTCATCAACGTTAGGCGACATGTAGGTCAGGTCTCCGGTATATTTGTGGGGGAGAGTATCGGAGAGGTTAACCGGGATGGCGGAGTAGTCAAGTCTGTGACGTCCGTTCTCGTTATTGAACATGCGGAGCACGGCGGCATCCTCGATGAAGAAGGTGGCGTTCATCCGGGCGTCGTCATAAATAGTTGCGATAACCTCACCGCTACCTGCGCTGAGATAGGCACCGACCGATGGACCGGCCGAGGTGATATGCCCCGTCATCGGAGCGGTGATGGTGCAGTAACTCAGGTTGGTCTGCGCGGTCTGCAGTTGTGCCTTGGCGTTCTGAACGGCCGCCTCACACTCCTCAAGGGCATTTTTTGCCTGAGCCACCTCAATTGATGCTACGGCATCGCTCAGCAGAGCCTTGGCCATGGCATCGTAGTGGGTTCGTGCATACTCCAGATTACTCTGGGCGGTGTTGAGTTGGGCACGTGCCTGTTGCACGGCGTTGCGATATTGAGTATCCTCGATTGACAGCAGCACCTGTCCCTGCTTCACCAGGTCACCTCCGGAGAAGTACACCTTCACCAGATTGCCCGAAGCGCGTGGCACCAGGTCAACATGATTCTTTGCAGTCACAGTTCCGGGGTAGGTCTTGAATATTGTAATAGAGTCGGTTATCACCTCGGCCACTTCTATCTCAGGGGTGGTACCGTCATGGGAGGATGCGGAGTTGTGACTGCATCCGGTCAGTGCCAGCATTGCTGTCGCCGCCATGAAAAGTTTCTTGGATGTTGCTGCTTTGAGCATCGGAAAATTGTTTGTGAGCATACTCGGTTGATATTTTGTTCTTAATCTGTAATGTTATTCCCATCCTCCACCTAAGGCTTTATAAAGCGACACCATTGTAAGGAGTGCTTCCTCGCGTGCTGAAATCAGACTTGTTGAGTAGTTGAGATAGTCGATCTGTGCGTTGGCCACGTTGAGGAAGCCGCTCAGTCCCTGCTTGTAGAGGTCAAGCGAGAGGTCGAAGGTTTCGCGTGAACTCCCTACTACCAGTGTCAGGCGTTCAATCTGCCGGAGTTCCCCCTGATAGCGGCTCATGGCGTTGTCAACCTCGTTGATGGCCGACTGCACGGCATAGTTGTAGTTCTCGATGTCAGCCTCCATCTGTGCCTTGGCCGAGCGTACGGAGTAACTGCGGGACATGCCGGAGAAAATGGTCCATGAAAGGGTGGGGGCGATGGAGTATGTGAAACTGTCGTTTTTGAACAGGTCGCCTGCGTTGTGGGCTGCTGTCCCTATGGAGCCTTCCAGAGTCAGAGTGGGGAGAAAATCTTTCTTGGCAATACCCACTGCGGCGGCTGATGCTGCCAACTGATATTCGGCCTGAAGAATATCCGGACGACGGCGCACCAGTTCCATAGGTATTCCGGTCGAGATGATGTGGTTGTAACTCGGCATCAGTCTGGGTTTGGCCAGACGTTCAAAGAGTTGATCCGGAAAGACACCCGTGAGCAGGGCAATAGCGTCGATGTAGGCACGTGAGTCTGCCTCGAGCATAGGTATTGTCGCCATGGTGGAGTTGTAGATGGTCTGAGCCTGTGCAACATCAAGTTTCGAAGCCAGACCCGCCTCATGACGTGCTTTCGCTATGTTCAGAACATGCTCCTGCGATTGAATATGCTCCTGAGCCAGAGTGAGTTTGGCTTGAGTGGCGCGCAGTTGAAGATAGTTTGAGGCTATCTCTGCGGCTACTGTCACCATCATTCCGTCACGCTCGGCACGCGAGGCGTTGAGCAGTTCTTTCTGCTGTTTGGCTTTGGCTGAGATACGTCCGAAAAGGTCAATCTGCCAACTCATGTCGACGGTGCCGGAAAACTGACTGTCGTAGACCGGACCGGTTGAGGTGCGTGATGCGGCATAGCCGGTAGAACGGGTCTTGTTCCATGCAGCGGAAACACCAATCTGAGGGAAATATTGTGAACGGGCAATGTTGAGATTCTGACGCGCTATCTCAATGTTATGCATCGCAACGATGATATTGCTGTTGTTGGCCTCGCTTTCGGCAATCAGATTGTTGAGGATGCTGTCTCCGAACAGAGTCCACCATTTGTCCTCGGCGGGGTCAGGCTGAAAATTCTCACCGGTGTAGAGCCAACGTCCGGGGATAGAGTCGCCCTGAGACTTATTTTCTGCTGAAGATGAGAGAGTTGCAACTGTGATGAACAGCAACAGTAGTTGAATCGTTTTGTGCATTTTTTTGTCAATTTTTGAAACGGATTTATATTTTAACATTCCCGTCATTGAAAAAGTTCTTTGATGATTGAAAAATAAATGTTAGATTTGCAGAAGTAAATATTATAACATAAAACCCTTACATGAAAAAACTATTATCCCTTCTTGCTGTGTCATCGTTGCTCGGCTCATCGTTTGTAGCCGAGGCCTCCGGAAAACTGGAAATTCTTGGAGTGGAATATCAGGTGGACACCGTGTCGCACCTCAAGGTTGGTCCCGGCACCACCACCACTCACCTGCGTCTTACAGGTCCTAATCTGCTGCAGGCTCATTATCTCACCATCGACAAATCACTCCCCGAAGTGTCGATCCAGGCGGTCTGCGGAACAGACAAGGTCGCGGGATGCGAGCGTACCTCAGCCATGGCTAAGCGTAAGTCAACCAAAAACAAACTATATTTTGCCGGTACGAATGCCGACTTCTTCGCCACCTCAGGCACTGCCACCAACGGCACCTCTACCGTAGGTAGCCCTACCACATCGTGCACTGTCGACGGCGAAATCTACAAAACATCAAACTCTCAGTATCAGTTCTCTGTTGACCGCGAGGGTGTGGCCCGCATAGGTCGTCTCGATTACTATTCCGGCACAGCCACACTCGGCGATAAGGTGACGCTCTACAAAGGGGTTAACGTTGCATCGCCCAACAACGGTATAACCGTTTATACCTCACGCTATTGGGGTAGCACTAACCAGACCGACAAGGCCGGAAACTGTGCCGAGGTTGTGGCACGCCTGGTCGACGGCGACGAATTCACATGCGGCGGAACCTACCGCATGGAGGTGCTCAGTGAACCAACTTCCGACGGTGATACCGCCATACCTGAAGGTCAGTTCGTGATTCATGGTCGCGGCACTTCAACCACAGGATGCAACACCGGCGCCAAGAAGTTTGTGGAATCACTCAAACCCGGTGATATTGTAACTCTGGACAATGTCGTGCTTCTCGACAATGAACGTATCTATCCGATGCAGATTGTGTCAGGTAACCCCAAGAATGTAGGTAAGGGTGAGACTCTCGACACTGAGGGGGAACGTGGCGATGCCTCTGCTCAGCATCCTCGTACCGGTATCGGTGTGAGCGAGGATGGGAACAAAATCATAATGATTGTAGTCGAGGGACGATACGGTGGCTCAGCCGGTGTGCGCACATCTCAACTCGCTGACATCATGCGTTATGCAGGTGCCTACGAAGGTGTGAACCTTGACGGTGGCGGCTCTTCGACCCTCTATACTTCGGCTCTCGGTATACGCAACTTCTGCAGCGACGGTTCGGAACGTGCCGTGGGTAACGGTATTTTCGCTACTGTGGAACTTCCCGATGAGGTCGACAACACCATCACCGAAGTACGCTTCGCCGACTGGCATGTGAAACTGCCTCAGTATGGACGCTATGTGCCCCGTCTGATGGGTTACAACCGCCACGGCCTGATGGTCAACGACAGTATCACCGAATACACCCTGTCATGTCCCGAAGCACTCGGTGAAATCAAGGACAACATCATGATGTTCGCTACCGGAACAGGCACACATGCCCTGACTGCCGATGTCAACGGCGTAAAGGCACAAGTACCTGTTACTGTGGATGGTAATGTGGAATTCAGTACACGCATCTCTGACCTTCTGATTGACAACAAACGCGAATACACCATCGACCTTATCGCCAGCGACGGCATCAAAACCAGCAACGTCGCACCCGAAGCCCTGACATGGAGCAGTTCCGATGTTGCCGTGGCAACAGTCAGTGAAAATGGAGTAGTCAAGGGTGTAGGTGACGGAAAAGCCGTCATCACCGGAACCGTCGGTGACAAGCAGGTGAGCATGAATGTTACCGTTGAGGTAGCGAAGAACGCCAAAGAGAATATCCTGGCCGGATATGACGCTTCGGCATGGAAATTCACCAAGAGCGGATGTGCATCATCGACAGCCGTGACCCCCACCGCCACCGGGATAGAAATCAACTATAGCGTAAACTCCTCACGCAGCGCCACCATGACCCTGACCCCGGCAGAGCAAATCGCGTTTTGGAGCCTCCCCGAAGAACTTGAACTCGAGATGACCGCAGAGGGAGCATCCATCCCCTCCACCACAGTAAAACTGATTACAGCCAACGGCGATCGACTGACCGCAACCCTTCCCGAATTGGCAGCCGGAGAAAGCAAGACCGTTCCGGTAAATCTCTCAACCATCACCAACACCTCCGATCTGTTGGTCTACCCCATCAAACTGATGTCCGTAACCTTCAACCTCACCCCCAAGTCAGGCACAACAGGCAAACTCTCCATCCCCGCTTTCAATGCCGTGTATGCAAGTGACTCAGGAGTAGAGTCCATCGAAGCCGATGTCGAGGGAGCGGATGGGGAACCGGAATATTTCAACCTGCAGGGAATGAAAGTGACCAACCCCACCGCAGGTCTCTACATCCGCAAACAAGGCTCAAAATCAGAGAAGGTGATAGTGAAATAACAACGTTATTTTCAATATCTTTTCCAAAATTTCAGAGATAGACACAATAAAACGCCGCTCAGTCCGTTTCACATAATGTATAACTATGAACTGAAATAAAATCAAATCATATCCTTTCAGATGAAAAAGAGATTTCTTTCTTTGGCAATGGCTGCCGTGGCATTAGCACCGGTGTACGCAAAAAATAATGATGCGGATCCCGTGCTGTTCAGTGTCGACGGTAAAGATGTGCCCCTGAGCGAATTTGAATACCTATATAACAAGAATAACCAGCAGCAGGCCGAACCTCAGACCCGCCGCCAGTATTTCGATATGTTCCTGCTCTACAAGTTGAAGGTTGCCGATGCGGTTTCAGCAGGAATGGATACTACCGCGTCGTTCCGCAATGAGTATGACCAGTATCGCCGTGATCTGGCCATGCCCTACATGCTTGACAAGGAGACAGAAAAGCAGTTGCTGGAACTGAGTTATGAAATGATGAAGCAACATGTCGACGTAAGTCACATCATGCTTCCCCACGATAGCAATCCTGCAAAGGATTTGGAGAACAAGGTGCGCCTGGACAGCATCCGCACCGAGGTGCTTGCCGGACGTGCTGACTTCGACGAGATGGCTCGCCAATTCTCTGTTGACAATCAGGTTAAACACAGCGGCAACGCCCACATGGGGCTTGTGCGCGGCACAGCAAACTATCCCTATCCCTTTGTAGAGGCAGCCTACACCACTGCTGTGGGCGACATATCACCGGTTATCGACTCAGGTTTCGGCTACCACATTGTGCGCCCCGAGAAGCGTGTGGATAACGATGGTGAGGTCAAGGCCCGCCATATCCTTAAACTGACACGCGGTCTGGACGAGGAAAAAGCCGCTGAAAAGAAACTGGAGATTGACCGCATTTACAAGGAACTTCAGGGTGGCGCATCATTTGACTCCATCGCACGTGTGGAAAGCGAGGATCCCGGCTCGGCACGTAAAGGTGGCGACTTGGGCTACTTCGGTCGTGGCATGATGGTGCCGGAATTCGAGAAAGTGGCATTTGAACTCACCGACGGTAGTTTCTCCGAACCTTTCGCATCGGCGTTCGGCTATCACATCGTGCTCCGTGACGATCATCGCGGTGTACCTTCGTTCGAGGAAGCCCTTCCCCAGATTAAGAACGAGATGAATGCCGACGAACGAGGCACCCGTCCCCGTCAGGCCATGCTGGAGAAACTGCGCAAGCAATACAACGCCCATATCTCTGATGAAGGTTTAGAGGCGATGATGAAGGTGGTACGCGACAACGATGGCTATGACTCGGTGGCTATTGTCCGTCTGCAGGGAATGGATACCCCTGTCGGTGTCATGGACGGTGCTGTGGTCACTGCCGCACAGGTTGTGGCCGGAGTGGGCAAAATTGCCCGTGTGGCACCCAAAACCATTGAGCCGTTCTTTAAGGAATCGGCTAACCGACTGATAGATAGCAAGGTTATAAATCTGGCAATTGACCGTTTGCCCGAAGAAAATCCCGACTATCGCAATCTGGTGAATGAATATCATGACGGCATCCTCCTTTTCGAGATAAGCAACCGCAACGTGTGGGACCGCTCAACCAAGGATAAGGAAGGTCTGGAAAAATATTTCAAGGCTCACAAGGATAAATACCACTGGAATGCTCCCAAATATAAAGGATATATTGTGTTCGCCACTTCCGACTCCATCATGAACGAGGCTAAATCATACCTCGCCGGAAATAAACCCGCTGCAGATGAACTCTCAAAAGATCTCCGCCGCAAGTTCGGCAAAGAGGTGAAAGCGGAAAAGGTTCTCGCAGCCAAAGGTGAGAACGCTATCGTTGATGCAGCAGTGTTCGGTGGTGCCAAACCGGAGAAATCAGGAAGATGGACATCATATTTCCCCTACGACGGTAACGTGATTGACCAGCCTCAGGAAGCCTCGGATGTGCGCGGTGCTGTCACTGCCGACTATCAGAATGAACTTGAGAAGGCCTGGATCAAGACCCTCAAGTCAAAGCATAAGGTGAAAATCAACAAGAAGGTTCTCGAAACCCTCAAATGACAGGTAAACCGGCATGGTTCAACCATGTCTAACCCTCTCTAAGATGAGACACCTGCTCTTAAATATAGTTTCCGTCATCGCCGCCCTCGCCTTCTTCACGGCTTGCAATACTACACGTGAGGGTAGCGATGGCGGAAATGTTTTGGTGCGTATAGGAAACTCCACCCTTACCCTGACCGAACTGCGTGATGCGGTGCCTCAGGGTACACCCGAGGAGGACTCTGTCCGACTGGCGCAGAACTACATCCAACGGTGGATCGACACACATCTCATCACCGATATCGTCGCACCTCAGATACCCGACATGGATGAAATAAACCGTCTGACCGAGCAATATCGTCTGTCGCTTATCGAGGATGCCTATCGCGCAAGAATGTATAACAAAAAAGGGGAGTATAACATACCCGAAGATACGCTGAAAGCCTATTATGAGGCGTCGAAAGATTATCTCAAACTGAAATCGCCCATTGTGAAAGGTGTATTCCTGAAGTTCGCCGACAATTCGGAGCAACTCAAGGATGCACGTCGCCTGTTTAAGTCGGAACGTCAGGATGATATAGACAAACTTGAGAAACTGGCCTACGATGGGGCAGTGTACTATGAGTATTTCCGTGACCGATGGATCGACTGGCAGAAGATGCTCGCCGTTATACCCTCCGATTTCGGCAATGAACCGCTATCTTATCCGGGCAACCACAAATCTACCGACCTCTCGGCTGACGGCTTCACCTACCTGCTTTACATAACAGACTACAAAGCGGCCGGAACACAGATTCCATACGAGTATGCCCGTGAACAGATCCGCGACGCCATCCTCTATGATCGTCAGAAAGAATATGATGCCGCCCTCCGCAAGCAGTTGCGTGAGGATGCCATCGAGGATGGAAAACTTGTGATATATTAAAAGAGGCTGCATCAAAATAGGTGCTGCCTCGCCGTATGAGGCTAATGTGTTGATTATCAAGAGTGTAGGGATGCTCCCTGGAGCATCCGCCGAATATACATCACTGTCCATGAACGTACAACACAAAAAAAATACAGGCTGCATCAATTGACGCAGCCCGTCTAAGGATCTTGAATCTGAAGTTATCGGCTTGCCACTTTCGTGGTAGTACCAAGTAATATTAGTAAACTAATTTTCAACTTTTACTTATTATCTTCGTCAATATTTATCGGTCTTAGGGCATCGTCCTTATCACTCCACTTTAATTGCCATGTATCACCGGTAGTGGTGTCAAACAACAGCCAGATCCAGATGTTGTCTGTGGGATGTAGTTGAAAGCGTCCGGGCTGATTGTCAGTGGCCAGTGATTGAGAATTTAAAACCCTATTCTTCTTAGGATTTGAAGGCACAACACCTATGATTTTGCCATCTCTTGTGTCAAGTCTAAGATACACTCCGGTTGACGCCGCATATAAAACGTAATTAGTGTTTTGAGGTGTGGAAATTACTACCTTAGCATCTTCTGCATACAATGAAGGGTACACAAATAAAAGGAATGTAAGTAATATTGCGGAAACCGATCTTTTCATATCTTATCCTATTTCATCAGTTCATAAATGGCGGTCATATCCGCGCGGTTCAGTCGATAATATCCGCCGATAATTTCACCCTTGTTTTCGATAAGTTTATCGACAAGCAGGTTGATGTCGGGATTTTCAATTCCTAACTGTTTGAAGGTCAGGGGGAGCCCTAACGAGCCGAAGAACGCGCGTAGTGCTTCTGCTCCTTTGCGTGCGGCAACCGAATCGTCGCTGTCAGTGATGTTGAACACCGTGCGGGCGAACTGAGCAGGTTTGGATGGCGAATGGGTGGCCATGAACATCAGGAATGCCGGGTAGACGACAGCCAGACCGGCACCGTGAGTGACACCGTAAACAGCACTGATTTCATGCTCCATGAAGTGTGATACCCAGTCTTCGACACGTCCGCATCCGCAGATGCCGTTGTGTGCCATGGTGCCGGCCCACATTATGTTGGCACGAGCCTGATAATCCTCCGGGTCAGCCATTACGCGCGGAGCCACCTCGATGATTGAACGGAGCAGACCCTGGCAAAGGTGATCGGTCACCGACACGTCGGGGGTGGGGGAGAAGTAGCGTTCCATGATGTGTGCCATCATATCCGCGATGCCGCTGGCTGTCTGAAACGGGGGGAGGGTGAATGTCAGTTCGGGGTTGAGTATGGCAAATTTGGGTCGCAGCACGGAATCAGTACGCAGCGAAATTTTGTGCAGACCATCCAGACGTGTTATAACGGAGTTGCCCGACCCTTCGCTGCCGGCAGCGGGAATGGTCAGAATAACTCCGACAGGCAGGGCACGCTGAGGAACCGCTTTACCTGCATAGAAATCCCAGAAATCACCTTCGTAAAGAGCACCTAAAGCAATCGCTTTGGCGGTGTCGATGACCGAGCCGCCGCCAACGGCAATCAGTCCGTCAATCCCATTGTTGCGCACTATCTCGATACCCTCATAAACGCGGTCATCGGTAGGGTTGGGGTGAATACCTCCAAACTCTACATACTCCACACCGTTGGCCTTCAGCGACTCCTGCACGCGTGCCAGTAATCCGCTGCGCACAACCGAGCCTCCGCCGTAGGTCAGAAGCACTTTTTTCATGCCGTTCTCAACAGTGAGGTGTCCGGTTTCTTTCTCTGTGTCGCGCCCGAAGATATAACGTGTGGGCGCATAGTATCCAAAATTGTTCATAAGTATATTATTTTCAGCAAAGATATAAAACAGTTTTGAAAAGTTGAAATAAGTGGGGAGAATTTTGTAGTAGGACCCTACATGAAAATTTGTTTTTTCAGCAGGGTTTTTCTAATTTTGTACTCTATTATAAATAATATGTGTACTGAAACAAACAACCGGGAATCTGTTCATGACCTGTTTGACAGGGAACATCTGTGGCATCCCTACACCTCCACTATCAATCCGCTCCCTACCTACAAAGTGAGCAGGGCTGACGGTGTGAGGATTTATCTCAGTGACGGTACGGCTCTGATTGACGGTATGTCGTCATGGTGGTGTGCCTGTCACGGATATAACAATCCACGTCTCAACCGCGCTGCAACCGAGCAGTTGGGGCTTATGTCGCATGTTATGTTCGGAGGACTGACCCACGAGCCGGCCATCAGTCTGGGCAAGAAACTGCTGAAGATGGTTCCCCCGTCAATGAACAATATTTTTTATGCCGATTCCGGCTCGGTAGCGGTGGAAGTTGCAATGAAAATGGCTGTGCAGGCCTCTATTTCACGTAGCGGCGACCACAACCGCACCAACTTCGTCACAATCCGTTCAGGTTATCACGGTGACACCTGGAATGCCATGAGCGTATGTGACCCTGTAACCGGCATGCATGGTGCCTTCGGGCCTGCACTTCCCATACGATATTTTGTTCCACAACCCCGTTCACGGTTCGGTGGAGAGTGGAATCCTGCTGATATAGAGCCGCTTGAGCAACTCCTTGCGGAACACTCAGGTGAGATTGCCGCCATGATTCTCGAGCCGATAGTACAGGGTGCAGGTGGCATGTGGTTCTATCATCCGGAATATCTGCGACAGGTACGCAAATTGTGTGACAGATATTCTATCTATTTGATATTCGATGAGATAGCAACCGGTTTCTGGCGCACCGGCAAATGCTTCGCCTGGGAGTGGGCAGGTGTGGAACCTGACATCATGACCATCGGAAAAGCCCTTACCGGAGGTTATCTTACATCCGCTGCTGTGCTGACCACACGTGAGGTCGCCGATACCATCTCCAACGGTGAAGCCGGGGTGATGATGCACGGACCGACTTTCATGGCAAATCCGCTTGCCTGCGCCATAGCCAATGAGTCGCTCGATATTCTCAATGAGCAGGATATGGCCGGAAGGATTGCACATCTTAATGCGCTCATCACCGAAGCGCTTCAACCTGCATGCGGTTTTGATAATGTTCAGGATGTCAGGACGATAGGTGCTATAGGTATTGTTGAAATGAAAGAACCGGTCAATGTCGGTGAATTCCAGAAGGAGTGCGTGAAGCGTGGAATATGGGTACGCCCGTTCGGTAAAAACGTCTACATCATGCCCCCTTACATAATCTCAGACGACGATCTGCGCTATCTGATTTCCAACATGCTGGAAATTATAAAACCCTCATAATGAGTATAGATTCCTCAAAATATTATAGTGACGTTCTTTCCCGCCTGAAGCAGGAAGGGAATATGCGTGTTATCCCTGCCGACCGTCACGATTCGGCCGTGGTGGATTTCTCCACCAACGATTATCTCGGCTACGGTTCGCTGACGCTGAGGGATATGGCTGAACGTGACCCGCAACTGCCGGATCTGCCGATGACATCCTCCGCTTCACGCCTGCTTGCCGGCACGCAGAAGGAGTATGAACGGTTGGAACAACTGCTGGAAACCGTTTATCCCGGCAAACGTGCCCTGCTTTTCAACAGTGGCTATCATGCCAACACGGGTATTTTAGGAGCATTGGCTGACCGATCAACCATTGTGCTTGCCGATCGGCTGGTTCACGCCAGTATCATTGACGGCATACTCCTTTCAAGGGCAAAGATGACCCGTTTTGAGCATAATAATCTTGATGAACTCCGACGTTTGCTCCGCGATTGCTACTCTCCGGAGAAAAAGATATGGATTGTTGTGGAGTCGGTGTATAGTATGGATGGCGATTCCGCTGATATAGATGCACTTATAGAGATTAAAAAGGAGTTTCCGGGTGTGATGCTCTATGTTGATGAGGCTCATGCTTTCGGTGTCAACGGACCTCACGGACTGGGACTCGTTGCTGCTTCGGGTAACCCCGCTATGGTAGATGTGGTTGTTGCCACATTCGGCAAGGCACTCGCCTCCTACGGTGCCTTCGCAATGGTCAGCGACACTCTCCGCAACTATCTGCTCAACCGTGCCCGCAGTTTCATCTTCTCCACCTCGTTACCTCCCCTGCAGGTTCGCTGGACCGGGTTGATGGTGGAGCGTATGCTTGAAGATGACGACGCACGCCGTAGAGTGCAACTGCTTGCAGGACAGTTGAATGAGATTGTTACAGAGGTGACAGGAAGCACTACCGTGGTGAGCCATATACAGCCCCTTATGATAGGTGACGCACATCGCGCAGTGGAGATATCCCGGCGAATGGCTGAACATGACATCGTGGTTCTTCCCATCCGCACCCCAACCGTTCCCGTAGGGTCGGAGCGACTCCGTTTCAGTTTAAGTGCCGCACTGACGGATAAGAATATGCAGAAACTGAGAAAAGTATTAAACTCATGCGTAGAGATCTGATACACTCACTACGCGGCAACCGCTCGGCAATAGCCTTTTTTGCCGGATGGGCTATGGATGCTACTCCGTTCCGGAAGTTGCACAAGAACGGCTATGACATATATCTGTTCTATGACTACCGCACCGTGGAGCCGACACTGTATGAAGAACTCTTCCAACGCTACGACAAGGTGGCCGTGGTGGCATGGTCGTTTGGAGTGGCGGTGGCTAACACCCTGATTTCCACACGTGAAGAGACGCGTATAGCAATCAATGGCACGGCACAGGGGGTAGACAATAAACTTGGATTGCCCAAGCCTTACAATGACCTGACGCTGCGTCGCCTCTCTCCGGAAACACTCGCCACATTCTATCACAGGGTGTTTTCCGACGATGCCGGTGACTACTTTTTTGCCAATCCGCCCCGGCGCCCCATAGATGAACTGGCTGAAGAACTGCGCTCTTTGGGCGACACCCGTTTCCCGGCACCTTCACCCTGTTGGGATAAGGTCTATGTCAGTGATTCCGACCTCATCATACCCCCTGCCAACCAAATCAGAAGTTGGGAGGATTTCGGACCGGAAATAATCGCCGGCGGTGCGCACGGTATTGACTTCCAGAAGGTTATCGATTCGGATATTGTTAATAAAAATATTGTGGCACAGCGGTTCACCCGTAAGGCGCAAAGTTATGAGAATCACGCCGACGTGCAACGCTCCATGGCATCGGAACTGATGCGGCTTCTTGGCCAAAACGGAGTTTCTGTAACAGGTAAGGATATTCTTGAGGTTGGGATAGGGACAGGATTCCTGACCCGCCTCTATTGCGGAGCAAATCCGTCATCGGTGACCGCCGTGGACCTTGCTGACAGTGCTACGCTCAAAGCCGTCCTGACCGACAGTGGCTGCAATTTCAAGGGAGAGATACTGACCGCCGATGCCGAGCAGTTCGTAGCCGGCAAGACCGAGTGTTATGATCTCATCCTCACAGCCTCCACCATTCAGTGGTTCAACTCACAGCGTCTGTTCCTCGCCAACTGTGCCGCTGCGCTACGCAAGGGGGGGATACTCGCTGTTGCGACATTCGCTCCCGGAACATTCCATGAAATCAGTGATATCACCCGCAGCGCACTCAAATACTATCCTGTGGAGTGGTATAAACGCAATGCTCCTGTCAGGTTGCAACTTATTGATAGCCATGAAGATAGCGTTGTGCTCCGCTTTGATGACGCCCGTCGTTTGCTGGAACATATATCCCTTACCGGAGTTAATGCCGTGAGCCATCAGCCATCAACCGTCAGTCACACCATCAACCTGCTCAAGCGCCTGCCGCATGAGCCGACACTGACGTATAACCCCATATATTTGATATTCAGAAAGTTATGAGCACTATATTTGTTTCAGGAATCGACACCGATGCAGGCAAAACCTACGCCACGGCATGGCTTGCCACTCAGTTTTTGAAAGAGGGAAAAACCGTTATAACACAGAAGTTTATCCAAACCGGTAATAAGGATTATTCGGAGGATATAACCAAACACCGCCAGTTGATGAAGGTGGAACCTTATCCCGACGATGTAGACCACACCACCGCTCCGGTTATTTTCAGTTATCCGGCATCGGCTCAACTTGCTGCCAGACTGGATGGTAAGGAGATTGACTTAAGCGTAATTGACCGTGCCACGGAAAAACTCGCTTCAAAATATGATGTTGTGCTTGTTGAAGGTGCAGGAGGGTTGATGGTGCCTGTAACAGACACCTTCTTCACAATCGACTACATAGCCACACGCGGGCTCCCTTGCGCGTTGGTGACAAATTCCAAGTTAGGGTCAATCAACCACACGATACTTTCGATAGAGGCACTTCGCAACCGAAATATCCCCATCCCTTACATCCTTTACAGTGAGCATCTCGATGATGACCCGCTGATTTCCGAAGATACCCGCGGCTTCATTGCGCGGTATGTTGAACGGAACCTCCCTGACACCAAACTCCTTTTCGTGCCCCGCTATTGACATGGATTGCGTTGAATTGAACCGAGTGCAGATCTACGCACACCACGGTGTGATGGAGCAGGAGCAGAAGGTGGGAAACCTGTTTGAAGTAACCGTGCATCTTGAAGGGTACATGCAGCAGGTGATGATGACAGATGACATCACCTGCGGAATATCCTATGCTGATATTTTTGAAGTGGTACGCAGCGAAATGGCCATCCCGTCCAAAACCCTCGAACATGTTGTTTACCGCCTCAAAACGGCCCTGATGAAACGCTTCCCACAAGTGACAGGGGGCAGGATAACCGTCGCCAAAATCACCCCTCCATTCCCCGCGCGACTTGAAAATGCCGCTTTTACCCACCGATGGTAGGATTATTCTGTCCTCAGATTTAATATTTAAAGAAAAATGTGTATTTTTGCATAAAATGATTCTGAGAGTGAGCTGATTATGATAGAACGAAGCCATGAAGATGATGTAGCCTATTTCATTGCATTTTGCATTGAACTTTATAAAAACGGTCATTCAAAAAACGGGGCCGAGACTTCAGCCTTATTCGAAAAATATGGAATTATGAAATACTTGCAGGATAATTTTGAGGTGTTGCACACCCAGAGTCCTGAATGGATATTAGATGAAATAAACGACTTAATCGAGGAGGAACAGAAATGAAAGAGTTGTATCATGGGAGTGTTGAGGTGGTAAAACATCCGGAAATCCGCAAGGCTAACCGAACGTTGGATTATGGAGAAGGGTTCTATCTGACTACTTCCTATGAACAGGCGGAAGGTTGGGTAAGGCGTAAGTTTAAGGGTGACATTTCTGTCGGACATGTCAATATTTATACTTACGACGAAGAACTTGAAAAATGTTTAAAGGTTCTGGCGTTTGAGGTTGCTGATGAGGAATGGCTTGATTTTGTTATGGCAAACCGCACAAAACGCGGGTTTGAACATGATTACGATATTGTGAAGGGTCCCGTTGCTAATGATAGAGTATATGCCTCATTTTCTTTATACGAGGCAGGATTAATCGACAAACAAGAACTGATCTCTGAGTTGAAAACATACAGATTGGTTAACCAGATATTGATTCACACAGAGCGTGCCCTCTCATGTATTAAATGGGTAGGAACCAGGGAGATAAATAAATGAGAAACAGGAATATAACACAGAAAAATCTGTATTTGATTTTACCGGGAAAGGTCAGTAAAGTTGCGGTTATGTATGCCAATGAATTTGGTTTATCGATTATTGATGCGCTTACTGCCATCTATTCGTCGGAGTTTTATCGCAGACTGGAGGATGAAAGTAGCAAGTTATGGCATTATGGGCCTGTGGCTCTTTATGAGGAGTTCCTTGAGAGCCGGGCTAAATCATCATAGTTATTAAGCGTTACGGCTGCCCCTTGCAACCTATGGGCGTGCGGTAAGGTGCGCCGACTTTGCGTAGCACACGAACCGAGGAGGGCGTGCGGTAAGGTGCGCAGAGTGAAACAAATTTACCTCTCGTCCGGTGTAAGTGTCAGCCTGAGTATACGGCGGGTGTTACGGTCTACACGATAGAGGTTGGATGCCCTGACACCGAGTAGCCACACGATTCTGTCGTTGCAGGTTAGTACAGGAGTGGTGTGCTTGCGTTGGCTGTCGGCTTTGATGTCGTTGAGTATATCAGACAGCAGTTTGCTCCGCCCGTTCATTCCGAACGGCTCCATGCGGTCACCCCGCATAATGGGTCGGATCTGCCACTCAGCATCATCCGGTAACTTATCCGCATCCAGGTAGATAACCCCATTGTCGCGTTCCGGCAAGAATTGTTCCGGAACCATTTCATCCACCGTGAACCAGCGGTTGGGAGATGTGATTGACGGGAGAATGTACGGCTTCATCTGTTCCTTCCCCTGCTTCTGCAATATGGCGAAACTCCGGTTCATGACCACCTCATGGTCGCCTGCTGGGAACCTGCTTCCCGAGGGGGCGGTGAGCATCGCTTCACACTGCTCTTTGCGAAATCCGAGAGGTTTGAGAATCTGAAACAATACTTGCGCAGGATGTATTTCATGTGCAACCAGCGTGTCAAGCATTATCTTGTTTCCGTTGATGTAGATTTTTCTCCAGTTCGCAACCGTATCATTAAGCAAAGCGGCATCGTCACGCAGATTGCCCAGCGACCGCGACAGACGGTTCATTGCCCCCGGGAAATCCCGTTCGAGTTGGGCTAAAACCCCGTTACGCAGGCGGTTGCGGGTTATGTCATTACTCAGGTTGCTACTGTCGGTGACATAGGTCAGCGAGCGCTGCTGAAGATAGTCAAGAATATCTGCTTTGCTCATTTCCAACAGCGGGCTCACGCGCCTGTCAGCCCTTGGAAATATCCCTGCTGCTCCGTTTATCCCCGCTCCCCGCAGCATGTTCAGAAGCATAGTCTCCACATTGTCCTCCAGATGGTGTCCCGTGGCAACAGCCTGAGCGTGGTATTTTTCCTTGAGTTGCCCGAACCACTCATAGCGGAGTTCCCGGCATGCCATCTCCATTGATTCGCCGGCGGCAGCCATACGCTCAGGCACATTGAAATGAATAGTCTCAACAACTGCGCAAAGGTGTTGCGCGATTCTTACGGCATGCTCCATGTCGCGGTCACTTTCCTCGCCACGAAGGTGGAAATTGCAGTGTGCCGCAACACAGTCATAACCCAGCGCAGTGAGTACCGCAAGCAGAGTGACAGAGTCTGCACCACCGCTCAGAGCCACTATCACCGCACCTTTTTCAGGAGCAATCTCAATCTCTCTCCTGATAAAATCGTTTACTCTTTCTTCAAATCGGTTCATTTCCGTGCAAAATTACAATTTATTCGGAAATTTCTTTGTATCTTTGCACGTATTATTTATAGAAATAAGTAGATGTTAAAAACCCTGTGGAATTGACATCTGCTTGATATTATGAAATTTTAAACATCTACTTATGTTAGACAGAATAAACGGTTTAAAATCAGAAATAGAGCAACTTACTGCCTCCACTCCTGAGGAGGTGGAAGCGCTACGAATCAAATATCTCAGCAAAAAAGGTGAGGTATCGCTGCTGATGAATGACTTCCGTTCTGTTCCTGCAGATCAGAAACGTGCTATCGGTCAGGCTATCAATGAGTTGAAAAATTTTGCCACTGAACGCATCAACTCCCTGCGCGACGCTCTGCTCACCGCTGACACCGAATGTGAAGGAATCGACCTTACCCGCACTGCATCGGACATCCGCCTGGGTTCGCGCCATCCCCTGTCGCTGGTGCGTGAGGAAATCATCGACATCTTCCGCAAGATAGGCTTCTCTGTGGCGGAGGGTCCCGAAATTGAGGATGACTGGCATGTGTTTGAGTCACTGAACTTTGCGGCGGATCATCCCGCACGCGACATGCAGGACACCTTCTTTATTCAGCGCTCACCCGATGTGCTGCTCCGCACCCACACCTCATCGGTTCAGAGCCGTGTGATGGAAACAACCAAGCCCCCGATCCGCATCATCTGCCCCGGACGCGTTTATCGTAACGAGGCAATCTCGGCACGTGCCCACTGCTTCTTCCATCAGGTTGAGGCACTGTATGTCAACGAGGAAGTGTCATTCGCCGACCTCCGTCAGACCCTTCTTTACTTTGCCCGTGAGATGTTCGGCCCCGAAACCCAGATTCGTCTGCGCCCCAGTTACTTCCCCTTCACCGAACCCTCGGCTGAAATGGATATTTCATGTAACCTCTGCGGTGGCAAGGGATGCTCATTCTGCAAGCACACCGGATGGGTTGAGATTCTCGGTTGCGGTATGGTTGACCCCAACGTCCTCGATGCCTGCGGCATTGATTCCAAGCGTTACAAAGGGTTCGCACTTGGCATGGGTATCGAGCGTATAACCAACCTCAAATATCAGGTGAAAGACCTGCGTATGTTCTCGGAGAATGACGTACGTTTCCTTAACGAGTTTCAGTCGGCCCACTAAGCATAACAGACCGTGACACATCTGCCTGCACCGGTTGAACTCCTGGCGGTGTCCGCCGGAGGTGCCGTCGGAGCGGTGACACGTTTTCTGTGTCAGACCATGCTCCCCATGCTATTGCAGCATGGAGCGGCGACCATGGCTGTCAATATCGCCGGGTCGCTGATTATAGGCGTGGTGTGGGTGGTGATGCGTCATTTTGCGCTGTCTCCACTCTGGTCATTGTTTGTCATTACAGGTATTCTCGGCGGATTCACCACCTACTCATCCTTCTCGCTTGATACAATCAGGTTGATTGAACAGGGCGAAACGGTGCGTGCCGCCATTTATGCCGGAGGAACCCTGATATTTTGCCTGATTGCCTGTGGCACAGCCTTTTATATTACCGAACGTCTGCTGAAATAGTCATGACACTTAAACAACGTTACGAAGGTATACTGACATATTTCGCCGAGGCCAACCCCGCGGCGCAGACCGAGTTGCACTACGACTCTCCGTTCCACCTGCTTTTAGCGGTGATTCTTTCGGCGCAATGCACCGACAAGCGTGTCAACATGATAACTCCGGCACTTTTCGAGGCATATCCCGATGCACAATCCCTTGCCCAATCCACACCGGAGGCTGTCTATGCTCTGGTTAAATCGGTGTCATATCCTAATCAGAAATCGCAGAAACTGGTTGCGGCGGCACGGATGATAGTGGATGAGTTCGGAGGAGAGATACCATCCGACATGGATAGCCTGCTCCGCCTGCCCGGCGTTGGACGTAAAACGGCCAATGTCATGTTGAGCGTGGTGTTCGGTCAGCCTGCCATGGCTGTCGACACCCATGTCTACAGGGTCAGCGAACGAATCGGTCTTACCACTGACAGTCCGTCCCCCCTCCACACCGAACAGGCTCTGACAAAGCATATACCTGTCGACCTGCTGGGGATAGCGCATCACTGGCTGATACTTCACGGAAGATATGTTTGCAAGGCGCGTCGACCGCTGTGTATGGAGTGTGGAATACGTGCATATTGTAGAATGTATAATAAAGAGCAAAAAAAGGTGACGGGCGACACCCCGGCATCGCTGAAAAAATGATATGCCATGGATCAGATATTTCTAACTGCCATTGAAGTTGTAGGAACCATAGCATTTGCCATTTCAGGCATACGTCTGGCGGCGGCACGTAACTTTGACTGGTTCGGAGCATACATAATAGGACTTGTCACAGCCATCGGAGGAGGAACGCTGCGCGACGTTTTGCTGGATATTCCGGTGTTCTGGATGCAGACCCCTCTTTATCTGCTCGTAACGGGTATTTCGCTGGCTATAACCATTGTTTTTCGTCGCACTTTAGTTGGCTTCAACCGTTCGCTTTACATATTCGATGCTATCGGACTCGCACTGTTCGTGGTGATAGGTATTCAGAAGTCGCTCATGACAGGTTACCCGTTCTGGGTGGCGATAGTGATGGGAGTTATCACCGGCTCGTTCGGTGGTGTGATACGCGACATATTGATCAATATTGAACCGTTGTTTTTCCGAAAAGATATCTACGCCACGGCATGTATCGCCGGCGGTTTGGTCTACTGGATCATTTACCTGCTTGGAGGAAGCGACCTGCTGCAGCAGTCAGCCTGCGCCGTCACCGTGATAGGGCTGCGCTTATGTGCGATACACTATAACTGGGCGCTCCCCGTGCTCAACTACGAATATAAGAAACCTGATAAATTAGATAAATAATGCAACTCGATAAACGTCGGACACTCATCCAGTTCACCAAATATGCCATGGTCGGAGTGATGAACACCCTTGTCACCCTGATTCTGATTTTCATCTTCAAAACCCTTTTCGGAGTAAATGAATATGTCAGCAATGCCATCGGTTATGTCGGCGGATTGATAAACTCCTTTATATGGAACAAGACCTGGGTGTTTCAGTCAAAACGCGGAGTGGGACGTGAAGCCATCAAGTTTATTGTCGGTTTCCTTATCTGCTACGGACTCCAACTCCTTGCAGTATGGGTTCTTAACGAACACTCTTTCCTCGGAGATGTGCTGATAGATTTCGGATTCTACACCGTCAGCGGCTATGCCATTGCAACCCTTATCGGTATGGCGCTTTACACTTTGCTAAACTTTATCTATAACCGATTAGTTACATTCAGAGTGTAAATTGTATTTAATGGCCTGAAACACAGAGATATAATAGTACGTGCAGGAGTATATGTGAAAACCTGTTAAATTGTCAAAAGTCAAGCAGTCTGATAGATAGGTTTGTTTTGCTGACAAAATGAAAGCATTACTGTGTCTCAATGACACTTTGATAGATATTTCGCTTTACACTTGACCAAGTGGTGTAAAATAATGTTAAAACGATGCAAAAACTTCCCCTTTTGTTATGTGAGAATGAAAAAAAGCAGTAATTTCCCGAGTTTGGGAGTTATACCATATAACAATCGGACACTCAGCGAGTTACGAGTGTCCGATTGTGCTATTAAATTTGAGATGGTAAATATTTAACTTTTCTTTAACATTTTGATATA
>JAAVGE010000042.1 GCA_014800385.1 Bacteroidales bacterium
AGCGATGCTGGTTCTATTATTCGCCCGATTGAACAATTACGGATATAGCGAGGCACGAGACCGACTGCTCATACAGTTAGAAAACCGATTCTTTTCGACCTCCGCTAAGATCAGAAGTATCTCTCAAAAGTCTGTAAAAGAGCCGTTTAGCAGGCGTTTACGACATTTTGACCAAGATTAGGATACTCCCTGGAGCATCCGCCGAATATATATCACTGTCCAGGAACGTACAACACATAAAAAATAAGGGTTGCAATTTGATGCAGCCCTTATTCTGTTTTTTAGCAACGGATTAAATCCGTCTATACTGTGGTAAGCATTTACGGTTGTATGGTAACCTTAGTACCTTTCCCGACGAGTTTGACAAACTTGCGAAGATTGTCGTCATGCATGCGTATGCAGCCTTCTGACGAGGCTTTGCCAAGGAGTTCCGGGAAGCAGGTGCCGTGAATACCTATTCCGGAGAATCCGGGGGTACTGAGGCGACAGAAGAAAGGTCCGTATGCACCTTTGCGTTCACCTGCTCCATCGTTGAAATCGTGGGTCCAGGAGGATGCATTCTGAATCTGAGTGATAGGGAATGTACCTTCTGGAGTACGCATGTCGCCACGACGCTGTTTGTTGCCGGGATTCTTTCCGGTTGAAACTTTAACACTCAGAAGGGTATCGTTACTCTGCGATATTACCCAAAGGTGCTGCTGTTTCTTGCTTACTAAAACGCGGTTCTGTGCCGACACCATCATTATGGAGCCGGCAAGAACAGCGAGTATGATTGAAACTATTTTCATTTTTATTTCCATGAGAACATGGGGTACTCCTTCATGGTGGCGTTGACCTTTTCACGAACGGCAGCGATGGTTGATTCGCTTTCGGGGTTAGAGAGAACGGTATCGATCATCTCAACGATTTCGCCCATGAGGTCCTCTTTAGCACCACGTGTGGTGATTGCGGGTGTACCTAGGCGGATACCTGAGGTCTGGAAGGGTGAACGTGTGTCGAAGGGAACCATGTTTTTGTTTGCAGTGATGTCTGCTTCCACGAGAACCTTTTCAGCAACCTTACCTGTGAGTTCGGGGAATTTGGAGCGGAGGTCAACGAGGATACAGTGGTTGTCGGTGCCACCGGAAACAATGGTATAACCTTTGTCAACGAGAGCCTGTGCCATAACTTTGGCGTTTTTCTGCACCTGTTTCTGATATTCTTTGAATTCAGGCTGAAGTGCTTCGCCGAATGCCACTGCCTTGGCTGCGATAACATGTTCCAGAGGACCACCCTGAACACCGGGGAAAACGGCAGAATCGATCAGAGAGGACATGGGGCGGATTTCACCTTTCTTGGTGGTTTTGCCGAAGGGGTTGTCGAAATCTTTGCCTAACAGAATGATACCGCCACGGGGACCACGGAGAGTTTTGTGAGTTGTTGAAGTTACCACATGAGCATACTTAACAGGGTTGTCGAGCAGACCGGCAGCAATCAGACCTGCAGGGTGAGCCATGTCAATCATGAGGATTGCACCGATTTCATCTGCCAGACGACGCATGCGGGCATAGTCCCATTCGCGTGAGTATGCACTTGCACCACCGACAATCAGTTTCGGACGTTCGCGGCGTGCCACTTCCTCCATCTGTTCATAATCAATCAGACCGGTGTTGGCATCTACGTTATATTCAAGGGCATGGAACATCAGACCGGAGAAGTTCACGGGGCTTCCGTGAGAGAGGTGACCACCGTGAGAGAGGTTCAGACCGAGGAACTTGTCGCCGGGGTTAAGAACTGACATGAATACAGCCATGTTAGCCTGGGCTCCGGAGTGGGGCTGAACGTTTGCATATTCAGCACCGAAAAGTTCTTTGATGCGGTTGATTGCCACAGTTTCGGCTTCGTCCACTACCTGGCAACCGCCATAATAACGGTGACCGGGATAGCCTTCGGCATACTTGTTGGTGAGGCATGAACCCATTGCTTTCATTACGTCATCGCTGACGAAGTTTTCAGATGCGATAAGTTCAATTCCTTTTTTCTGGCGTTCATGTTCACGCTCAATGATGTCGAAAATTACTTTGTCGTGTTGCATTTTATTTTGTATTGGTTTTGGAAGTAGTTGTTCAATTTTATTTGCGGGTCGATTTCTTTTTTACGCTCCATCCGAAATGTCCCAATTCATCACCTAAGCCGTAGTAATGACCGTGGGAGTATGTTATCAGCCGGGCTTTTTCAAGGTCGAGGGCACCGGTTTCGGGGTCAAGGAGAGTGTCGTCAACGATCACATTGAGTACGCGGGCCAGAAACATGTGATGGCTTCCGAGGGGAAGGATTTCTGTCACCGCACATTCAATGGAAATAGGTGCTTCATCAATGTAGGGTGATGTTACTTTTACACCTTTCACTGGGGTTAGCCCGGTTTCTTTCCATTTGTTATACTGACTGCCTGAGCGTACACCGGCCCAATCGGTTGCTTTGGCCATCTTCTCAGTGGTGAGATTGATGGTGAACTGCATGTTCTTTTTAATAAGGTCGTAACTGAAACGTTCCGGACGCACGGAGATGTAGCACATAGGAGGGTTGGTACATACCGTTCCTACCCAGGCCACGGTAATGATGTTGCTGTTTTCGACTGAGTCGCCACAACTTACCAACACCGCCGGCAGCGGGTAGATCATCGTTCCGGGGCGCCAGTTCTGCTTCATAATATTGTAGCCTTTTCTGTTGTTACGGAATGGCTGCAATAGTGACAGCGAAGTATCCCGGCGTTGCGATCCACCACTGTGAACCTTGTTTTCATAGGTTCGTTATTGGTGATGCACTTGGGGTTGTCACACTTGACCAGTCCGGTTATAACCTCTGGGAGCACAACGGGATGTTTTTCCACAACCTCATAATCGCGTATGACGTTTATGACGGCTGTCGGAGCAATCAGTGCAAGGCGGTTGATGACAGAGTCGGTGAAGAAGATGTCCGCCACCTTTATGATACCTTTAGCACCCATTCTCTTGCTTGCGAGGTTATTACCTATGGTAAGTTGAGATGCCACCTTGTCAAGTTCCAGCAGTCGCACGGCCTTGAAAAGCATGTTTGAAGGTATGTGGTCAATTACGGTTCCGTTGCGTAGCGCAGCCACTGCGAGTTCTTTCTTGTCTGCCATAATCAGTTAGTTTTAAGAATGTCTATACCTAAGGCGTTGCATATCAGAGCCTGGCGTGCATACAGACCATTTTTGGCCTGAGTGAAGTAGTAGGCCTTGGGGTTGTCGTCCACATCGTAGGATATTTCATTGACGCGGGGCAGAGGATGAAGAATGCGTAGATTGTCGCGGGAGTCATCCAGCATGCTGTTGCAGAGGTTGTACAGATCCTTCACCTTCTCATATTCCAGAATATCCGTAAAGCGTTCGCGCTGAACACGGGTCATATAGATTATGTCCGAAGAGTTGATGACATCGGCGGAGAAATCGGTGTGCTCGGTGTAACTGATGTTGTTCTGCTGACAGAATTCGATGTATTCGCGTGGCATACGCAGTTCGTCGCATGCAACAAAACGGAATGTGGGGTTGAAATGGCGCATTGCCATCAGCAGGGAATGAACCGTTCTGCCATACTTGAGGTCGCCCACCATGGTGATGGTGAGATTTTCAAGGGTGCCTTGGGTTTTGTATATGGAATACAGGTCCAGAATTGTTTGAGAGGGATGCTGATTTGATCCGTCACCGGCGTTGATGATAGGAGTTTCAGTAACCTCGGTTGCATATCGAGCGGCACCTTCAAGATAGTGACGCATCACAATCAGATCAACATAGTTGCTCACCATTTTGATGGTGTCCTTCAGGGTTTCCCCTTTGGAAGAACTTGTTGTGCCGGCGTCAGAGAATCCGATTACACGGGCGCCGAGACGATTTGCGGCAGTTTCAAAACTTAGTCGTGTTCTGGTGGATGGTTCAAAAAACAAGGTCGCCACCACCTTACCTTCAAGAATCCTGTGGTTGGGATGTTCCTCGAAGAATTGCGCCTGCTTCAGAATGTGAAGAATCTGCTCTTTTGTCAGATCGGCTATCGTGACAAGGCTGTTACTGTTCATTGGTTGGTGTATTTCGTTTCACAAAGGTAATACATTTTTTTCAATCAGCGTGCAGGCTGATGAAAAAATATCTGAACGAAACGAAAAGAGTTTCTGAAAGTCATGGTGTCCACAACAGTCTCAGCCGTGAAATGACATAATTCTATTTGCCTGAAAATTCGGAGTTAATCAGTGTGTTTTCATCGTTATACAGTTCCGATGACAGCATTTGCTGAAGAGTTGCTTCGGGATTATTCTTAAGGTATGATTTCACAATCAGATATCCTATGTATCGGCCAGTCATTCCCGGTGCATCGCCATTGATGATGAAACTTTTTGGCGCGGGATACAGAATACGGTCGGCGATGTCGGGATTGGTTGAATATATCATCTGCTGTTCAATCATCCTGTTCCAAACCTTCTCGCTGTTGTTTCCGAGCCATTCAAGTTCGGAGTCAGTCAGATTGAAGAGTTCGCGTTGATCGGCATCAGGAACCACTGCTTCCACGTAGTTGGCAACCGCACCCCAATATATCATTCTGCTAATCAGCGTAGGGTCACTGACCGACCGGAACGGATTGTCAGCGACAATTCTGGCCTCAGCCACGTCGTATGGCAGGTGTGCCGCACGTTTAGCACGTATCTTGTAATCCTCAAATCCGGCGTATCCCGGATAATCCGTACCGAGATAGTGATTCAAACCAATCATGACGGTGCTGTCTGTAGTGACTACCGGAACATTGTAAGGATTTATGATTCCATAAAGGTGTCCCAACCCTTTCTCCCTGCCTGATAATTCCTTCAGACGGGCATCAATCACACCCATTACCTGCTCAAGAGAATCCTGTTGGAGGAACCGCGACTTCACATCCGGAGCAAATATCTGAAATGCCCGTGAAGATTTATATTGTTCCACTACATTCGTGTCGCCGGTAATGCTCCGATTTACTATATAATCCAGAAACTGCTCGGCTTCTGTCATGGAATCGGGCAGAGAGGTGACATCGTTATCCATGAGATAACTGTCGACTCTCACTATAGCGAGCGGAGATGTGGTGGCAACATCCACTACCCCACCCTTATTATCGTTACAGCCCATTAAGGCAACCAAAGACGCGAGACCTGCTAACAGAGATACTTTTTTCATGTCGCAAAGTTACAAAAATAAATAATTACATTCATAACAATTTATCACCTATAATCGGTTTAAAATTGTTTGCGAATGAGCAAATACAGATTTTGATTACGGTAAAAGAAAAGAAAAGTGTGATTATGATTAACCACACTCTTCTGACTGATATTTAAGATTATAAGTAGAAGTTGAAAATTATTTTATATCATCAAGCAGATGTTGTTTCTACTTATTTCATTTCTCTTTTCGGCGCTATTCCGTTTTTTCATCAGTCGTGTAGTTCACTACACTCCTTCTTCAAAAACAAAATATCACTCGAAAATAGA
>JAAVGE010000043.1 GCA_014800385.1 Bacteroidales bacterium
AGGTTTTTGATTAATAAGGCTTTATAAACGGCTTCCTTTATTGTCCATGCACGTTGCAACAGGGGTAGGGTAGTGTAGAACAGTTGTTCGTCGGGAGTTAGAAAGCGTGAGGCTACGCGGAGAAGGCCGGGGCGCTCAGACTCAATATCTATGCCGGGGTGTGCGGTTTGACTCCATGCTAAGGCTACTTCATGGTGACTGTGGCTGATGCTGATTCTCAGCGGTGACCCTTCTATGAATGGTGCGCCGTCAGAGGTGTGTTTCAGTTTGCTGATGTCGTTGATATTAAGGCATTCACGGAGCAGATATGCCGTAAGTGCTTTCTCACGGCGACGCACGGGGTTGGCATATTCGGAAAGGAATGTGTCGTCTGCAAGGATCTCTTCGGCATCGGCGTATGCCAACACCCCCACACGAACATCGTTATAGGTGTATTCCGTTATCACTTGTCAAGATTCTTGAGAAGGTGTATCATGTCAAGGCGCACGGCATTGACAACCGGCGACACGGAGTCGGTTTTGGACAGATCCACACCGGGAGCAAAGTTAAAAGTGCCGTAGCCCAACAGGGTGTGCGAATTATTATAGGCCAGGAACTGTACCGGGCTTACCGATTCGCCGCGTGCCGTAAATAGTTCGCAGTGAAACTCCTCACCCTCAGACAAAAACGATATGTTCTCCACACTGCTGCCACCCGCGTTCAGCCCGATTCGTTCCAGTCGGTTGTCCACCGCAGCGGAAAAGTTTTCGGGGGTTGTGGGGAGGAACGTGAGATATGCAGCCCCGTTATAGTCGGGATAGGAGAGGGTGAGCCACCGTGATCCGCCGGGCTGAACAGAGTCGGACGATATGACCGCACTACGGTTTATTTCCAGCGATGGCACACCGCCGATGTTCTGATAATCATTCGTATACAGATGTATGCGGGGATATGCATGGCGTCGGGGTACCGGTTTGTCGGCATTGCCGGAGCCTGAGCAACTTGCCAGAAGCGCCATAAGGGGAAGAAGAAAAGCGAGCAGTCTCATCATTCCTGAACACTATCCATTACCTTTACCCTGACACTTGATATGCGGTGGTGGTCGATGTCAAGGATAAGGAAGCGGCATCGTCCGTAAACCAGAGGCTCTTTCTTTTTGGGGAAGTCACCCTTTATTGCCAGCAACATACCGGCAAGCGTCTCTGCATCCTGAGTCACATCCTTGTACTCATCTTCGTCCAGACCGGTAACACGGAAAAAGTCGGTGAGCAGAGTCTTACCCTCGAAGATATATGCGTCGTCGGGCAGACGTTTGTAGAACGATTCCTCATCGTCGTATTCATCGTTTATGTCGCCCACAATCTCCTCAAGCACATCCTCCAGAGTAACAATACCCTGTGTGCCGCCGAACTCATCGATTACGATTGCCATGTGAATTTTCAGTTTTCGGAAATCCTCCATCAGGTCATCGATCATGCGTGACTCCGGAACGAAGTAAGGTTCGCGGATAAGCGTCTGCCAGTTGAAATCCTCATCATTGCGGCGCGATATGAAAGGGAGAAGGTCGCGGGAATAGAGCACACCGCGGATATTATCCTGTGTCCCTTCATACACCGGCAGACGGGAGTAGCCGTTTTCCACAACCACGTCCATCACCTCCTTGAAGTTCATAGTTATGTCAAGGTCAGTGATGTCAACACGTGGGGTCATGATTTCGGAGGCCGTGGTGTCGCCGAACTTCAGGATACCTTCCAGCATCTTCTTATCCTCCTTGTTGGTGTCGGTCTGAGTGTATTCCAGTGCTTTCGAGAGGTCGTCGGCGGTGACACTGTTATTGTTTTTGACCACGTGGCTCACCACAACCGAACTTTTCACCAGCAGCGATGAGAGGGGATAGCACAATTTTACGACAAAACGCAACGCTCCACAACATCGTTCGGCCCACTTCACAGGGTAGTTGTTAGCCACCAGTTTGGGGAGAATCTCACCGAAAAGCAGAATCAGAAACGTCAGGATGACGGTCTGCAACAGGAAGTTAAGAATGGGAGGCTGCAGCGATTCAAACAACGGACTAAGAGCATAGGTACAGAGCATGACGATAGTCACATTGACTATGTTGTTGGCTATGAGTATGGTTGCCAGCAACCGCTCGGGATTGCTCAGTAATGAAAGAATATTGTCACGTTGTGGTGAATCCTCAATCTCCTCATCGTGGGAAGGCTGGAGTGAGAAGAACGAAATTTCGCAGCCGGAGATAAATCCGGAAATGAGCAGGCACACCAGGGCCAGTGCCAGTGCGGTTATCTGACCACCCGAAAGGGAGGCCTGAACTATGGCGTCAGTTGCCGGTAAAGGGTCTGTATCCAAAATTATTCGGTTATTGGTTTAATCATCGCCGGACATCCATTTGCCCGATGCAATGGCTTTAATTTGATTTTCAGGGCACAAAGTTACAAAAACTGCCGAAATCATGCAAATAAACAGAGATTGTAATCATAGCCGGTACTTAAAAATTTGTATAGAATACTCATCGAAGAGAAAAAAATTATGCTATTGCATAGGTGGTGAACGCGAAATTTAAACTAACTTTGCACCTTAAAAATTCAACTAAGGTAATGTTTTAGGATTTTGACACTAATTTTAATTAAATTATGAAAAAACTTTACGTAATTTCTGCTTTCGCACTTGCATCATTGACCGCAAGCGCACAGTTGCCCGGTGAATTGTCATGGAGTGACTACACCGGAGATTCGTTTGTTGCGAATTGGAACGACTCGGCTGAGGCAACCATATCGGTGTTTGCCAACAGTGGAAAACAGGGAACACAGTCTGCAATCTTCGCTGACATTATCCGCAACGGAAGAATCAACATGTATGCTGCCGCTGCCCTCGAACCGATGTTTCAGTTATCTTTCAAGGCCGGTCTGAGTGCCGTTGGAGAAGTTGATGGCACTAACGGCGTGTTGATGAGTGAAACCGGCGATGCTATCACCATCATGGCTCCGGAAGGATTCATCCGCAATATGGTTGTAAAAGGCCGTGTGATAAATAATGACGGTGCGTCAGACAATGAAACAAGCCCCTACTTACAACTGACTCCCCTCGAACAGAACGGCAGTTCTATGGGATTTACGTTAAGCACCTATGCCATTCAACTCAATCAAACAGGTAACGGTTCTTACAATTATGGCGAATTCCTGAATGATTTTTTCAAGACTATCGGCGGTGTCAAACTTACTTTTGTCAAAGATGAGCACATGAAAGGGGATCTCGCCATCACCTCAATCGAATGTACCTACGAAGGTCGTGACTACATTATAGAAAAACAGTCTGTCAGCGGCGACTCCTATAAAGTGGAAGGCTGTGACCCGAAAGAGATCTACTTCTATTATCTCTCTTCAGCGGACGACAGCGAGATTTCTCCTGTAATGATGGTCGACGGATTCTTACCTCCCCAAACACTCAATGCCGTGCCCACTACTACGACTTCTTATAAAGCAACATGGTCTGATGCCTATAAGGCTGAAGAAGTTGAGGTGACAAACTACGAGATAAAAACATACTCGGAACCCGGCACTGCTTACATTTACTACGATAATTTTGATAAAGCAGATCAGGGTACACTCGAATTACCGCAGATGGTATCTTCGCTTGACCCGTACACTGAAGTTGCCGGATGGGAAACTTATCCTTATGCAGCACGTATAGCCGAAGGTATGATCGGAACATTCAAGAGCAGCCGTCCTTATCCTATTCAGGGAGGTTACCTCTACTCTCCGGCTCTCGACCTGAGCGGCAATGGTGGCAAATACACTGTCGCAACCCGCATTTATGGCACACCCGGCGATGTTATCACTGTCTACCGCAACGAATCTTATCAGAATTATACTCTCATCAGTCACTCTATTACAATCGGCGAAGATGGCTGGGCAGAAGATAAATGGGAAATGACTGACGGTAACTTTGCAGCCAATGGCGAGCCTGTGCAGTCACTGCATTTCGAATCAAAAGGTCTGCAGGCTTTCCTGCTTGATTACCTTTATGTGAGTCAGGAGGTACCTGCCGGATACACTCAGTATACACCCTGTGGAACCCCTGTGACTGTTGATGCCAATGTTGGTGAAGTTGAATTTACTGACCTCAAAGAAAACGGCAACTACGCATTCCGCGTTAAATCTGTAGGCTCAGACATCTTCGGCACCGAACGCAACAGCGAATGGTCAGAATACAAACATGTGTCGCTTTCGGCTGCAGGTGTCAGCGATGTAACCGATGACTTTGACCCCAGCGCACCTGCTCAATATTTTACACCTGACGGTCGCATTGTCGATTCAAATGCCCGTGGCTTAATAATAGTTCGCCAGGGCGGAAAGACTTACAAGGTCTTCAAATAACAGTTACTCAACAGTTAACTGACTTCGCGCACTCTCGCCTGATTGGCGAGGGTGCGTTTTTTTTGTTTATACGCCAAGCTTTTTGGGTGACCCCAGTTGAGGAAAGACCCATAAGGTGTGAAAACACATTCAGGTCAACACCCTTGTTCAACAACAATGTACCATAGGTATGTCTTGAACAGTGGAATTGTAGGTTAAAGGGTAATCCAATCTTTTTACCCAGATACCTTAATGACTGGTTTATTGTCTTATTCTGGGAGTTAAGTGTTTAAACTCTTTCTCATTATTCAAATCAAAATCTTCACATAACATTCCAAATACAAAATTGTCATACCTTCCCTCCCATTTCTTCAATATCTTCATTCCTCATCTGTAGTTGGAAGAGTTAGAATAGTAGGTTTTCTGGTATGGTTCTTGACCTGGAAGTGTTTGATAATCCTATTTTCTATATCAATTTCAGACCACCTTAAAATACAAATGTCTGAAAATCTCAAACTTTGCTTTTAGTTATTGCGAAAATATTTTGTGAAGGATAGGACAAAATATCGTATATAGTACTATCCCTCTCTCAACTCTTCATAGAATAAAGAAAACTTATACAAACTTCTGATTGGAGGAGGATTGTATAGGATTTTTTTGTACCTTTGCATAAATAAACTAAAATTTTAATACCGATGGAGTAAACAAAGAAATTAGAAACTAACCCGACATATTAGAAAAAGCTTTTTTGCTTATATCTTGTTCTTGAAACTTCCACTTTTCAAAATCAACCAAGAGTAAGGCGAAAGAGCTCACGTCATAGGCGTGGGCTTTACTCGTATATTTGGTTGATAGGTTGTGGAAGACCTCAAGGACAGATAAACAGAGTTGGTCCACGTTTTTTACGTCCAGTTAAAAAACATATAACTAAACGTGATAAGCTTTTTCTCTACCTAACAGAAAGAATATAAATTATTAATAATCAAAGACAACAAGAAACAATGAGAAAACTGGCTTGTTTAGTAATCCTATTTGTTTCGGCTACGTTAGCAACCTTTGCCGACGTTAAGAAAGGAACTGGGGTTTACTTTATGTTTAACGACCTCAAATATGAGGTTCTTGATGAAGATGCTCATACTGCTGCTGTAGCAGTACAGGGTGCCGACTGTCCAACCTATGCTCGCATATATGGGACAATCTCGATTACGGATGATAATGGTGTTGACCGCGACTACACGGTTGTGCAAATTAATCCGGAAGCTTTTATGGGCAACAAAGATCTTTTTAAGGTAAAGTTTGCAAGTACTATTACAGACATCGGCGACCGTGCGTTCAAGGATTGTGAGATCGTTAACTTTGATGAACTCCCTGAGCAACTTGAAACAATTGGTAAGGAAGCGTTTAACGGTTGTAATTCAGTGAAACGTATCAAACTTCCCGAAAGCACAACCGTTCTTGGTTATAGATGTTTTGCTGAAATGGCTTCGCTTAAACGTGCTGTGCTTTTCTCCAAAGTTCAAGAAATACCCATGCAGGCTTTCATTAGTTGTGAGCAGCTTGAAGAGGTATATCTGCCCGAAGAACTTACCAAAATTGATGAAGATGCTTTTGCCTGGTGTATCTCTTTAAATGAAATCACATTTCCGGCTACTCTTGAGAAGATAGGGGACCACGCATTCATCGGAGGAGCCCCCAGTCGCGAAGGCCTTAAACATCTTGTGCTACCGGCATCCGTAAATAACTTCGGAAAAGCTTTTAGGCATTCCGGTATTCAGTCTGCAGATTTAAGCGATCTTGAAATTGAGGAAATACCATCGGGCGCATTTGAAGCTTGCTATGAACTTCGTCAAATCAAACTGCCTTCTCGTTTGAGAACGATTGGCGAAGCCGCATTTGTATTGTGTGGAGGTAATCAGGGCCGTATCTTAAATGATGTCGTTTTGCCAAAGACAGTTGAAACAATTTCAAAACACGCATTTGCGGGGACGACTATATTAAGTCTTACCATAGGAGATAATGTCAAAGAACTTCCTCTTGAAAGTTGTGGAACCCCTAAAATATTGCACTTAGGGTCTGGTATTAAAACAATTGATGCAAATGCTATTGACTTTTCGTGTTTAAGTATAATAACTATTGATGCATCAATTCCTCCAACTGTGACTGGTGATTTCCCATTAACATCAGAACAAAAACGTAAGATTGCGGTTATTGTTATTGATGAAGACGCAAAAGAATTGTATGAGGGGCATGAATACTGGAAAGACTTCTATATTGCAACAGCAGAAAATAGCGAAGTAACAGTGCATCTTGACGGTTCGACAGATATTGCCACGGCTATTCACACAAAATCAGGATTAATGCCTGCTGCCGTAACGAAACTAAAGGTGTCAGGACATTTGACAAATGCTGACATGCTCTTAATAAAAGAGAATATGCTCAGCCTAATATACCTCGACATGAGTGATGTTGATAATACCATCATCCCAGAGGCTGCATTCAAAGGGAAGTTGACGCTTGAAACTGTATTACTACCACAAAATCTCAAACGTGTTGAATCCGAAGCATTCCAAGGGTGTTCTTCTATGAGAATTGACGAACTTCCCAATAGCATTGAGTTTATTGGTAATTCTGCTTTTAATGGCTGTGAAAGAATAACGGTTTCTCGCATGCCCGATGCCTTAAGAGTTCTTGAAGGTGAAGCATTTCAAGATTGTGTTTCCATTACCTCTCTCATATTTGGAGAGAACCTTGAAGAAATGGGTGGTGGTGCTTTTCGTTGGTGCGAGAATATAGAATATGTCGATTTAAGTCGATCAACAAAACTGAAGGAACTGCCCGGGCAAGCCTTTATTGTAGCGTATAATATGCATACGTTGTTGTTGCCAGAAGGACTTGAGAGATTATGTGGAGAATGCATTTCTGAGACTGCAATTAAGTCTTTAGATTTGCCGGGCTCGTTGAAATCATTGGAAGAGAATGCTCTATGCTCAACTAACTTACGTGTTTTGACATTTGGTGAGGGTATAACAGAAATTCCGGATAGAGCCTTGTCTGGGAACAGAAAATTACTTACAGTCAATTTCCCCTCCACTCTAACGGCTTTACATCCAGGATCTTTTATAGATAGTAAAAATATTGCAGGCATAAGTTGCCTTGCTATAGAAGCACCTGAGGCTTCTTCGGCAACCTTTGAGGACGTAAACACTCGCACCTGTATTCTTTCGGTGCCTGTTCCATCATTCTACAGTTATTTGTCAACTCCTGGTTGGGGGATGTTCAGCAATATTTCCAACACACTTGAGGTAGACATTCCTGATGATGTCACCGTAACGACTATTCCCGAAGAAGATTATCAAGACTTAGAAGAGGAAGAAGGAAGTCAGGAACGCGAGCAAGGTAATGGTGAGGATGAAAATGAAGAGGACCAGCAAGGTGATAAGACTACTCCTCAAAATGCAATGAAAAAACTAATTTCTCAAAAACAGCGTGAAGTCAGCAATAGTTTACTCGGTGGACAGTTGTTCTGCAAACTCAGCCACGGCACAGTGCTTGCATCTGAAAGCGATGAGGAAAGCAAAGGACATCGAGTATTTATACACGCAAAGAATGGACAGTCTATCTCATCTGTTAAGGTGAATGGTGTTGAAATGGTCGATAACCTTGATAAGCACAACTCTTTTGTGCTCCGTGCAGGCATCTTTGGCAAATTAGTTATCAATGGTGGAAATCAAGCATCTATTGAAAATGTTTGGGCTGACGAGACCAATGCTGAAACCATCTGCGATGTATATTCACTCTCTGGACAGCGTCTATACACTGGTCGAATGGGTTCAATAAAGGACGTCCTCGCGTCGGGTATCTACGTTGTTAAACCGCAGAATAATGGTCATGCCATCAAGATGGTTGTGAAGTAAGCACCCAATAACCTTTAAGATCTCAACGAGGCTGTGTCGTAATAGGCGAACCCTCGCCATCACCCCGTCACATTTTTGGACAGAACAGGAGCATAAATCGACAACCTGATTATCAAACGAATCACAAACCCATGGGCGTCCGGGCAAGGACGCCGATTTTGAGTAGCCGTGGACGCCGCAACAAAGTGGAGGTGTCCACGGTTGTGTTATAGTGTGGGTAGGGCGTGCCGAAAGGTACGCCGAGTGAAGAAATCCATGTCAACAAAACCGGATTGCCATCACGCACGGATTTTTCAACGTGCTTCGCTTGTTACCCACGAATTAGGACGGATTTTCACAGATTATTCATCTCCTGATCAGTGTAAATCAGCGCAACGAGCGAAGTGAGTTATCAGAGAGAATACAAAACAAGAAATCCGTGTAGATCCGTCTAAATCCGTGCTGCAACGCGGAGCGAGCGAAAATCTGTGTGTTTAAATTCCTTTAAAATCTATTGTTCCCCCCGCCCTGATTCACTCGGCGTACCTTTCGGCACGCCCTTTATATGTCACCATTTAACCGGGGACGCCTCCGTTTCACTCCGGCGTGCCCCGGCTATGCAAAATCGGCGTCCTTGTCCGGACGCCCATGGGTTTGTGAATCAGGGTAGTTGTTGGGGCAATAGGTTGATAATCAGAGCGTAGGGATACTCCCTGGAGCATCCGCCGAATATACATCACTGTCCATGAAGTACAACACATAAAAATACAGGCTGCATCAATTTTTGACGCAGCCTGTAACGTTATATGTTTCGGAATGTGATTATTTAGTGAATACCGTGACGGTGCCGTCATCTTCGGTCCATGTCATGGTGTTTCCTTCAATAACACATTTCACTGTCAGACCGAAAGAGCCTCCACCGGTGTAGTTACCTCTCATGGTGAGATGGTTGGCTGACTGGGTGTAGGTGTAACTTCCGTTGATAACCTGTTTTGACACTTCTTCAAAGGAGTCTGATTCGTCATTGAACTGTGCTGTGAACATTCCGGTGTTGCGGAAAGTGTAGGTGAGGAAGACTGTGCCGTCCTCATCTGTTACACTTGCACCCCATGTGCCTACGATAGGAGTGTCTACAGTCGGGATGTCGTCATCATTGTCATCGTCACCGCATGAGGTGAACATCACGGGAAGTGACACCACCATCATGAGCATAAATAGTTTTATCAGTTTGTTCATTTTAGTTACGGCTGCTTCCGAAAATACGGAGAAGGTAAAGGAAAAGGTTGATGAAATCAAGGTAGAGGGTGAGCGCACCGATTGTGGCCAGACGTCCGTCGGTGGCGTAAGGGTTCGCTTCGGCTATACGTTTGATTTTCTGTGTATCCCATGCGGTCAGACCGATAAAGATGATCACACCGAGGAATGAAACGATGATGTCAAATACGCTGTTATACCAGAAAATGTTGACTACCAGGCAGATAATCAGACCGAAAAGAGCCATGGTAAGTATGGAGCCTATCTTTGACAGGTCGCGGTGGGTGGTGTAGCCGTACACACTCATGGCGCCGAACGTACCGGCGGTCAGAAGGAATGTCTTGACAACGCTGATGGGATCGAATATACCCAGAATTACGCTGAACACGGCGCCGTTGACTATCGCATAGAGGTAGAACAGCAGCGAGCAGGTGGTGACTGAAAATTTGTTGATGCCTCCTGAAATGGCCATTACCAGACCGATTTCACCGATCAGCAGTCCCCAGTAGACCCAGCGGTGGGTGGCGATGAAGGAAGTTACTTCGGGAAGGATGAGCATCATGCCATAGGCGGTAAGTGCGGTCACCAGCAGGGCGAAGAACATCTTCAGATATACCCCGCGCATGATTTTGCTGACCTGTTCGGAAAGTGAAATCGCATTTTGTGATGCGGGAGCACCCCCGTAGGGGTACTGATTTTTGTATTCGTTCATAATTATTTCTTTTTATCTATATATTAGACAAATAACTACCCTAAAAGTTTAATTACATACGTTCGGGCACCTGAATGCCGAGCAGATTCATGGCGGTTTCAATCACGCGTGCCACATTTCGGCAGATTACCAGACGGAGTGAACGCACCGCGGGATCTTCCTCGCGCAGTATAGAGCAGTCGTGATAGAACTGGTTGTATTGTTTAACCAGGTCGTAGGTGTAATTGGCTATCAGGGCGGGTGAGTAGGTGCGTCCTGCTTCGGCAACAACCTGCGGGAAGTCGGCGAGAGTCTGAATCAGAGTAATCTCTTTTTCGTTGGGGGTAACGCCTGCGTAGGGCACAAGTTCCAGACCTTCAGCCTCGGCTTTGCGAAGAACGGAGCGGATGCGGGCGTAGGTGTACTGGATGAAGGGACCGGTGTTGCCGTTGAAGTCAATTGACTCTTTCGGGTCGAAGGTGATGTTTTTACGCGGGTCAACCTTGAGGAGGAAATATTTCAGGGCACCCAGACCAACCATCTCGCAGATGCGTGCGGCTTCTTCCTCAGAAACACCGTCGAGTTTGCCCAGTTCGGCCGATACCTCGCGTGCGGTGCGCACCATGTCGTCGATAAGGTCGTCGGCATCAACAACCGTACCCTCACGGCTTTTCATCTTGCCGTTGGGGAGTTCCACCATACCGTAGGAGAAGTGTACCAGGTCCTTACCCCACTTGAAGCCGAGGCGGTCAAGCAGAATTGAGAGCACCTGGAAGTGATAGTTCTGCTCATTGCCTACAACATATATCATTTTGTCGATGGGATAATCCTGATAACGGAGTTTGGCGGTGCCGATATCCTGGGTCATGTAAACCGAGGTGCCGTCGCTGCGCAGCAGCAGTTTGTGGTCGAGACCGTCGGGAGTGAGGTCTGCCCATACGGAGTTGTCCTCTTTGCGGTACATCACACCTTTTTCCAACCCTTCGAGAACCTTGTCCTTACCCTCGAGATAGGTATTGCTTTCGTAGTAGATTTTGTCAAAGCCTACCCCCATGCGTTCGTAGGTTTCATCGAAGCCGGCGTAAACCCATTGGTTCATCATCTCCCACAGGGCACGCACTTCGGGGTCGTGGTTTTCCCATTTGCGGAGCATCTCGCGGGCCTCCTGCATCAGGGGAGCGGCATTTTTTGCTTCCTCTTCGGGCATTCCTTCTGCAACGAGTTTGCTTACCTCGGCCTTATAGTTCTTGTCGAACAGCACGTAGAAGTCGCCGATGAGGTGGTCACCCTTTTTGCCTGCTTTTTCAGGGGTTATGCCGTTGCCCCAGCGCTGCCATGCCAGCATGGATTTGCAGATGTGGATGCCGCGGTCGTTGACGATGTTGGTTTTTACAACCTTGTTGCCGCACGCAGCCAGAATCTGTGATAGCGACCATCCCAAAAGGATGTTGCGCACGTGACCCAGGTGGAGGGGTTTGTTGGTGTTGGGCGATGAGTATTCCACCATCACCAAGGGTGAGTTCTCGGTTACGGGAGTGATTCCGTAGTTCTCCTCGCTGTTGATATGTTCCAGGATAGAATTCCAGAACGTGGGTTCGATGACCAGGTTAAGGAATCCCTTGATGACGTTGAAACGTGCAACAGCAGGTTCGTTGTCAACCAGCCAGTCGCCGATTTCCTTTCCGACGGCTTCGGGCGATTTGCGGGCTGCTTTAACCCAGGGGAATACAACTATGGTGAGGTTACCCTCGAACTCTTTTTTTGTTGACTGGGGCACAATCTGTGCCGGGTCGGTATCGATGCCGTAGAGTTCCTTCACTGCCTGACTCACGGCTTTTGCTATGATATTGTCGATTGACATATTATTTCTGTTTATCGGTTTATTAATTATCTGTCGAAGAACGGACTTTTGCTTGAGCATGACAGGGGTATGGCACATATTCCGCGCACTTCAGGCATCAGCGAGAGTGACTCAGCCGCCACACCTGCCGAAAACATCACGCGGTTGTCAATGTGCATCTGTGCAGCCATGGCGGTGACGCTGCCGATGGCTATGCCGGCATCGACATTGTTGAATACGCATGGCACCTCCTTTGGTTTGTTTCCGCACGAAGGGAATCCGCAACGTGTGCAGTTAAGCCCTAAGGGGATATAGCGGCTGCCAATCAGGATAACCGCCTCGGATTTACGCAGACATCCGGCATCACGGCTGAAGAAAGGCGCTTTACCCTCCTCGGCTACCAGACGGTCCATTTCGGCGGCAAGGCGTTCCAGGTCATCGCCCGTGAGGAGCGCTACCTCGAGAGTGTCGGCTCCGCGACCCTTGGGTGCGGTGCGTGCGGCTGTCAGCATCTGCATGGCGGCATGCAGAATACGCTCGGCGCGGTTGTTACGTTCGTTGACAATCATTGTGATATTTGGGGTTAATCGGTTATGAGCATTGCGTCGCCGTATGCACCGAACTTATATCCCTGCTCGATAGCCTCGTCGTATGCTCGCATTACAAGGTCGTAACCCCCTATGGCACAGGTCATCATCAACAGCGTTGAATAGGGCATGTGGAAGTTTGTTACGAAAGCATCGGTTACTGTGAAATCGTAGGGGGGGAAGATAAATTTGTTGGTCCATCCCTGGAAAGTCTTCATGTGACCACCCATTGAAACGGCGCTTGATATGCCACGCAGGACGGATGCACCTACGGCACACACCTTGTGACCCTCATCCTTGGCTTTGTTGACCATCTCGACAAGTTCGTCAGTGATGTTGACCTGCTCGGAGTCCATACGGTGTTTGGTCAGATCCTCCACATCGATGTCGCGGAAGTTTCCAAGTCCGGAATGAACAGTGATGAAACCTTCTTCAACACCTTTTATTTCAAGACGTTTCATCAGTTCACGAGAGAAATGGAGGTTTGCCGAGGGAGCCACAACAGCACCTTCCACACGGGCAAAGATTGTCTGATAGCGTTCAACATCCTCCGGCTCCGGCTCACGTTTGATATATTCGGGCAGGGGAGTCTGTCCCAAGGCATAGAGTGCGGCCTTGAATTCATCGTGGGGACCGTCGTAGAGGAAACGGAGTGTGCGTCCGCGCGAAGTGGTGTTGTCGATTACTTCGGCAACCATTGACTCATCGTCACCGAAATAAAGTTTGTTGCCTATGCGGATTTTGCGTGCCGGTTCCACCAGAACATCCCATAGTTTGTGCTCCTCGTTGAGTTCACGCAGCAGGAACACCTCGATGCGCGCTCCGGTCTTTTCCTTATTTCCGTAGAGGCGTGCGGGAAACACCTGAGTGTCGTTGAACACCATCACGTCACCTTCATTGAAGTATTCAATAATATCCTTGAATATCCGATGCTCTATCTCACCTGTTTTGCGGTGAAGCACCATCAGTTTACATTCATCACGATGCTCAGAGGGATACTGGGCTATCAGATCTTCCGGCAAACGGAATTTGAACTGTGAAAGTTTCATTCTACTATATATCTATTATATATCTATATTTAGTTTTATTCATTATCGGGAAACACCAGTTCGGCGTTTCTGATTTTTTCTACCGCCTGGTCAACTGTAAGGCAGTTTTCCACACTGACGTTGCCGACGCGCGTTCTGCGCAGAGCCGACAGGTGACCGCCCGAACCGAGTGCGGCACCGATGTCGCGTGCCAGTGCGCGGATGTATGTTCCTTTGCTGCAGACAATTCTGAGGGTAATCTCCTCCGGGGCGTACTGCAGCAGTTCAATCTCGTCGATGACAAGGAGTTTGGCTTTTAACTGAGGTTCTTCCCCCTGGCGAGCCATCTCGTAGGCTCGTACGCCTTCAATCTTGCATGCCGAAAAGGCGGGAGGAACCTGACGTATCTCCCCCTTGAACTGCTCGAGGGTGGAGAGGACAAGGTCGCGGGTGATATGCTCGGTGGGGTAGGTGGCATCGATCTCCGTCTCGAGGTCGAACGACGGTGTCGTAGCCCCTAAACGTATCGTTGCAACATATTCCTTCACACCGGCCTGCAGTTCCTCAATCCGCTTGGTGGCTTTGCCGGTGCAGACAATCATGACACCTGTTGCGAGGGGGTCAAGGGTGCCTGCGTGTCCTACCTTGAATTTTTTTCGTCCAAGGCGACGCAGCACAATGCCACGGATACGTTTCACCACGTCGAACGAGGTCCATTCCAGTGGTTTGTCAATATGGAATATTTCGCCGGTTATAAGATCCATCAATACAGAATACAGAATATACCGACAATCAGACAGTAGACAGCAAACCATATCATGCGTCCACGTTTAACAATCTCGAGCATCCAGCGGCATGCGGCGCAACCAACAAGGAACGCGGCAACGAACCCTACGAGCATGGGGATGAGTTCCACGGTTCCGGATGCGGCACCTGCAACAGCATTGGCTGACGGGGCTATGATTTTCTTCACGTCAAGCAAAGCCTCCCCTAAAATGGGTATGATGACCATGAAGAAAGAGAATTTTGCCACTGATTCGCGGCGGTCGCCGATGAGGATACCTGTGGCGATGGTTGTACCGCTGCGGCTCAATCCGGGGAGTACGGCCAACGCCTGAGCACAACCGATGATGAACGCATCAAGCCACCCGATCTCGCGCGGTTTGTAGGCCGGATCCATCGGGGTACTTTTCTGAAGCGGCGAGGTACGGAAAAAGTATGCGAATGATATGAGACATGCTGTTGCACAGAGACATCCCCCCACAACCGTAAGGTTGCCGTCGAAGAATTTCTCAATCACATCCTTGAAGCAGAGTCCGACGATGCCGATGGGGATACATGAAATAAAAATCTTGCATACGTAATAGAAGTTGTCATCGCGTCGGAACGTGAAGAACGACACGCATAGGGGTAAAAATTCACGCCACAAAATAACTATTGTGCTCAACACTGTTGCAACATGAAGCATCACGTCAAATTCAAGCGACGCGCTTCCACTCAGGTCAACACCTAACAACTGACGGCATATTTCCAGATGCCCGCTGCTGCTGATGGGGAGATATTCGGCAAGTCCCTGAACTATTCCAAGGATGAGAGCCTCTAACCAACTCATTATTCTTTATGTTTTTATGATTATTTATTACGTCCTTTATAAATTATTCCGAATCCCATGAATATGAATCCTAAAAAGGCGATGGTCGGTCCGACCACGGTTCGGCGCACCGAGAAGATGTCCGCATTGAACTCATTGCCCGAAGGTGAGCCCAACATAAGGAGGAAGCCGAGGATAATCACCACGGCTGCGCATCCCATAAGAATGAAGTTTATTTTCATCAGCGGAAACGCACGGCGTTCGCTTTCAATAGCCTCCTGCTGAGACTGGGTTTTATTTTCTGCCATTTTATTTCGTTTTATCGTTTTTGCGGAGATGTATAACCCGCTGTTGTTCAGTCAAACATGTCATCATAGTCAATCCTCAGATAGCGGTTGGCCGCTATCAGCGATGTGACACCGCAGATAACCACGCCTGCCACAATCAATCCGCCATACACGGGCAACTGATTATCCACAGGGATAAATTTGCTTATCGAGGCATCAAAGCCGGTGATGTAATATAACAGCAGGGCCAGCACACCCGATGCTGCCACGCCGGCAATAATCCCGTTGATGATATTCGCCGTTATCAGCGGACGGCGGATGAAACTGTCGGTGGCTCCCACAAGTTTCATTGTGTGGATAATGAAACGCCGGGAATAAACCGTCAGTCGGATTGTATTATTTATGAGCATGAAGGAGATGAAGAGTAATGCGCAACCCACAATGGCAAGCACCAGAGTGATGCTGTTCAGATTTTCATTGATGGAGTCGGCCATTTCGGCGTGCATGGTAACATCTTCAACAGCAGGATGATGGCGAACAGCATCGGCATAGGCTTTGAGTTGTGCGGTGGTGGAGTGGCTGGCATTGACCTTCACGGCCAGTTCGGCGGCAAAGGGGTTTACACCGAGCACATCCATCACATCCTCGCCGGTCTCTTCCATCCATCGTTCCCGACCCTGCTGGGGTGTGATAAGTTCTGTTGATTTGGCGTAAGGCTGGCGTTTGACAAATTCAGTGATATAATTCACGTCGGCATCTGACACCTCTTCAACAAAGATGATGTTGAAACCGAGATTCTCTTTGATTCCACGGGTAACATTGTTTGCAGCGATAGCCATCAGACACACGATGCCGAGTATTATCAGCACCAGCGATACGCTGACCGTGGCAGTCACACGTGCGTTGATTATATGAAATCCTTTTCTCTTTTTCTTCATCATCGGAAGATTATTGCAATCGTTCGGGCATAATTACCCAAATATCGTGCAAATTTACAAAAAAAAGGATGCCAAATCAAGTGTTAGACGATATATCTTCTGTTTTCTGCTGAAATTCTCAGAAAGTTTTTTGAGAGAGTGTTTAAAATTGGTTTAAAACCCAAATACTCCTTTAAAATTAAAGAGGGGACTCACTCTTCAAGATACAGTTTAAGTGTAGGTATAAGTGTCGGTATGTCATTTTGTATAACATCCCATAGTACTTCAGCCCTGATTGTGAAATATCCGTGAACCAAGATATGTCGCATACCTTCTATTTGTCTCCACGGTATGTCGGGATGAGATTCTTTATATTCTTTAGTTATCATATAGGCGGCTTCTCCGATTATTTCAACCATCTTTGATAAACCATAAAACAATATGCTGTTGTTTTGAATATCTTCTATGGTATGTCGGGAACGTTCATGTTCAAGCATGATTGCCATATCAAGCATGTGTTGAATCCTACCCGGATCTTTAAGCCGTTCTCTCATAAATCAATATTTTATCTTTATCAATGCTTTTACGTGCAAATTCCATAACGCCGCTATTTTCAACAAGATCGACTTTTCTGCCTAAGAGGTCGGATAGATCCATAAGGATTGCACCCATCTTGAAAAGGGAGACGCGACCATTATTGTAATCATAATCCACAAGTATGTCAATGTCACTTCCGGATGTTTCTTCTCCGCGCGAGCATGAGCCAAATAACCATGCCCTCAGTATTGGCTGGCTTTTCATAAACTCCTGAATCTTGGGAATCATTTCTCGGATGTTGTTACTGAGCATATTTGTAGTGACTTAGGTGAAAAAATGAACAGTTCCTTAACGGATGCAAAGATAATAATTTTTGTTGAACTGAATGTGGCTAAATCGTTTCATTGATAATTTTTTTTCACCATCGGCCTCCGGAACCGCCGCCGCCTGAGAATCCGCCTCCGAATGATCCGCCTGAGAAGCCTCCGCCACCGCCGAAGCCTCGTCCGCCGCCACCTCCACCGATGACTACGGGTGCCTGGCGCATTATGACGTAGTTGGTGAAGTCATCGTTGCCGCAGTATTCGCAATGGAATCGGCGTTGTCCCTGTCCGTTGCGGTAGCGGGTGGGTTGATGGATAATAGTGTCGCTTATCTGGTGACGTGCACGGGTGCCGCATTTGGGGCATCGGGTGTATTTATCTGTTCGGCCGGGGAATTCCATCACCTCCGTTGTTCCGTCAGCCGGACATCTCCACACATCGTAATCGACTGAGCCCAGACGTTGTTCAGTCTGTTGCTGAGGAGTGAGATATGTCAGTTTCTGTTGTTTGTCAACAGCAACCATCGGAGTGGAGCAACGCTTGCAAAGCGGAGCGGTGTTGCGCAGGCGGTTACGTTTGCTGCGCAGGAAAAAATATGCTATAAGGGGTATGCCGAGTCCGATAAACGCTGATGCGAGTGCTCCGGACTGCAGGCTGGAGAGTGTGCGATACATCTCGGTGGTGTTCCCTTTTTTCTTGTTTTTGTTGAAGAAATACAGTCCAAGGAAAAGGAGTGTGAATATGCCGCCGACGGTTGTCAGTCCGCCAAGAATCTCAATAAGTTCTTCGCGGTTCTGACGTTTTTCATCTTCCTGGCGGTTGCGGGTGTATGTGTCAAGAAGTTCTTCGGCCGCTTTAGGGTCGGTCATCACCGTGTGGATGGCGCGTACACCTTCTGTCATGGCGCTGTCGGTCTTGCCTATGCGGAAATAGGGGTTCATGATTTCGCGCCGGATGCGTCCGGTGGTGATGTCGGGCAGAACTCCTTCCGCGCCGTATCCGGTGCGGATGATGCAGTAATTTTCATCCATTACGGTCAGCACCAATACACCGTTGTTGCTCTCTTTTTTGCCTATTCTCCATGTGTTGAACAGTTTGGTGGCAAACTCTTCGGGGTCATCCCCGTCAATGCTGTTGACAATGACCACTGCCATCTCGGAACTTGATTTGGCGCGGAGATCGGCGGCCAGGGAGTCAATGGTGGCATGGGCACGGGGCGAGAGTATGCCGTCAGGATCGGAGGTGTACAGGCGGCTGTCGCTCAGTTGAACGTTGGGAATCTGCTCGACAGTGTAGGCAAATGCGGCTATGGAGGACCACAATATGAGTATAAGTGTGAATAATCGCTTTATCATACGGCAGGAAGACTCATTCCATTAAGTTTGCGGTATAGATCCAGTGCATACACGTCTGTCATGGATGACACATGATCCACCACCGCCTGGATTTTTCCGAACAGGGTCGGAGCATCGACATCGTATTGTTCGGGGACACGGGCAAGCAGCAGACATGAGTAGGTCTGGTCGGGGAAACGTACGGCATGAACCAGTTTTTCAAGAAGGAAGGTGATGATACGGTTACCGGCAAGTTCAATGTCGACAACATCGCCCGCACAGTAGATTTTTTTCCAGGACATCTCATTGCAGCGTGCGTATCCGCTCAGTTCAGGCTCGGGAATATGGTTGAGCAGCGAGCCGGTGAAGGTACCGTCAAGTATTCTCTCCTCATTCTCCACAAACACTTTCGCGGCGGCGTTGACCAGAGTTCCGATAACGCATGACCGCAGGTAGGCTATCTGTTCGTTGGGGTCGGTAACCATCTCCATGACGTGCTTCATACGTTCCTGCTGTTCAGGGGTGAAATAGCCCAAAAGTAAATCCTTGACGGTGTCGGTGGGGATGATTTTCAGTTTGTGGGCATCCTCGATGTCCATGATTTCGTAGCAGATGTCATCGGCTGCTTCAACAATGTAGACAAGGGGATGGCGGGCATAGCGAATAGGTTCGCCTTCGGCCGACAGGCGCAGTATGCCCAGGTCGTCAGCGATGCGGAGGTATGATTCAACTTCGGTGTTGAAAAATCCGAATTTGTTTTTTGTTGCCACAACCGACTCAAACGGGTATTTGACTATTGAGGCCAGGGTGGAATAGGTCATGGCGAATCCGCCGTTGCGACGCCCGCGGAAACTGTGGGTCAACTGGCGGAAGGCATTGGCGTTACCCTCGAAATGTGTCAGGTCATTCCATTCCTTCGGCGTCAGTTCTGATTCAAGATCACGTCCTTCTCCTTCGGAAAAGAATGTGGAAATGGCTTTCTCGCCGGAGTGACCGAACGGAGGATTTCCTAAGTCATGAGCCAGGCAGGCTGCTGCAACGATGTCGCCTATCTGGCTCAGTTTGGCAACTGTGTCCGGTTGATCGGCATATTTCTTGCTAAGCGCCGAGGCTACGGTGGTGGCTATGGAGCGTCCGCAGCACGACACTTCCAGGCTGTGGGTCAGTCGGTTATGAACGAAGATGCTTCCGGGGAGCGGAAACACCTGGGTTTTATTCTGCAGGCGTCGGAAGGGTGAGGAGAACACCAGACGGTCGTAGTCGCGCTGGAAATCACTGCGCATCTCGCCCCGCTTGGGGTCATGATATGACTCCAGTCCGAACCGCTTGTCGCTGATAAGCCGCTGCCATTCCATTTTGCTATTCATCTATCTGAGTGTCAGCAGATTCTACATCGTCATATTTCTGGAATAAGAAGTCGTTGTAGGGGAAACGGGTCAGGTGGATTTCTTTCGCCTTTTCATAGAGTTTCTCCTTGAGTTCATCGATGTTCTTTCCTGTTTTGGCGGAGATGAACACACAGTCGTCGCCCATGCGTGACATCCATGTGGCTTTCAATTCATCAAGAGAGATATTTTCACGTGTGCGTGGAGTAAGGTCATCCTCATCTTTGGGGGTGTAGTGAAACGCATCTATCTTGTTAAAGACCATTATCATCGGTTTGTCGCCCGCGCCGCACACCTCGCGGAGGGTCTGGTTGACAACTTCAATCTGCTCCTCAAACTGAGGGTGGCTGATGTCGACTACATGCAGCAGCAGGTCAGCGTCGCGCACCTCATCGAGGGTGGACTTGAAGGAATCTACCAGATGATGGGGAAGTTTGCGGATGAACCCTACGGTATCGGTAAGCAGGAAGGGGAGGTTGTCGATAATCACTTTTCGCACGGTGGTGTCAAGGGTGGCGAACAGTTTGTTTTCGGCAAACACGTCGCTCTTGCTCAGCAGGTTCATGATGGTTGACTTACCCACGTTGGTGTATCCCACCAATGCCACACGTGTCAGTTTGCCGCGGTTTTTCCGCTGGATTGATTTCTGACGGTCGATGCCACGAAGTTCCTCCTTCAGGCGTGATATTTTGTCGAGTATGATACGGCGGTCGGTTTCAATCTGTGTTTCACCCGGGCCACGCATACCGATACCTCCTCGCTGACGCTCAAGGTGGGTCCACATTCGGGTCAGACGTGGCAGAAGATATTGATACTGAGCCAATTCCACCTGTGCTTTGGCGTTAGCCGTCTGTGCACGTTTGGCGAAGATGTCAAGAATCAGACTTGTGCGGTCAAGTATTTTAACCTGTAACTCACGTTCGATGTTGAGGACCTGCTTTGAGGAGAGGTCATCATCGAAGATTGCCATCTGGATGTCGTTTTCCTCAATGAACTGCTTGATTTCCTCCAGTTTACCTTTACCCACGAATGTGCGTGAGTTGGGGCTGTCGACACGTTGCAGGAATTTTTTCACCGTCATAGCCCCGGCGGTATCGGCAAGGAACGCCAGTTCATCAAGATACTCGTTGGCTTTCATCTCGTTTTGTTGCGGAGTGATAAGCCCTACTAATATAGCCCTTTCGGGTGCTTCGTTATCTATCATTTTCACATTATATTATATATGTAAACAATATTATATATGTAAACATTTGGCGTTCCCGTAGGTTCAATTCTCGGGAGCCGGGCGGTAAAAAATATGATGAATCCAAGAGTGTCAACTCATGGATTCACCATAGGATTATATTTTTCAGAAGGCTGAACCTTTCAGTTGCAGCCCGATTTTTTCAGACAGACCGAACAGGAGGTTCATGTTGTGAACAGCCTGACCTGATGCGCCTTTCACCAGATTGTCAATGACGGAGGTTATAAGCAGCAGGTTGCCCTCTTTCTGAAGATGTATGATGCATTTGTTGGTGTTAACCACATCCTTCAGGTCGGGTTCCTTGTCTGTGACAAAGGTGAAACTGTGGTCGTCGTAACACTCTTCATAACGCTGACGGATCTCTTCCAGGGGTGCATCGACTTCGGTGTAGATTATGGCCATGATTCCGCGTGAGAAACATCCGCGCACGGGGATGAACAGGGCCTGACCGTCGTAGTTGGGCTGTAACCCTTTGACGGTCTGCATGATCTCGGCCAGATGCTGGTGACGGAACGGTTTGTATATGCTGACGTTGTCATTGCGCCATGAATAGTGGGTGGTGGCACCCGGTTTCACACCTGCCCCGGTACTTCCGGTGATGGCAGTGATGTGGATGTCCCCTTTTAACATACCGTTTTTAGCCAGAGGGAGCAGCGCGAGTTGGATGGCAGTCGCGAAACATCCGGGGTTGGCCACGTGGCGTGCGCCGCGCACCATACGCTTACGGTTCAGTTCCGGCAGACCATAAACGAAGTCGTGTGTGCCGTCCTCAATGCGGAAGTCGGCCGAGAGGTCGACAATGCGGAGTGTTTCAGGCAGGGATTGTTCGGCAAGGAAACTGCGGGTTTTGCCATGCGGGGTGCAGCAGAACAGCACGTCGATGCTCTCCCAGTCGGTGCTGTCGGTGAACTTAAGGTCGGTGTCGCCTATAAGTCCTTGATGAACAGCAGCAACGGGGTTGCCTGCGTTACTTTCCGAATGAACCCACACCACTTCTACGTCGGGATGATGGAGCAGCAGACGGAGCAGTTCACCTGCGGTGTAGCCCGCTCCTCCTATGATTCCGGCTTTAATCATATATCTTTCTTTCCGTTTTTAGTCTGAATATTATGATAGATGGTCATCTGGTTGCCCAAAATCTTGGTGAACCCTTTGACATCATCAGCGGTCCAGGCGTTGCTCTGCTCGCCGTATTCGCCGAAGTTGGTTTTCATCAGGTCGAAGTCGCTTTCCACACCAACCAAAGTGTAGCGGTAGGGGGCGAGGTTCACGATAACGCGACCTGTTACGTTGCGCTGTGACTCAGCCAGATAAGCCTCGATGTCGCGCATGACGGGTTCGAGATACTGTGCTTCATGCAGGAACATACCGTACCATGTGCCGAGTTGGTCCTTCCAATACTGCTGCCATTTGGTCAGGGTATGTTTTTCAAGCATTTTGTGGGCGTTTATGATGAGCATGGGCGCGCCGGCTTCAAAACCTACACGTCCTTTGATGCCGATGATGGTGTCGCCGATGTGCATGTCACGTCCCAGAGCGTAGGGTGCGACAACTTCTTCAAGGTGCTGGATAGCAGCCACACGATCCTCGAAGCGGCTGCCGTTGATTGCAACGAGTTCACCTTTTTCAAAGTCGAGGGTGATGGTAGTCTCCTCTTTGGCGGTCATCTGAGTGGGGTAGGCCTCCTCGGGGAGAGTCTGATTGCTTTTCAGTGTTTCCTTACCGCCGATGCTGGTGCCCCAGAGACCTTTGTTGATGGAGTATTCCAGTTTCTTGAAGTCAGCCTGGAAGCCATGTTTGCGGAGATATTCTATTTCATACTCGCGGGTGAGATTCATGTCGCGGGTAGGGGTGATGATTTCAATTTCGGGTGCGAGGATGCGGAAAGTCATGTCGAAACGCACCTGGTCGTTACCTGCGCCTGTACTGCCGTGTGCAACAGCGTCCGCACCGATTTCCTTGGCGTAGTTGATGATAGCCATAGCCTGGAAAATACGCTCGGAACTAACGGAAATGGGATATGTTCCGTTGCGGAGCACGTTGCCGAAAATCATGAAACGGATACTTTTTTCGTAGTATTCATGAGTGATGTCAAGCGTGGCGTGTTCGCGTGCGCCAAGTTCAAGAGCGCGACGTTCAATTTCCTTAAGTTCTTCGGCGTTGAAACCGCCGGTGTTGGCAATGGCTGTGTATACTTCGTAGCCACAGTCCTCGGTGAGATATTTTACAGCGAATGATGTGTCGAGACCGCCGCTGTAGGCAAGGACAACTTTCTTTTTGTTCATTTCAGTGTATATGTTTTTTTGTTATTATTCTTTGTGCTCATGCTCACGATTGTGATATTCCTCGGCGGGGTCGTAGAGCAGACCTGTGCAGAGACATTTGTGTCCGCCGTTGCGCTGCAGGATGTCGTAGTTGACGCAACTTTCGCAACCGCGCCAGAATGCTTCATCGGTTGTGAGTTCGTCAAAAGTCACCGGACGATAGCCTAATTCAAAGTTCATCTTCATTACGGCTGCTCCGGTGGTGAGGGAGAAAATTTTCGCGGAGGGGTATTTCTCACGTGACAGGCGAAATATCCTCTCTTTGATACGTTTGGCCAGTCCGATGCCGCGGAAAGCATCGGCAACAATCAATCCGGAGTTTGCCACAAAAGCACGCTCACTCCACGATTCAATATAACTGAAGCCGGCAAACTTGTCGCCGTGAAGAGCGACAACAGCCTTGTGTTCAAGCATTTTCTGTTTGACATATTCCGGTGATCGTTTTGCGATACCGGTGCCACGAACCTTTGCTGCACGGTTGATGGTGTCAAGAATCTCATCAACATATTTGACGTGCGACTCATCGGCTACAACTACATCAATTTCATTAATGTCAATCATTTTCTAATCGTACCTGAGAATAATTTTCTTTTCTATTAATTATGGTTGAGGGTATAAATGTCGTTAATAACTGTCGGATTTTCTCCTTGGTCAGACTCTCGTGCATGACCATCAGCACGGTGTCTGCACCGGCAACGGTGCCAAGTATGTAGGGACTTCCTATGGCGTCAATCTCCACCGCCAGTCCTGTGGCATAGCCGGGACGGGTTTTCAGCACCACCATGTTGAGCGAGATGGCTACGGTCAGCAATGCGTCGCCGAACCGCTCGCGCAGTCCTGAGGCTATCATTGGCAATTCCAGAGGGAAATCGGCTTCAATATACTGGTTGCTTACGCTCTCCGGCATGAAGTAGTAGGATTTTCCTTCTGAATCACATCGTCGGGTGGCGCCGATCATTCGTAAATCGCGCGACAATGTGGCCTGAGTAACTTTTACTCCTTCGCTTTCCAGCAACTTTTGCAGATGCTCCTGCGAAGCCACGTTGTAAGTGCGGATTAGTTTTGTAATCAGCCCGATACGATCTTTTCTTGTATTCATTTATAATGTTTTAAAACCTATCTCACCTTGCCTGTGACAGTTCGGCGTAAATAATCCTACAAATTTAATTATTTTTTTTTTAATTATTACCCCTTGGGGTAATTTTTTTGAAAGGAGCCGTCGTGGTGGCTTACGGTTACGGGCGGGTCTGTGCAAATCTTGTTTGTTTTTTGTTGAGTTCCGCAAGTTCGGGAATATGAAAAACAACGCCCCAGAAATTCTGAGGCGCTGTTTTCTCTCCTTGTGGCGGGTGGAGGACTCGAACCTCCGACCTTTGGGTTATGAGCCCAACGAGCTACCACTGCTCCAACCCGCGATGTTTTACGGGTGCAAAGTTACGGCTTTTTTCGTTAGCCACAAAGTTTATGGAGTTAATAAATGTTAAACTTTTAATAAAGGAGAGTTGAAACCAAATTTATTTATCTCGTAAAGAGGTGTCTAACAGATGATTAGAAGGTGAGAGAGAATCCGATTGACGGACACCATGCCGAAACGGAATAGTCGGCGGTAAAGGTCTCCGGGGTATAGGTCTGACCGAGTTGGGTCATCATCTGCTGTTTCAACATGTCAACATATTTTATTGAAGCATTATTGGCGCCGAGACCGGCAACATACATCACCGAGGCATCGATGGAGAAGTTTTTTACGGGGCGGAAAGAGAGACCTACGCTCGGTTCGAGTTTGGTCATGCCCGGGGTTTCGGGGTTGTAATTATCATTGCGGATAGGTGTGGTGTCAAGGAGCAGACCCGCGCGAAGGTCAAAGCGGTCGGTCAGGTTGTACTGCGCACCAATGTGATACATCAATGCATTGCGATAGTTCTTTTCAATGTGCTGGTCAAACACAGAGAGTTGAGCGGGGGTAAATTCAATGTCAAGTTGCTTGTATTGTTTCCAGAACGACAACTGAACGTCGGCTGCAAGTGTCAGTCGTTCAATAGGTTTGTAGGATACACCAAGACTGAGGATTGACACGCAGGGCATTTCGGCCGAGAAGTTAGCCTGGTCGATCAGTCCGAGTTGGCTTTCAAGGATGGCCGAGGCCATTTCGTTGGCATAGTTTACGCTTGCCAACCCGCTTTTCACCTTCATCGACATCTTGTTGCGGTAAGAAGCACCGACGGTCCACTGACTGTTGATGTCGTACATAGCACCGATATTGAATCCCAACGCTACATCGCTGGTACCTTTGAGGTTAACCGACGCCGGAACGATGTCGCCGAACATTGCAGGCATACCTTGCGCCATCAGCATCATGTCGAGGGAATTTCCTGAAGCAAGACCTTTGTCAAGATTCACGCTACCCCAGGCAATGGTCAATCCCGCGCCTACAGACAGTTTCGGAGTGATACGCCATGCAATGGTAGGCTGCACGGTGTATACCGCTAATTTAACCTGCTGGTTGAGCAGTGCGCCCGCCCAGTTTTCGCCCCATTTGATGTTGGAGCCGTAAGGGGTGTAGAATGAAACACCGGCTTTGAGGTTGTCGTAGATAGAGAATCCGAGGTTAAAGGCCAGGGGTGTGCTTGCCGGGCAATCGGTGGAGTATTTAACTCCGTCAACCTTAGCCGAAGCATCGGGAATAATGGCTGTGAATGATCCGGAGAAATCGATTTTATCTTCCATAAACGCCATACCGGCAGGGTTGAAAATCATGCTCTCCGAGCCGAGTTTAAGAGCGGTTCCGGTATGTCCCATACCGTTCTGTTTGGCTGAAAGTGTATTGACTTGATAGCCTTCTGCGCTCATCGGCAGTACTATGGCTGCCGCTGCGGCTGCCGAAAGAATAAGTTTTTTCATCTATATATTAATTAAGCCGGAAGCATAACGGATGTCACCTTCCGGTCATGTTTGAGCCGCAAAGTTAGTGAATTTTTTTGAACCAAACCCTCTTTTGGTCTATTATTTACATTTTTTGGTCAAATTTTACCTATTTCTCCTCAGAACTTATATCCTGCACCAATGAAACCGGTGTGGGTTATATGGTTGGGTTGCTTGAATTGCTTCAACCCTGAGGTCAGGCTATAGTCAGTGATGCCATATCCAATAGTAAACACCCAGCGGTCAACCTGCATATTCAATCCCGCGCGCAACATCAGATTAAGCCATCGGGCTCTATGGGAGTCATGCTCCGGAGTGGAGAAAACCAGTCCCGGCTCGCCAAACAGATATATCTGCACATCCTGCTCTCTCCATTCATACAAGCAGGGTGACCTCAACACCAGCGCGGGAGTGAACCGCATGCGCGTTAAGGAGGAGTGGTCATTATAATAATAGTCATAATCGTTGCCCGGCAGTATAGGGTCGTCATAGTCAAAGACTATTGACAACTTGCTCAAACTGCCTATTTCACCAGTCACACCCACTCCACAGCGCACACCAACAAAACGGTTGATGAAGAACGATACTCCACCATCCACCTCATATCCGTCGGTATTTAACCCGGCATAGAGGCTACCCTCCCAGCGGTAACTCTTATCATCTACTTTAAGCGACTGACCGCTCAGACCGGCAAATGCCGGGATAAGGAGCAAAAGTGCGATAATCTTTTTCATCATCCGATAATTTTATTTAGAGTGTGTTTGAATTTTAATGATTTTATCACAAAGAGAGATTTTGGAGTGATTTTTCAAAATTGAAGAAGGAGCAATGTGGGCCTTGTGACTGATGAAAGTTTGGAAAGCGCCCAAAAGATCCTTTGTGATGAAATCAAAAATTTCTAAACCTCTCTATATTTTAAATTTGGTTTAAATTCTAACACTCTATAAAGGATATTACCGTTTCCGGTCACTATCCGTTCTGTTTCAGCCACAAAGATACTGTTTTTTTAAGTGGTTGACAAAAATTAATTAGATTTTGTTTCTGTCCACAATAATTGAAACCACGGCTCTTTCATTTAAACTTTAAATAACGACATAACCACCCTTAGGCTGTGTCAAATATTGATGCATCCTGTATTGTTATGTGTTGTACGTTCATGGACAGTGATGTATATTCGGCGGATGCTCCAGGGAGCATTCCTACCATCTTGACAATCAATATGTTATCCCTGTAGGGCTGCTCCATGGAGCAGCCGCATAATCGTGTATACGGCGAGGCTGCGCCAATTTGAACACACCCCCATTTTTTTCATATTTGTATTTTTAAGAAAATCCCGCGAGTTCATTTTTCCTCCAAAGGATAATAAAAAATGAACCGGGCAGTTTTATAATAGCCTCCAAATATTATAGAATTTTGCGGAATCGGATTTGTCGTCACGGTTCCGCTGATTTTTTATATCTGTGATGTTATGTTTCAGGGGTGTGGTTGTATTATGGGTGTATGGGAACTGAAACGCTAATAGGAACATTCGCCCTTGTGCGGGAAAAACTGCATTACGTGGCCTGCCGGATACTCCGCGATGAGATGGAGGCCGAGGATGCA
>JAAVGE010000044.1 GCA_014800385.1 Bacteroidales bacterium
AGAAACTGTTTAAATTTATGTGCGAATGATTTTGAGGATATTTTTGGATGAGTTTTGCAAGTTGAGGAGGGAGCGATGCGGGCATCGTGACCGACGATACTTGGCAAAAATCGCCAAAAAGATTCTTAAAATCAGAGTATCAAAATTTATTCATAAATTTAAACAGTTTCTAAGGTCAACCGGGAGGGTGTTGACCGCAGGCTACCTTTAGAAAAGGCTCAAATTCACCTGTTACAGAATGGAAGCGGTGCTTTTCCAGTTCTCCAAAAATCCCCAGTTCTTCACGAACGGAGTTGAAATAAAATGATGATTGATTTCTGATGTCATAGTAGGGTGACTCTTTGTGAATCACACTGCAAAGGTACAAAAAAAAATGACATAAGCGGTTACCTTTATGTCAATTTTCATGATAAAAACCGGCTAAAACGGTATAGTTCAGACCCTTATATACGACAGCACTGCCCCGACATGGTCAAGGCAGTGTTGTTAGTAGTGTATATATTGAGATTACTCTTTTACTGTCTCTTTTTCTTTGATGAACACCACAGAGACTGCGCCAAGGAAGAGCGAGATTCCTGCGATGATCATCATCATATACTGCGGTGCAAGTTCATCAGGGCTACCTATCATAGAAAGTATCCATCCGCCGACAAGAGCACCGATGATCTGAGGTATGCAGATTGAGCAGTTGAACAGACCCAGATAAGCCCCTATGTTGCCACCCTTCAGCGAGTTGGTAAGGATGGTGAATGGCCATGCCAGCATTGCAGCCCATGCGCAGCCGATAAGGGCGAACGAAATGAACAGCATGTAGGGGTCAGTGAAATATCCGGCTGTCACAAATCCTATTCCACCCAAAACCAACGACAGTGAGTAGGAGAATTTTCTGCCGGGGATAATGGGAAGCAGACAAGCCCAGAGCACAGAACCTATCGCCTGGATTGCGAAGAGAATTCCCACCCAGTTACCGGCATCATTGTACTCCGCTGATTCAGTGTTGAGCACCACGCTTGTGTTATATTCCGCAGGAGCCGAAATGGTGACATTTTCCACTTCGTCAAGGAAAAGTTCACCGGTGTGGGGGTCATGTGACACTATACCCGCGAGGATAAGATTTTCTTTATCCTTGAACTGTGACAGGTAATCCATAACCCGGAATGAAGCCACGGAGTCGATGACTTCAAAACCGTTGATAAGGAGTTTGCCGGAGGGTGCCTTGTATTCCTCACCGTAGGTATAGTTTGCTTTACCGTTGGTGGTTACTACTTTATGGTCGGTGAAGATGGTGTCGTTGTTTACGCCACCCACAGCCACAACCGATGATGCGGGATAGAACTTCCCATTGACCTCAACACCGGCAGCGAGTGCCTTTCCGTGAGTGATGATCAGTGTGGAGTCGCCTAAAAGGATGTTCTTGGCATCATAAGTATTTCCGTCAGCCACAATGCCGTTGATAGTCACTGTTTCGGGACAGTCGAATGCATTGCGGGCGATTGTACCGTTGGTGTAGGTCCACATGAAAAGAAACGCGAACCAGCAGAAGAACTGTACCAGACCTACGGTCCAGAATGTTTTCGGTGCATTCACAAGCAGTTTGAACAAGTTGCTGCTTTCTTTCTTTTCACCTTCTTTATCTTCTTCAATTCCGTTATATTCGGCATACAATTTCGGGGGCCATTCCTTGACTTTCGCCATGGTGTAGATAACACACAGAAGAAGGATTGCCGCTCCTATATAGAATGAGTAGACCACGGTCTGGGGTATCACACCCTCAGCAGCCGTATTTTTAAATCCGAGCCATGTAAGCAGGAAAGGGAACACGAAACCGACAATACTGCCCGCGTTGCACAGGAACGACTGGATTGAGTAGGCCAGACCTTTCTGTTTCTCATTTACCATATCACCTACAAGCATCTTGAACGGCTGCATGGCCATATTGATGGAGGTGTCAAGAAGCATCAGGGCTATCAGGCCAACAATGATGGCCGATGATACTGAAAGGGCAAAACTACCTGCATTGGGAAGCAGACACATAACCAGAACAGCGACTACCGCACCGGCAATAAGATATGGGAGGCGTCGACCGAAACGGTTCCAGGTCTTATCACTTGACGAACCCACCAATGGCTGTACGATGAGACCCATCAGAGGGGGCAAAATCCAGAAATAACTGAGGTCGTGGGGGTCTGCACCTAACGTTGCGAAGATACGAGATACGTTCGCACTTTGCAGAGCATAAGCAATTTGTACTCCAAAGAAACCGAAACTAAGGTTCCAGAGTTTCCAAAATGACAAATCAGGTTTTGTTTTCATGTTTAGTTTTATGTAAGTATGATTGTGATTTTATGCAGGATTTTTTATCAGTGAGTAGAGATATGCTATCTCTTCTTTCCACAGTGAGTCGTCAGGGGTCTCCAGAATCACGGGGATACCGTCGATACGCGGGTCATTCATCAGCATCTCGAAAAACCGGGTGCCGAGCATCCCTTTACCTATCTGCTCATGACGGTCCACACGGCTGCCGAGCCCTTTCTTGGCATCATTCAGGTGCATTCCGCAAAGATAGTGGGCACCGATGAGCGAGTCGAACTCATCCCATGTCGCTTTGTAGCCTTCGGGGGTAGAGAGATCATATCCGGCTGCAAAGGCATGACAGGTGTCAATGCACACCCCTACTCTTTCTTTATCTTTCACTCCGTCGATTATCCGGGCGATCTGCGAGAAGGCAAACCCGAGGTTGGAGCCTTGTCCGGCTGTACACTCTATCACTGCCTTTACCCCTTCCGTCTTGTCAAGGGTAAGGTTTATTGATTCGGCGATAAGGTCGAGGCACTCGTCTTCAGGCATCTGATTGAGATGACTTCCCGGATGGAAATTCAGCATCGTCAGACCTAACTGCATGCATCGGTTCATTTCATCGAGGAAAGCGTCGCGCGACTTCTGCAGTTTCTCTGCGTCAGGCGCACCAAGATTAATCAGGAAACTGTCGTGAGGGAGTATCACGGAAGGGTCAAACCCCAACGCGGCACATCGTTCCTTAAAAAGATCAATATCCTTCGGCTTCAACGGCGCAGCCACCCAGCGCGACGGGTTGCGCGTGAACAGGGCGAACGCTTTTGCACCTATTTCTTCTGCCCGCACCGGCGTCTCAGCCACTGAACTACCGGCAGATACATGAGCACCTATATATTTCATCAACTTTTTTCTGTTAAATTTATTCTACAAAGGTAATGTTTTAATTCAAATATTCCAACACAAAATCGGCATTTACACATATTTTAATTAATTTAAACCCTCAGCGGAACCGTTTTCGCTATTTTTTCCGTAACTTTGCAGATTCCTTAACGCACACACAACAACAAAAGTGAAAAAAATCAAAGGATACATCTATGGGATTCTGGCAGCGGCATTCTACGGAATGAACCCGTTGTTTGCTCTGCCGCTCTATGCCGACGGGATGTCAACCTCGTCGGTACTGCTGATGCGCTATCTGCTTGCCATACCTGCCGTAGGGGCTCTGCTGCTTTTCCGCGGGCATAACCTGAAGGTGGAACGCAGTGTGATTATTCCGCTGCTGCTCCTTGGTCTGCTGATGGGATTCTCATCGTTAGCCCTTTTTGAAAGTTATAATTACATGGCTGCGGGGATCGCGTCGACCCTTCTGTTTGTCTACCCGCTGCTTGTGGCAATCATCGGAACGGTGGTTTTCAGGGAACGACTCGGTCTGATGACCGCGCTCTCACTGATTCTTGCTTTAGGAGGTATCGGGCTGCTGTATGCCGGAAATCCCGAGGGGGGACTGAGTCTGACCGGAACAGCACTGGTAATGCTCGCGTCACTCTCCTACGCCATTTATATCGTTTGGGTCAATAAGGGACGTGTCCGGAAAGTGCCTACACTGAAAGTGACTCTTTACGTCCTTCTCGCCGGGAGCAGCATATTCCTTTTCCAGACCCTTTTCAGGGGGAGTATCGACCTTCCGACCACATCTCTGACATGGTGCTCGCTTGCCGGACTGGCTCTGATACCAACCGCTGCCTCACTGATTTTTACCACTCTCGCCATTCAGGAGATTGGCTCCACTCCTGCTGCCATTCTCGGCGTATTCGAGCCGCTGACCGCTCTGGTGATAGGTATAGCGGTGTTTCATGAAACTGTCACCCCCACCGACTTTTGCGGTATGACACTCATTCTTGTCGCCGTAATAATTGTGATAGCAGGCGACTCGCTGGCCTTGCGCCTGACCCATATCAAGAAAATGTTTCCACGAAGAAAACGCTCATGAAAAATTACTTCACCCTGCTCTTTATATTTTTCTGTATCACCCTCCATGCCGAGCCGACAGACTCCGTGCGCGTGGAGTTCATCACATGTTCTCCCGGAAGCGAGATTTACGAACTTGAAGGTCACGCCGGACTGCGCGTTTACTCTCCCGGAGGTGTTGACGTAATCTATAATTGGGGTCTGTTTGACTTTAATTCCGACAATTTCGCATATCGCTTCGTTAAAGGAGAAACCGACTATATGGTTGGGGGAATCCCGACGGAGGCTTTCGTCAGATACTATGCATCGGAGGGGAGATCTGTACGTGCCTTTGAACTGAACCTTACCCCCGAAGAGAAAGGGCGTCTGATTGATGCCATCAACATTAATCTGCTGCCGCAAAACCGTGTATACCGCTACAATTACGTCAAGGACAATTGTTCAACACGCCCTCTGTCGCTCATCGAGCAGGCTGTCGGCGACACCTTGAAGGTAACACTCCCCGAAGGGTGTGAAATAAGCAGTTTCCGCGACGCTATGCGGCATTATCACGCCAACTACCCCTGGTATCAGTTGGGGGTGGATATTGCACTCGGTTCAGGCATCGACCACCCGGAAACACCCCGTGCCATGCTGTTTGCTCCTGACCTTGCAGAGAAGATGCTCGGGGATGCAACCATTGCCGGTCGCCCCGTAGTAAGCCGAAGTTATTACCTGACAGGTAACGAATTAAGCAATGCCGTAGAACCAGCAACCGCATGGTATATGTCACCTCTGTTCTGGAGCATCATACTCCTGCTATCAGCCGGCGCAGTCTCCTTCAGGGATATTCGTCGCGGGAAAGTGTCACGATGGTTTGACACCCTGTTTTACGGAGCGATTTTCGTGGCATCATTACCGGTTTGTTTCCTCATTTTCATCTCCACTCATGAAGCCACCTCACCCAACTGGCAATTACTGCTGTTTAACCCGTTGACAATCATCGGTGTGGCAGGAATTTGGATAAAACGTGCACAATCTTTGGTTTTCTGTTGGCAAATTGTTAACTTTGTAGCGTTAATATTGTTATTAATTCTGTGGGGTTGCGGAGCGCAACAGTTCAACACTGCCATTATCTTGCTGACCATCACAGATTTACTACGTTCATCAACATATATAATCATAAAATGCCGACAAAAAAGAAACGATCAATACTGAGTAGCCGCATAGCGGGTCTGCTGGTTGCATCGGTGGTTACAATGGCTCTAAGCGGCCAGACTGCCCCGAAGCGACCTTCGCTCGTTGTGGGGATAGTCGTTGACGGTCTTTCTTTGGATCAGATTGAACTGCTGAAGGAATATTTCGGCACTGACGGCATACGGCGGTTGCTCAACGAAGGTGTCACCATCACTGATGTTGACTATGGTTCGGTACTTGACCCCACAGCCGCTACCGCCCTGATTTACACCGGTGCTTCACCCTCGGTAAGCGGCATCGACGCGGAAACCATATTTGACCGTGACACCCGCCGTACTTCGCTGACACTTTCCGACCCATCCACCATAGGAAACTTCACCACCGAGACACTCTCGCCCCGTGTGATGCGAGTGTCAACAATAGGCGACGAACTCCGCATAGCAACCGGTGGTCTGGGTCACGTATATACCATCTCTCCCGCAGCCTCCCAGGCCATTGTCATGACCGGGCATAACGGCAACAGCGGATTCTGGATTAACGACGTAAACGGCAAATGGGCCACGACGACATTCTACAAGGATGTTCCCACAGCCATTCAGAGCCGTAACCACCGCGAGTCGCTCGACATGCGCCTTGACACCATGGCGTGGAGCAACTCCATGGCTGTCGGAAAATATCCCGACATGCCATCCTACAAGAAACTGTTCAATTTCCGCCATTCGTTTCAACGTAACGACCCCCAGCGGATAAGCAAGTTCAAACATACACCCCTTGCCAACGGTGAGGTAACGGATATAGCCGGAGAATATCTCCGTTCCATGAACATGGGCAGGGGAGAGAACATCGATATGCTCAACCTGAGCATGACGGTATCCCCCTATCTCTATTCCAACGACCCCGATGTCAGAATGGAGCAGATGGACAGTTATCTGCGTCTGGACCGCCAGTTGGCAGGACTGTTCAAGGCCATAGACACTTCGGGTCCGGGAATGAACAACACTCTGGTTTTCATCACAGGCACTCCGGCTCCGGCAAAACGGCGCAAAGATGATGAAAAGTGGGACATCGCCGCCGGGGAGTTCTCGCCGCGCCGCGCCATTGCCCTGCTGAACATGTACCTGATTGCACGCCACGGCAACGGCGAGTGGGTAATCGGGTTCCACAACAACCAGTTTTTCCTCAACCAGAACCTCATAACCGAGCGCGACAAGAATCTGCAGGAGATGCGTCGCGATGCCGCCGATTTCCTCTCACGGATGAGTGGTATCGCCGAGGCATATACCCTGGATGATGTTGTTGCCGGAAAAGCCGTGGAGACCACCGTGGTTCCCCGACGCAACATCAATACGGAGACAGCAGGTGACATCTTTGCCGCCATTATGCCGGGATGGGACATCACGGACGACGGCAGTGCCAATCCTCAAAATGGGGATTATCCCGTCACCCAGCGTCTGACTGCCGCTGTTTCCCCTGCTTTCCTCCTTGCGCCGACACTGCTTCAGCCGCAGATCATAACCACTCCGGTCGATGCAAGGGTTATCGCACCCACGGTAAGTTCCATTCTGAGAATACGCTCACCGAATGCGGCCATGTTACCTCCGCTCCGGCTTGCACGTCAATGAAAGCCGCATCCTCTCCTCATTAATTAACAAGTATAAAATCACAATTTACACATATATAATATGTCTTTATCAGGCTTTTTAAGCAAACTCTTCGGAAACAAGTCGCAACGCGACCTTAAAGAAATAGATCCTATACTGAAAAAAATCCAGGCTCTGCGTCCTGAAATGGAAAAACTCAGCGTGGATGAACTGCGCCGACGCATCGACAATGTCCGTGTGGCCATAGTGGATGCCACAGCCGAGGATCAGAACGAAATAACCAAACTCAAGGAACAGGTTGAAACACTTCCCTACGACGAACGTCAGCCCATCTGGACCAAAATCGATGAACTGGAAGAACGAATCATCAAAACCATCGATGACCAACTCGACAACGCCCTCCCCGAGGTGTTCGCCGTTCTGCGTGAAACAGCAGCACGCTTCGCCAAAAATGATGAGATTGTTGTAGAAGCAACCGAAATGGACCGCAACCTTGCGGCTCAGGGTCGTGACTTCGTAAGAATAGAGGGAGACAAGGCTATATGGAAAAACCACTGGCTGGCCGGTGGAAATGACATGAAGTGGGATATGGTTCACTACGATGTCCAACTCATCGGCGGTATCGTGCTTCATCAGGGTAAAATCGCCGAGATGGCAACCGGTGAAGGTAAAACACTTGTTGCAACCCTCCCGGTGTTCCTCCGCTCTCTGTCAAAACGTGGTGTGCATGTAGTGACTGTCAACGACTATCTGGCCAAACGTGACTCCGAATGGATGGGTCCGCTCTACATGTTCCATGGCGCAACAGTCGACTGCATCGACAAACATCAGCCCAACACCCCGGAACGCCGCAACGCCTACAACTGCGACATCACTTTCGGAACCAACAACGAATTCGGTTTCGACTACCTGCGCGACAACATGGCTATGTCACCTCAGGATATGGTACAGCGCAAGCACTACTACGCCATTGTCGATGAGGTTGACTCCGTACTTATCGATGATGCACGTACTCCGTTGATTATCTCAGGTCCCGTTGAAAAAGGTGACGACCAACTTTTTGACCAGTATAAATTCAACGTAGAGAAAGTTGTTGAAGCACAGCGCCGCCTGGTGACGCAGATTCTTGCCGAGGCAAAAACCAAACTTGCCTCTGACAACAAAGATGACCAGAAGGAAGGTGCCATCCTCCTTTACCGTGCCTACAAGGGTCTGCCCAAGAACTCTGCGCTTATCAAACTGCTCAGTCAGGAAGGTATGAAAAAAGTGCTTCTCGACACCGAGAACCACTATATGCAGGACAACAGCCGCGAGATGCCCTTCATCACCGACCCCCTCTATTTCGTTATTGATGAAAAGAACCGTTCGGTTGAACTCACTGACAAAGGTATTGATGAACTGACAGGCAAATCGGAGGACCCCAAATTCTTCGTGCTTCCCGACATCACTTCCGAACTCTCCGAAATCGAGAATATCACTGACCCCGCGCAACGCCAGGAGGCTAAAGATGCCGCCATGCAGAACTATGCCGTCAAGTCAGAACGTGTACACACCGTGACACAGTTGCTCAAAGCCTACACTCTGTTTGAAAAGAATGTGGAATATGTCATCGACGACAACAAAATCAAAATCGTTGATGAGCAGACCGGACGTATCATGGAAGGTCGCCGCTACAGCGACGGTCTCCACCAGGCTATAGAAGCAAAAGAGGGTGTGAAGGTTGAGGCAGCAACCCAGACTTTCGCAACCATCACCCTTCAGAACTACTTCCGTATGTATCACAAACTCGCCGGTATGACCGGTACCGCTGAAACCGAAGCAGGTGAGTTCTGGGACATCTACAAACTGGATGTTGTCACCATCCCCACCAACCGCCCCATAGCCCGCGTGGATATGAATGACCGTATCTACTGGACCAAACGCGAGAAATATAAGGCTGTGATCGAGGAAGTTGAGCGTCTGCATGCCATAGGTCGTCCGGTACTTGTCGGTACAACCTCGGTTGAGATCTCCGAACTTCTCAGCCGTATGCTCACCATGCGCCACATCAAGCACAACGTGCTGAACGCCAAACTCCACCAGAAAGAGGCCGACATCGTTGCGCTGGCCGGTCTGCCCGGTGCCGTTACCATTGCCACCAACATGGCCGGTCGTGGTACCGACATCAAACTCCCCGCTGAAGTAAAAGCGATGGAGGACACTGAAATCACCAAGGATAAGACAGTCGGAGGTCTGGCAATTATCGGTACCGAGCGTCATGAGTCACGCCGCGTTGACCGTCAGTTGCGCGGTCGTGCCGGTCGTCAGGGTGATCCCGGTTCATCCGTGTTCTATGTCTCTTTCGAGGACCAGTTGATGCGTCTGTTCACCGCCGACAACGTGATGACCAAGATTCTCAAAAACTCCTTCTCCGAAGGTGAGCGAATCGAAAACTCAATGGTTACAAAGGCTATCGAGAACGCTCAGAAACGTGTTGAAGAGAACAACTTCGGTATCCGTAAACGTCTGCTTGAATATGACGACGTCATGAACACCCAGCGCAGTTACATCTACTCGCTGCGTCACCACGCGCTTCAGGGTGAACGTATCGGACTTGACATCGAACACATGCTGGAAGATGTCACCGAGAACCTCGTTCGCACCTATGATCAGCCCGACGACTACATGGCTCTGTCAATGGAACTGATGAAAACACTTTCCATCGAGGCTCCCTTCACCGAAAAAGAATTCGTGAAACTCTCTGTAAACGAAAAGATTCAGCGAGTACACAAGGCTGCCATGGAGGCACGCCAGCGTCAGTCCGACCGCATCACCGAAGTGGCTATGCCCATCATCAAGGACTGGGTTGAAAACCGCGGAGCAACAGGCAAGATTCGTGTGCCCATCACCGACGGCAAACGCATCTACGGCATAGTTGTAGATATTCAGGAAGCATACAAAACCGATTGCCGCTCAATAGTCAAGGAGTGGAGCAAGTTGGTTATGCTTGTAACCATTGACCGCCTCTGGAAAGAACACCTGCGCGAAATGGATCAGTTGCGCCAGTCCTCACAGAATGCTTCGTATGAACAGAAAGATCCTCTGGTGATCTACAAAGTGGAATCATTCCGCATGTTCGAGAACCTGCTCAACGAACTGAATGTGCAGACCCTGTCACGCCTGATGCGCGGTCAGATCTACATTCAGCCCGCTCCCCAGCCTACTCCCGAACAGATCGAGACAGCACGTCAGCAGGCTCTGAAAGCACAGCAGGAGCAGCAGGCCCAGCAGGTTAACGCAGGCAACACCAGCACTACTGCCGATCCCCGCATCCGCCAGCATGTAAAACCTGAAGTTCGTCTGCCGGAAGTAGAAAAGGCTGCACCTGAGCGACCCACCGACTATTCACGCTACACTGCAGCAAAAGCCAGTGATCCTGCCGCCGCACAGCGCGCCGCCGCCTCACAGCCCCAGTCTCAATCGGCTCCCTCACCTGCAAAAGCGGGTCCACGAATCGGCCGTAATGATCCCTGCCCCTGCGGAAGTGGCAAGAAATACAAAAACTGCCACGGCAAAGGTCTCTGATAGCCGCAGCATCTGACCTCATTATGATTTGCGATGTTGAACCATTAATAGTGGTTCAACATCGCAAACCAATATTTATTAAGCACTTTAGACCAATGATATCCATAAACAACCTATCTGTGGAGTTCTCCGCCACGCCCCTTTTTGACAACATCAACTATGTCATAAACAAAAAGGACAGGATTGCACTTGTAGGAAAAAACGGTGCCGGGAAATCCACAATGCTGAAAATAATAGCAGGACTGCAACAACCCACGGGTGGAACAGTGGCACGTCCCGACGGAGTTACCATAGGCTACCTTCCGCAGCAAATGAAACTCAGTGACACCACCACCGTGATGGAGGAGGTGGCAAAAGTATTCTCGCATCTGGATGACATGCAGGCTCATCTGGACCGTCTCAACAATGAGTTGGCTGAGCGCACTGACTATGAATCAGACAGTTATCAGGACCTGATTGACCGCATGACCACCCTCACGGAACGTCTTGCAATGGAACAGAGCGAGAACCGTATTGCCGAGATGGAGAAAACACTGCTCGGCTTAGGGTTTGTACGCGACGATTTCCAGCGTCAGACCGGTGAGTTCAGCGGAGGATGGCGCATGCGTATCGAGTTGGCCAAGATACTGCTGCAGCGCCCCGATGTACTGCTGCTTGACGAGCCTACCAACCACCTTGACATAGAATCAATACAATGGCTTGAGAACTTCCTTATCACCAAAGCCGGTGCAGTGGTTCTTGTCAGCCATGACCGCGCGTTCATAGACAACGTCACCAACCGCACAATCGAGATTTCGCTCGGTAAGATATATGACTATTCAGTGAACTACTCCAAGTTTGTTGAACTCCGCAAGGAACGTGTGGAACAACAGATGCGTGCCTATCTCAATCAGCAGAAACAGATTCAGGAGACGGAGGAATTCATTGAACGATTCCGCTATAAAGCAACCAAATCAGTGCAGGTGCAGAGCCGGATAAAACAACTCGCCAAGATTGAACGCATTGAGGTTGACGAGGTCGACAAGTCGCACCTATCCCTCAAATTCCCCCCGGCACCGCGCTCCGGCGACTATCCCGTGATAGCGGAAAACGTCGGGAAAGCCTACGGCGACCATCAGGTTTTCGATGGCGCGACATTCACCATCAAACGAGGTGAAAAGGTAGCCTTCGTTGGTAAAAACGGCGAGGGTAAATCAACTTTGGTAAAATGTATCATGGGCGAAATCCCGTTTACCGGCACGCTTAAGATAGGTCACAATGTGAAAATAGGCTACTTCGCCCAGAACCAGGCGCAGTTGCTTGACGGTGAACTGACCGTTTTCGATACCATCGACCGTGTTGCGGTAGGAGATATACGAACCAAGATACGCGACATCCTCGGTGCCTTCATGTTCGGTGGCGAGGCCTCGGAAAAGAAAGTGAAAGTGCTGTCAGGAGGTGAGAAAACACGCCTGGCAATGATACGTCTGCTTCTGGAGGAGATGAATCTCCTTATCCTCGACGAGCCTACCAACCACCTCGACATGAAAACGAAAGATATACTCAAACAAGCCATCAAAGAATTCAACGGCACGGTTATTGTGGTAAGTCACGACCGCGAATTTCTCGATGGTCTTGTCGAAAAGGTATATGAGTTCGGAGGAGGTCAGGTCAGAGAATGTCTCGGTGGAATATATGAGTTCCTCGAGAAGAAAAAATTGTCGTCGCTCAACGAACTTGAACTCTCCAAAGGGATGGCTCAGCAGTCAGCCGTCAAGGTAGAAAAAACTGACAATACACCCAAAGCAGCCGATGCAGCACCACAGGAAAAGAAACCGCAGTTAAGTTATGCCGAGCAGCGCGAACAGCAGAAAATGCAGAAACGCGCGCGCAAGAAAGTGGAGGATGCCGAGGCCGAAATAGCACGCCTGGAAGCCGCCATCGCCGATGCCGAGCAACAGATGGCCGACGGCAGAACCGACAACGAGATTTTAGAAACCCACGCCTCGCTCAACAAGAAACTTGAAAATGCAATGAGCGTTTGGGAACTTGCTTCTGAAGAATACGAATCACTCCAGTCATGACCACGACAAAACCGAAGAAAAAGAAACAGGCAAAAAAAACCGACGGAGGCGCCACAACACGCCATGGGCTGACCTTTGCCTACGCTATAGCCATCACCGCCGTTATCATCATCGCCGCCGGGTGGTGTGTGTGTACCTATCTGTTTACCCCCTACGATGGTGAGACCCGATGGCTCTACATACCGATGGGATCAGACAAGGAGCAGGTTGCAGATTCACTGGCTACGCTTGACCCCACCTTCGGAAGCCGTGTCATGGGGATTCTGACCGTGGCGCCGAGCACCAACCTCAATAACAGCGGAGGAGCCTACAAGGTGGAGAAAGGGACAACAGCCATCAATCTGGCGCGACGCATGCGTCGCGGTGCCCAGACCCCGGTCAGAGTAACATTCAACAACATCCGGACAATGGAACAACTCGCCGACAGGCTTTCCGCCCAGATGGAAATGAGCGACACCGATTTTCTGGCTGCCGCCGACACCATCCTGCCCGCTTTAGGCTATTCCAAACCGGAGTTTCCCGCTGCCTTCTTCCCCGATACCTACGAATTTTACTGGAATGATTACCCCTCCCGCGTATTTAAGAAACTTGTGAAGGTACACGACAGTTTCTGGACCGAAGAACGACTCGCCAAAGCGAGTGCCCTCAACCTCACCCCGTCGCAGGTGGCCACAGTAGCCTCAATCGTTGAAGAAGAGACGGCCAAGAGCAGCGAACGCCCGTTAGTGGCACGATTGTATCTGAACCGTCTGGCCAAAGGTATGCCTCTGCAAGCCGATCCTACAGTCAAGTTCGCCACCGGCAACTTCTCGTTGCGTCGTATCAATAAAACCCACCTGGCCACAAAGTCACCCTACAACACTTATCTCCACAAAGGGCTTCCCCCGGGTCCGATACGCATCGTGGATCGTCAGACCATCGACGATGTCCTCAATGCCCCCAACCACAACTACCTTTACATGTGTGCCAAAGAGGACTTCTCCGGATTTCACAACTTCGCATCCGATTTCGCCACGCATCAGGCCAACGCCCGACGCTATCAGACCGCGCTCAACAACCGTGGCATCCACTGATCTCCCCGTTGTGATACCTGCCACGTTCACAATCTTCTAATTTTTCTTAAATCAGCAATACAGCGAGCCGTAACATTAGGAGAAATGACTATTTTTTCGTATCTTTGTAAGTTATGAAGAAAGATGTTATCAGCATTAAGGGGGCACGTGTCAACAATCTGAAAAATGTTGACGTTGAACTGCCCCGTAATAAATTTATTGTCATTACAGGTTTGTCAGGGTCAGGTAAATCCTCACTGGCATTCGACACCATATATGCCGAAGGTCAACGCCGCTATGTCGAGAGTCTTTCGGCCTACGCACGCCAGTTCCTTGGCAAAATGGCTAAGCCGGAAGTGGATTTCATCAAGGGTCTCCCTCCGGCAATCGCCATTGAACAGAAGGTGAACACCCGCAACCCGCGAAGCACCGTCGGCACATCCACCGAGATTTATGACTACCTCCGCCTGTTCATGGCCCGACTGGGCAAAACAATTTCTCCCGTCAGCGGGCAGGAAGTGAAAAAACATGACATTGAGGATGTGATCCGCTATGCCCTATCGTTTCCCGAAGGAACCCGCATTGCCGTGGTTTCGCCAGTCATACTCCCTGAAGGTCGTGATTTCGCCACCCAACTCGAAGTGTACCTGAAAGCAGGTTACTCACGTGTGGTTGACAGCAACGGTGAATTCATCTCCATCGAGGATCTGATGGGTAAGAAAGGGTTGAAAGCGGAGGACTACATGCTGCTCATTGACCGACTGTCGGTACAGGACAACAAGGATGAGATAAGCCGACTGCGTGAGTCCGTGGAGACCGCCTTTTTTGAAGGTTCGGACTCCCTTATCCTGCTTGCCTACGTTGGCGACGGGAAAATAGAACGAGGTGAATTTTCCAGAAAATTCGAGGCTGACGGCATTACATTCATGGAGCCGTCTGACCTGCTGTTCAATTTCAACAACCCGTTCGGAGCATGTCCCCGTTGTGAAGGGTTCGGCAACACATTAGGAATTGATGAACGTCTGGTCATCCCTAATCCGGCATTGAGCGTGTATGAGGATGCCGTAGCCTGTTGGCGCGGAGAGAAGATGGGAGAATGGAAAAACCAACTCATCAGCAAAGCCAGTACCCTGAAATTTCCCATACACAAACCATACTGCGACCTCACGGCCCGGGAGAAGGATATTCTTTGGAACGGCTCAGGCAGTTTCACCGGCATAAACGGATTTTTCAAGATGGTCGAGGAGAATCTGTATAAGGTGCAATATCGTGTGTTGCAGGCTCGCTACCGCGGTCGTACACTCTGCCCGGAATGTCATGGCACACGTCTGCGTAAGGAAGCGCTTTACGTTAAAGTGAACGGAATGACCATAGCGGACCTGGTTAAGATGCCTGTGACGGAACTTATCAAATGGTTCAACGGTCTGACGCTTACCGAGCATGAGCAAAAAATAGGTAAAAGGATACTCACCGAGATTCGCAACCGTCTGCAGTTTTTAGCAGATGTAGGGTTGGGCTATCTGACACTTGACCGCCTGAGTTCTACCCTCTCGGGTGGTGAAAGCCAGCGTATCAACCTTGCGACATCGCTCGGCAGCAGCCTTGTCGGCTCCATCTACATTCTTGATGAACCGAGTATCGGTCTGCATCCCCGCGACACACTCCGTCTGATTGACGTGCTCAGGAAACTGCAGCAATTGGGAAACACCGTGGTGGTTGTAGAACATGATGAGGAGATAATGCGTTCGGCCGACTATATTGTCGACGTTGGTCCCGCCGCCGGAAGTCATGGAGGAGAGATTGTCTATCAGGGTCCGGTTGACAAAATCGGCGAGGCCGCTGACCGCAGTTTCACTGCCCGTTATCTCACCCGTCAAATGAGAATACCCCTCCCCGTGGCACGCCGCCGATGGAAAGATTATATCGAAATCAAAGGTGCCCGACAGAACAACCTGAAGGATGTGGATGTGAAATTCCCCTTAGGTGTGATGACCGTGGTTACCGGTGTCAGCGGTTCGGGTAAATCCACCCTTGTCCGTGACATCCTTTACCGCGCACTGTTACGCCACTTTGAGTGTGCCACCGATGCTCCGGGAGCATTCAAGAGCATGACTGGTGACCTGAACCGCATCACAGCCGTGGAATTCGTCGACCAGAATCCTATAGGTAAATCCTCCCGCAGTAATCCTGCCACATATCTGAAAGCCTACGATGAGATACGCGCCCTTTTCGCCTCTCAGCAGTCGGCACGCCAGATGGGATTCACACCGGCTTTCTTCTCATTCAACACCGAAGGAGGTCGATGCGAGGAGTGTAAAGGTGAGGGTACGATAACCGTTGAGATGCAGTTCATGGCTGACATAACCATCCCCTGTGAGGCATGTGGCGGAAAACGTTTCAAACGTGACCTGCTGGAGGTGGAATATCGCGGTAAAAACATCAGCGACATCCTCGACATGACCGTCAACGAGGCGATAGAATTTTTCGGCGAAAGCAGCGGGAGCATGGAACAGCGCATAGTGCGTCGTCTCAAACCACTGAGCGACGTAGGCTTGGGCTACATCAAGTTAGGACAAAGTTCATCTACCCTTTCCGGCGGTGAGAACCAGCGCGTCAAATTGGCGTATTTCCTGGCGCAGGAAAACGCTAACCCCACCCTCTTCATCTTTGATGAACCCACGACCGGACTGCATATCCACGACATCAACCAACTTCTGGACTCCTTCAACCGCCTTATTGCAGCCGGTCACACCGTTCTGATCATCGAGCATAATCCGGAGGTTATGAAAACCGCCGACCACATAATCGACATGGGCCCTGAAGGCGGCGACCGTGGTGGCTACATAGTGGCAACCGGCACTCCGGAAGATATTGCAAACAACCCAGAAAGTTACACCGGCAAGTTCCTGTCACTTGATTGACATAACAGGTAATCAATCAGTAGGAGGAAGATACTAATCATAGGTGTATATCTCCTACTTTCGTGTTTACTGACCTCTCACATCATCGTACGTGCCGTTCGGCATATGGCGGTTCTTAACGCGGATTCATTTTCTCGTAGTATTCCGTAAGACTGGGATAGTGCGCTCGTTTCAAGGTCTCATTTGATATGGCACGCTTGAGTATCGGGCTGTGAACAGTGCGCCAGTACCCCCTTCGGGTATTTGCCCACATAGGAACATGGAATTGGGCGAGACAAAAAGAAAATCCGCTTCAAATAATCGATTATATAAACACTCTGATAGGTGAAGCGAGAGAACGCCTCAGACGAGCATATATATTTATCCACATGGCTGTAATCAAGTTCCTCCGGGAGTTGATTTTATTATCTGGTATGAAGAAATCGTCAATAGATTTATTCATCATTTGAGTTTCAAGTCGAAGAACATAAAGCGGGTTTCCAATGGTTGCTCCGGGTTCAATTCCAAAAATGCGCGTTCCTCCTGTTCGGTTTTATACAAAGGCTTGAACCCGTTCTTTTCATAGAAATGCAAGGTCTGTTCGTTGTTGTAAGCGTCAACGACAATAAAACGGCATCCGGTTTTATTGTCGAAAGAGCGAAACCAACCTTTGAGGAAGTCGAGAATCTGACTGCCGATATTGAGCCCTTTGCCTCGATATTCGGAAGAAACCCCCAAACGACCGATAAGGACAGCGGGATAGTTCATTCCTCGCTTAGCATTTGTGATGCTGCGTTGCAGACGATTTCGGGCAGACCCTGCAATAAACTGCGCCTTGACGCTGTCGTTAGCCAAAGTAACCAGCCCTAAAATCTTCGATGGGTCAGCAGTGTTAATCCAGGCGTAGGTCTTTCCAAGCAATTCTGTTTCGTATAGAAACGCATCTTTTGAAAAGAACTCGTCGAGGTCGCTGTCTTCGCAAGAAAAAGGTGCACAATAAGTTGCAACGTCAGCCGTATAGGGTCGCATCACAGCATCGCGTTCAAGAATAAAATTACCAGGGTTCATTTTTTCATATCCTTTGGAGGAAAAATGAACTCGCGAGATTTTCTTAAAAATTCTGCTATCTGCGCTTCGCGTTCTGGCGACAAGCAGGGCGTAGGAAGTTTGCCGTTACGCTCTGCTTCCTCAACGAAAGCCCTTGCCGATTCACCAGTAAGTACGGGTGATGAGTTTATTGTCATTGCCATATCAGATTCTGTTTTTAGAATACAAAGTTACAACATTATAACAAATTACACAAGAGCCTGACTGTTAAAGGCTCGAAAAATCGGGGCTGTATCGTAATGAACTACACCCCAAAAGTCGGACAAAAAACTTTTGGGGTGCAGTTCAATTTGACACAGTCCCTTCTTTTTATTCAAAAATATGTTTTAAAAATTCTGATAATACATCGGAACGCAACGGAGCAGATAGGCACGGGCTTCGCTCCAGGGCACGAACTGTGAGGGGTTGTTGGGGATGAGTGTTATCGGCTGCTCATTGAGATAGCATCCGAGATAATATTTTCCTTTTTCCGTTTTGAACAGTACCATCTGAAGGTTGGCAGCCATGGGAACAACGTGAAAGTCACACCAATGCAGGGCCACTGTGTCAAAATAGTTGGTCATGTAGTAACATCCCGGCAGATGCATCAGCGAAACCAATGGCATAACGGTTTCGGCATGTCCGAAACGGAGGTCTACGGTGTTTTTGTTAGTGCCTGCGATAAAGGCGTCAGCAGTTGATACGAGATTGAGAATCAGCGGCGAGGCGATGTCGGCAGGAACTGTTGAGATGGTGTTGGCTGTGCGTTGCAGATACTGTCGCAGATTGAAGGCAGACCAAAGCGCATTATACTCCTCGATGGTGAAGAACTGCGAGGTGTCGACATGCATCATCATAGCCGGAAGTCCTGCAATGACATAATATTCCATCAGCGCCATCTCCTTTGCCTCACGCTTATTTTCCGGCAGAGGGAAATTTGCACCCAACACCCTCTTGATGGCAGTCAGGGGCACAACATGCTCCATATAATTATAATACGGCGGTTCCCATCGTCCGCTTGAGCGGAAATCAATGTAATCCTGATCAACATCGAACGGGCGCATCAGGGGTGAGTTCTGTCTACCGGTAGAGGTGTATATCTCAACCTTGTTGTTGAGGCGGTCAAGTTGATGCACGAAACTGAACATGCTCATCATGCAGCGTGGCGAATAGGATGAGATGGCGTTGACACGTCCGTTCATGAACAACATGGGAAAGTTCTGAAGCATACGTGATGCTATGCCTCTTTGCTCAGCCATACCTAACGAATCCAGTGCGCCCCATTGGTTGTGGCTGCGCTCCATCACCTGATCGACGATAGCCATCAATGCCCTACCCTGCTTTGTTATGGTGCCGAGCGAGTCAGCCTTCATCAGCATCTTCTTCAAAGCAACGGTGTGAGCCGCCGAAGCCGGGTAACGGGCACCGTGACGCCCCACATGATTCATGTAAACCGGAGTGAGCGAGTCGGGATAAGTAATACCGCTTTCAGGAATAGGATAAGGGGTGAGTGAGCCCTCACACTGTGTTGCGGAATAACGGGTTGCAGTCGGATCAGCACCCCACAGAAGGGATATGCTGACACATGCACAGACTATAAATGAGAAAAAACGTGTCATAATAGTGATATTTTAGCCCAAAGTTAATGATTTTTCCGTAAATTTGCCCTCATGAAAGAAAATTTTATAAAAAATATTGAGGACCTCACCGCCAAGGGTGAGTATGATGAAGCCTTGAAACTGCTGTCAGAGGAGATAGCGGAGAATCCGGAAGATGACCGGCTGTATGTCAGCCGCGGGAAAATTTTCTGGCGTCTGGGACACCGTTCTCAAGCCACATCGGACTATTCCACAGCACTGCATCTGAACCCCGATTCACCGGCACGGCATCTGCTGGAGATGGCTCAGGATGTCGAAGCATTCTTCAATCCTGATCTTTTAAATCCATAACGTAAAAAAAAGAGGGTCACTTCAAAATAGGCGCCGCATCGCCGTATACAGGATTATGCGGCTGCTCCATGGAGCAGCCCTACAAGGATAACACATTGATTATCAAGAGTGTAGGAATGCTCCCTGGAGCATCCGCCGAATTTACAACACTGTCCATGAACGTACAACACATAAAAATACAGGCTGCAATTTTTGACACAGCCTGTATTTTTTACATTTATCCGTACCTTTATTTCTGTGGTACAGGCACTGCGGCATTATGGTCAGGCGCAGCATAAATCTTCAGACCGAAGGTCGGAGCCATTGCCATGACATGTTCCATAACGGCACTCTGAACAGCCTCGTAGATGGTCCAGTCCGTGGTGTTGGTATAGCAGTAGATTTCGATGGTGGTACCCCAGGCCTCGGAAGGACGCAGGCGCACCAGAATCTGAGAATCCTGTGCAATCTTGTCGTTGTTAAGCAACCATTGACAGAGATAGGCTCGGAATAGACCGAGGTTCGTGGCGATTGTACCGTTGACCACGGCCAGACCTGAGTTGTATGACAGTCCGGCTTCTCCGGCAGGGAGTTTCTGCATCTGTGCCACATAGTCCTTGATGATAGGACAAGCCTCGACAATCTGTGCGATCTGTTCATCGGTGATTGATCCGATAGAAGAGTTGTCGATGTACATGTCACGGACAATCTGGCGACGTCCGGACTCCGACATACCGCGCCAGTTCTGGAACGAGGTTGACACCAGTGTGTAAGGCGGAACCATCACGATGGTGTTATCCCAGTTACGGACTTTTACCACTGTCAGACTGACATCCTCAACCGTACCGTTGGCATCAGTGCCCTGCACCACAATCCAGTCGCCCACACGCAGCATATCGTTCTGCGACAACTGTATGCCGGCAACGAAGCCGAGAATACTATCCTTGAAAATCAACATCAATGCGGCTGCAAACGCACCTAATCCGGCAAGAAGCGTTGCGGGCGATTTATCAATCAGCACCGACACGGAGATTATGGCGATGATTCCCCACACAATGCCGTGGGCTGTGATAAGCAACCCTTTCAGCGGGTGTCCCTCGGAATTCTTGCGACGGTTGTAACCTACATAGATATAGGAGATTATACCGTTTATGGCAATTGCCAATGTAATAAGCAGATAAACCACCAGCACACGCTCGATGATACCTGTTGTCTTGGGATTGCTGTCGAAGGCCAAAGGAACCAATCCAAGCATTACCAGCGGAGGGATGATGTGGGAACATTTCCCGAACACATTCTCCTTGAGCATATCCTGCACAAACTGTGTTTTACGCAGCGATGCCACTTTACGCACTCCGGCAAGTATCACTTTACGAAGGATTGAACCGATGAAGATGGCCAGACAGGTTATGATTACCAGATAAATAGCCGATTCAAGAGTTTCATGTCCTCTCAAACCAACTGTATCAAGCATTTTGTCAATGAAATTCAGCAGCCACACACCAAATGAATGGGTGGGAATAATAGAGTCGGATAATATCATATTACTAAATTTTGGTTTCTATAAATAGTGATGAAGTAACCATCATTTCTTAACAGAACGCATTCCGCGGCATATTGGTTCACAAATATTATCAGTATGCTTTCTGATATATCAACCTTTTTTCGTAACTTTGCCATAATTAACATATATAACTATTATGAACGATTACCGCGAAGTCCGCGTTACACCAACTCCATGTAACGAAACAGTAACTGACATCCTCGCCGATGCTCTCTGTGGCATAG
>JAAVGE010000045.1 GCA_014800385.1 Bacteroidales bacterium
CATAGGATACGAATCATTTGTACCTGACAACGAGGGTGTTACAGCATATATCAAAGATGAGGAGTTCTCACAGGAGAACCTCAACGACGTTCTCAGTTTCTTCCCCCTGCCGGGCGTCACCTTCTCGTTCACTGAAACCATGGTGGAAGGGCGCGACTGGAACCGCGAATGGGAAAAGAACTATTTCCAGCCTATCGTGGTTGACAACCGTTGTGTGATCCACTCTTCGTTCCATCATGATTTTCCGCAGTGTGAATATGACATCGTCATTGACCCCAAGATGGCTTTCGGCACCGGTCACCACTCCACAACCTCACTGATAATACGTCAGTTACTCAGCCGCGACCTCAATGGTAAGGCAGTGACCGATATGGGCACCGGAACAGGCATACTCGCCATTCTGGCTGCCATGCGCGGTGCCTCACCCGTAACAGCGATAGAGATTGACCCTATGGCGCAGGTCAACGCAGTGGAGAATGTGGCGCTGAACCATCATCCCGAGATAAATGTGCTGTTAGGCGACGCATCGCTGCTTGCTGATGCTCCCAAAGCCGATCTTTTCCTGGCCAACATCAACCGTAACATCATCATGGGTGACCTCAGCCGCTACGCCGAGGCTATGAAACCGGGTGCGACACTGCTTCTAAGCGGATTCTATACCGAGGATGTTGACGTTATTATGCCCCTCGCCGAATCATTAGGGTTCACCAAACAGGGTGTCACTTCCGATAATAACTGGGCTTGCCTGGAACTCCGCATGTCATGAAACGCTGTCTGACAATACTCGCTGTTATCCTTGCCTCCCTCTCTATGATCTCAATGAACGGGGAGGAAAAGAAAAGCATGCTGACACCGCAGAACAGCGGAGGACATTTTGCATGGGGCGCCGACCTGGGAAGTTCCATCGACATGACCGGAAACGCCATGACCAGCATCAACTTCGGCGGATTTGTAGGGTATCGTAACAACTGGTTCCGCATGCTCGGCATAGGGGGTGACATACACATGATGATGAGTAACTCATCGCGTGCCATACCTGTTTATGGCATCATGCAGACATCCTTCTGCAACCGCCCAAGGCTATGTTTCATGGACCTCAGGGCAGGTCTGTCAATGAATAACATTGAAAACCTCAACACCCAGACCGGCGGCTACGGTTCGCTCGGTGTGGGGGTCACTCTCGCCCACAGCCCCAAATTCTCCTCCCATTTCATTCTTGCCTACACCTTCATCAGCCGAAGGGATTTTGACACGGATGAAGGGGTCTATGCCGTTGACAACCTCCAGTTTGCCACTCTCCGCATTGGGGTGTGTTTCTGACAGTAAGTAGATGTTGAAAATTAGTTTATACCTAGAAACAGAATCTGCTTGATGATATAAAATCTTTTCAACTTCTACTTATCTATAATATTTATTCCTCCGGCACGTTAATCATATATGAAACGTTTCCTTTTACATCTTATAACAGCAGCGGTTGCAGTGGCAGCCCTGACTGCCTGCGGCGGTCCCAAACTGGCTACGGCAAACGAGCAGTATGACCGTGGCGAATATTTCGACGCTCAGAAAACCTACCGTAAAATATACAATAAACTCACCAAGAAGGAGGAGCGTGCCCAGCGTGGCGAAGTGGCCTACCGCATGGGGCTATGCTATGATCGTTTGAATCAGAGCGCACGTGCTTCGGCTGCATTCCAAAATGCCATCCGCTACGGCTATCCCGACTCCACCGCTCTGCTCCTGCTGGGGAAAAACCTTCAGGCCGAAGGTAAATACAGTCAGGCTATAAAAGCCTACGAGGAGTATCTGGCGAAAGTTCCCGACAATAGTTTTGCCGAAACCGGCGTAATAGGTTGCAAGGCGGCTATGGCTGCCAAAGGGTCACCTACCCGCTATGTTGTCAAACAATCAAAACTGTTCAATTCGCGTCGCGCAGACTTCTCCCCGATGTATCTCGACCGCTCGCTTGACCGTCTGTACTTCACAACCACCAACGAGAAGGCAACAGGCAGCAAACACAGCGAAATAACCGGCATGAAGAAGGGTGACATCTGGGTGGCTAAAAAGAATGAACAGGGTCAATGGCAACGTCCGGAGGCCGCTGAAGGGGAACTCAACTCCGAACTTGACGAGGGTATAATCTCATTTACCCCTGACGGTAACACCATGTATCTGACTGTGGCACGCCGTGAACTGAACTCAAATACCACCACTGAAATCTACACTTCGCAGCGTTCCGACGCCAAATGGAGCAAACCCGTGAAATTCGAGATTACAGCCGACACCCTTTCAAGTTACGGTCATCCGGCTGTATCACCCGATGGTAACTGGCTCTATTTCTGCTCCGATATGCCGGGAGGCTCCGGTGGAAAAGATATCTGGCGCATCAATCTCAAGGAGCGTCAGGGTTCACTGGAAAATTTAGGAGGATTCATCAACACCGACGGCGATGAAATGTTCCCCTACGTCCGCACCGACTCTATCCTTTATTTTGCATCAAACGGACACCCCGGATTCGGAGGACTTGACCTGTTCAAAGCCACACTGACCAAGTCCGGAGGTTGGAAAGTGGAAAACATGGGTCAGCCGCTGAACTCCTCCGGCGATGACTTCGGCATAACATTCGGAGAAGGAGAAAGCGGATTCTTTTCATCCAACCGAGGTGATGGACGTGGCTACGACCACATCTACTCCTTCGAACTTCCCGACCTGAAAATCATGATTTCAGGATGGGTTCTGGACAAAGATGAGGAACCGGTGCCCGGTGCTGTGATACGCATTGTGGGCAATGACGGAAGCAACCAGAAAGAGGTGGCACGCGACGACGGCTCGTTCCGCTTCCCTCTTCACCGCGGCGTATCCTACGTTATGCTTGCCGGTGCCCGTGGCTACCTCAATGCCAAGCAGGAATTCACGGCAGACAATGCCGAGGAGGATGCCGAATATGGCGTAGACTTCATCCTGGCCTCAATCAACAAGCCTGTCGTCATTGACAATATTTTCTATGACTACGACAAAGCCACACTGCGCCCAGAATCAAAAACCGCTCTCGACGAGATGGTGCAGGTGATGCGCGACAACCCCCATATCACCATTGAGATGGCATCGCACACTGACCGTCACGGAAGCGAACAATATAACATCAATCTGTCGCAACGCCGCGCACAATCAGTCATCGACTACCTCATAAAGGCAGGTGTGGCTCCTGACCGCCTGCAGGCTCAGGGTTACGGAAAGTCACGTCCCAAAACCATCACCAAGAAACTCGCACGTGAATTCCCGCAGTTCACCGAAGGAACAGAACTCACACCGGAATATATCGAAACATTGTCGCCGGCCGACCGCGATGCAGCCGACCAGATAAACCGACGCACTGAGTTCCAGGTTCTGTCAACCAACTATCAGATGTATTAAGAGTGTGTTTACTTTTAAACCAAATTTATAAATGAAGAGTATTTTTAAATTTTTGATTTCATCACAAAGCATCTTTTGGGCGATTTTTCAAACTTTCATCAGTCGCAATGCCCACATTGCTCCTTCTTCAATTTTGAAAAATCACTCCAAAATCTATCTTTGTGCTAAAATCATTTAAAAGTAAACACCCTCTGATGAAATTCCGCACTGAAATAGAACAGGAGAAGGCCTCACCTCTGTCCCATGCCAACCGTATACTGATGATGGGGAGTTGCTTTACCACCAACATAGGGGAGCAACTTGCCATTGATGGCTTCAACGTGGCTGTTAATCCTACAGGCGTGCTCTATAATCCCGCGTCTATCGCCGTGATAATAAACCGGGCGGCAAAAGATATGGATTACACCGGGCAGGACATGGTCCGTGATGACAACGGGGTGTTTCATCTGCTGGATTTTCCTAATGCCATGCAGGGAAGTGATGCTGAGGAACTGCTGAACCGCGGAAACCATCTTCTGAAACAACTGCAGAATCACCTGACCGAGGCCGACACCCTGATTATCACGTTCGGCACCGCATGGGTGTTTGACCTGAACAGCACAGGATTGACAGTAGGCAACTGCCATAAATTACACTCCTCTGCCTTTACCCGCCGACGAATGACAATTGAGGATATTGTAGAACTGTGGAAACCGCTGCTAAAGAATCGACGTGTGATATTCACCGTCAGTCCCATACGCCACACCGCCGACGGTCTGCACGGCAACTGCATCAGTAAGGCAGTCCTGCAGTTAGCCGTAGATGCTCTGGTCAATGAAGGAGCAGAATATTTTCCGGCCTACGAAATTATGATGGATGATTTGCGTGACTACCGCTTTTATGCACCTGACATGAAACACCCTTCGCAGGTGGCGGTGGAATATATCTACGAGCAGTTCAAAAACCGTTTCTTCACCCCTCAAACAGTAAGAATTGCTTCTGATGCGCGCAAAAACTATAAGTTTTCACAACACCGACAACTATTATGAATTATAACAGCAGGGATCTTGCAGCAGATCTGGGCGCCACCTATCATGGTGGTTCACCCGAACATGAGCAGGTAAGCCGTCCGCTAACCGACAGCCGTTCACTGCTCTACCCCTCAGAAACTATATTCTTCGCACTCAAGACCGACACCAATGACGGTAGCCGCTATCTGACCGACCTCTATCAGCGTGGCGTACGCAATTTTGTGGTCAATCCGGTTGCCGCCGAGCGTATCAGTCTAACCGATGTGAACCTGATTATACCCTCTCGGGGCGATACCCTCGACGCACTTCATCGCTCCGCAGCACTGATACGAAACAGTGTCACCTGCCCCATAGTGGGGGTAACAGGAAGCCGTGGAAAGACGGTGTTCAAAGAGATGCTCGCCGCAGCCACAGCCCGCGAAAATATAATAGCGAAATCGCCCCGCAGTTGGAACTCACAGACCGGTGTACCGCTGTCAATGTGGAGGTTAACCCCGCAGACTACCCTCGGAATATTCGAGGCAGGTATCTCCCGTCCGGGTGAAATGGACCGTCTTCAGCGCATAATCCGCCCGACGGTCGGAGTATTCACTTCGCTGACAGATGAACATAGTCTGGAGTTTGAATCGCGCGAGGAAAAGGCACGTGAAAAGGCTATTTTGTTCAAGGACTGTCCGGTTGTGATATACCCGTCAGGGGATAAAATTATTGAAAAAGTATTACTCGAGACTGTTCCGGATGCACGTCGGGTTGCAGTGGAAGATGATTCCATCAAGGCTCTTGTTGCAGCCACAATGGTCGAACTCGGATATGATTACGCTACCGCTGAACAACGTGTCAGCATGATTCAGCCCGTAAACACCCGTATCGACATCAATGAAGGTGTGGAGAACACCATCATAGCGTACGACCAGTATTCCGACACCCTTGAAGGTGTGGAAACGGCAATAGATATAGTATCTCGCCGATGCACCGGTCATCGTCCCTTTATGCTTGTGACAGCCGACCTGAAGATAGAAAACGGTGATGAAAAGGCAACATACGCCTCGTTGAACCGACTGCTGATGGCACGCGGTGCCAAGGGTGTGATAGGTATAGGAAGCGAGATGCAGCAATATGATTCCCTGTTTGATCCGTCGCTGTTCCGCGCCTACGTGGCTGATGTGGACAGTTTCAATAACCGGTTCCGGCTGAGCGATTTCCGTGACACAGCCATCATCATCAAGGGTGGAGGAAACAGCGAATACGTCAAAATCAAGGATCGTCTGGAATACACCCGCCACAGCACCTATATGGAGGTGAATCTGGACAACCTGATACATAACTTCAACTACTACCGTTCGTTGGTGCGCCCCGACACTGCCCTGTGCGCAATGGTCAAAGCCGATGCCTACGGTGCCGGAGCCGTTGAAGTAGCCTCGGCACTGCAGGGTAAAGCCGACTATCTGGCTGTTGCAGTGGCCGATGAGGGTATACGACTGCGTAATGCCGGAATCAGCACACCGGTAATCATACTCAACCCTATCAGCAGCAACTACCGCGATATATTTGAGAAATCACTGGAACCTACGGTGTTCGATATTCCCGAACTCTCACTCCTTGCCGACCATCTCCCTGCCGACACCCTCAACTACCCCATTCACATAAAACTGGACACCGGTATGCACCGTTTCGGCTTCACGGAGGATCAACTGGAAGGTTTGGTTGAACGTCTTAACGCCATGCCTGAATTCCGCGTTGCAAGTATATTCTCACATCTGGCCACTGCCGACTGCATGGATCAGGATGAGTACACACTCTATCAGTTACGCCAGTTTGAGAAAATGAGCAGTTACATTACATCCCGCCTACCCTACAAGGTACGCCGCCACATACTGAACACAGCCGGAATGATGCGATTCCCTCAGTATCAATATGATATGGTGCGTCTCGGCATAGGGCTATACGGCATAGAGCCGGCACAGGAAATGGCATGCGGTGCCCTCAAACCGGTGTCGAGTCTGTACACCCGCATCAGTTCGGTCCGTGCCCTTGACAACGGCGACACAGTGGGATACGGACGCAAGGGGGTCATAGACCGCCCTTCGGTGATAGCCACCCTCCCCATTGGATATGCCGACGGAATAGACCGTCACCTCGGGTGCGGACGGGCGCTGTTCTATGTCGATGGTGTGCCGTGCCCGACTGTGGGAAATATATGCATGGACTTGTGCATGATTGATATCTCGGCATTGCGCAGTCCGCTGACAGCCGTGGGGAGCAAGGTTGAGATTTTCGGCAGACTTAACCCCGTCACCAACCTGTCGAACCGCCTTGAAACAATCCCTTACGAAATTCTCGTATCCATATCACCGCGAGTAAAACGACAATACTATAGAGAATAATCAAATGGAAAAACTGAAACAGCGCATCCTTCAGGATGGCAGAGCCTTAGATGGCGGAATACTGAAAGTAGACTCCTTTCTGAACCATCAGTTAGACCCTAACCTGATGATGGAGATAGCACGCAACTTCGCCGTTCGTCTCGCTGACAAACCGATCAACAAAATTGTCACAATCGAAGCAAGCGGAATCGCACCGGCTGTCATGCTCGGCTATGTCATGCAGTTGCCGGTGGTTTTCGTAAAGAAAAAAGCACCGCTGACGATGGAGAATATGCTTGTGCGCGAAGTTTTCTCTTTCACCAAAAACAGGGTATACACGGTTAGCATATCGCAGGATTTTCTCACCGAGAATGACCATGTTGTGTTTATCGATGACTTCCTCGCCAATGGCAACGCCGCCCGTGGCATAATTGACTTGTGCGCCCAGAGCGGATCGACCATCGAGGCGATGGGGTTTGTCATCGAAAAAGGGTTTCAGAAAGGTGGCGACGCACTGCGTGCCGAAGGATATGACGTTGTTTCACTGGCAATTATCGACTCACTCGAAAATAACGAAATTAAATTCCGCGAATGATGAATCCCAAAGATATTGACATAAACCAATTTGACTATCCGCTGCCTGACTCCCGCATTGCGACACACCCCCTTGCCGAGCGCGACCGCTGCAAACTGCTGGTGCGTAGAGCCGACGGTGAAATAGCCGACTATATCTTTACCTCCCTCCCCGACCTCCTTCCCGAGGATTCGATGCTGATATATAACAACACGCGTGTCATCAATGCCCGCCTGCGGTTTCACAAAGGTGACGGCGACACGGGTGCCGTAATCGAAGTGTTCTGCCTGGAGCCTTTCGATCCGGTGGACTATGCCCGCAACTTTGCCTCCACTGCAACCTGCACCTGGACATGCATCGTCGGCAACTCCAAACGATGGAAGCAGTCCCCCCTGAAAATGAATCTTACCCTGAACGGCAAAAGCGTTACTCTTACCGCTACACGCCAGCGCAACGACGGCGCCACCTCACTGGTTCGTTTCGACTGGGATAATCCCGAGGTAAGTTTCGCCGACATCATCAAGGAGGCAGGAGAAATACCTATTCCGCCATATCTGAACCGTGGCACTGAAGAGACCGACTCCGTTGATTATCAGACCGTTTACTCCCATATCGACGGTTCTGTGGCAGCCCCGACAGCAGGTCTGCACTTCACTGATTCGCTTCTTGAGGAAATTTCCAAGCGTGGCATACCCCGCAGGGAACTCACGCTCCATGTAGGTGCGGGCACATTCAAACCTGTGAAAACCGACACTATAGGTGAACATGAGATGCACAGCGAGTTTATTGCCGTGCCACGCTCGCTGATTGCCGAACTCGCCGAATCAGACCGTCGCGTCATAGCAGTAGGCACAACCTCGGTGCGGACATTGGAATCGCTCTACCACATCGGATGTATGATCAGTCGGGGCGAATTTGACAGTGTGCTCCCACAGTGGTATCCCTACGATGAAAATCATCCCGGCTTGCCCCCCGGTGAAGCCCTCCGTAAGATTCTGGAATATCTCGATGCCAACCGTATGCAAACCCTTATAGCCCAGACCAAAATCATCATAGCACCGGGCTACCGCTACAGGATTGTGCGCGGAATGGTTACCAACTTCCATCAGCCGCGTTCCACCCTTCTGCTCCTTGTATCGGCGTTTGTCGGAGGTGATTGGTTACCGATTTATGAGTATGCTCTGGAGCATGATTTCCGATTCCTGAGTTATGGCGACGCATGTCTGCTGCTGGATAAATAATTATTTCTGAGTATTGCCTTTATTATATATATTGAGTAATTTTGCGCAAAATTGAGGGATAAATGGAACAACAGAAAATAGTCAAACCCTATTCGGCCAACAACCGAATGAGAGATATCATCAGCGATAACCATCTGATACTGATGGTGATGACACGTTTTGGCATATCACTTGGATTCGGTGATAAAACCGTTGAGGAGATATGCGAGGAAACCGGCACACACACCGAAACATTCATTGCCGTGGCAAACTTCATTTCCGGTCGACCCTACTCGCTGGAAAAGGTTGACGTGGCATCGCTCATCGACTATCTGAAACGTGCTCACAATTATTTTCTTGACTTCAACCTCCCTCACATCCGACGCAAACTGATCGAGTCAATCGACTGCTCCGGACGTGACCAGGTGGCCATGCTTATCCTTAAATTCTTCGACGAATATGTCACCGAAGTGCGCAATCACATGGAATATGAAAACCAGCGGGTGTTCACCTACGTGGAATCGCTGCTCAAAGGTGAGAAAAATCCGGAATACAACATCCGCATATTCGCCGGAAAACATCATCATATTGAAACACGCCTGAAAGAACTCAAGGATATCATCATCCGCTACTATCCTCAGCAGTCAAGCGACCGACTTAACTCCACACTGTTTGACATCATCAATTGCGAACAGGATCTTAACTCACACTGTATGGTCGAGGACCGAATCTTCGTTCCCGTGGTGGAAAAAGTTGAACATCTGGCGGAGACTGTACTTCAATACCGAAACGAAACAGGTGATGATGTCCCGGCAAATACGGAAGCCGACTCGCTCTCACCCCGCGAGAAAGAGATTGTAGGATGTGTGGCACGAGGAATGTCAAACAAAGAAATAGCAGATGCCCTTTGTGTATCGATCAACACCGTCACCACCCATCGCCGCAACATCTCCGCCAAACTCGGCATACACTCCCCGGTAGGTTTGGCCATCTATGCTATCGTCAACAAAATGGTCGATATCAACAACCTCAACCTTGAATAACATCGTTCTCCCAAAAATATTGTTTTAGGTTTTGTGAGCCCTTAGAGTCCCAAAGACTTTAAGGGCTTATTGTTTCTCACCCCAAAAGTTAACTAAGTAAAAGTCAAAAGCAACTTATCTGACGCTACTAAGAGTCTGATATTCACCTATATATTTCAAGGAAATCTTTTAACGGATCAAGATTCGTAGAATTCAGATTCCATAAATTTTCATTTTCGAATAACCATTGACCGGACCCAATTTTCCGTCGTTGGCTGTTCGAGAGTTTCATTGCAGTTATATATGTGTGTAATTTTCCCTTTCTGTTTGGAGATTGGTATTCATTACCCAAACATAATTCATAGTCATTAAAACAGGCAAAGAATCGTTTATGCAAATCTTTTCGCGCAATGCTTTCCAACAGAGTTTCAAAATCTCCATCACTACAATTATCAGGCCATAGGAAAAGTTCTGCTTTGATGTTGAGTTCTTCTAACTCTGTCAGCAACTCATGAGTTCTCTTTTTGAATCCTCCATTATTTGATTCACTGTCTGCATCAAAAATTATTAAATTCACCCCTCCTTCAGCCGTATTCTGAATAAATTGATTCTTTGCCAGGTGCAAAGTATCCTTACCATCAAGAGGCACTATTTCAAACTGTTGCAGATCAAGTCTGCAAATCTTCAGGATAGTCAGCAGGAAATTATATTCCGGAGTTTGTTTACTCTTTGATTCTATGAATATCTTGTTCATCGCATTTCCAACTCTTGATTGATTGAATACCGGAAACTTTGATAGTCATAGGAAAGGCTTGTCACTATTCCCTCATTATCTTTAATCAGTTTGAATGCACTGACAGAATCAGCATAACTTTCATATGCCGATTCACTTAAAACAGCAGACAAACCCTTGAGAGAGTCAATGTTGTGTGTAGTAGCAAAGAGTTGGACATTGTTGTTCTCAGCAACTTTCAGGATTACTTTCCATAGGACCTTCATCGTTGAGAAATGGAATCCATTATCAATTTCATCTACTAACAAAACCCCATTACTACAGCGATATACAGCGAGAATCAACATTAACAGTTTTCTGAGTCCATCACCCATCATATTGATTGGTAACCTCTGAGATGCACCTATATCAACCAAAATTTCATCTCCGACAAGTTGAATATCTTTGATTGCGGGCTCTACTTCTCTAAGAGCAGAAAGTATAAATTTTTCCTCTTTATTCGCTACAATTTTCCCAAATTCTTCTTCCAATGAACTTGGCTGAGAAGACGAAGGTATGTATTGAGAAAACATTTCTTCCTTATACCGCTTGTCACGTGAAATTTTCCCCTTGCCCTGATCTCCTTCCTTAAGAATAAGTTCCGACGTGTATCTATTTTCATTATCACCTATTGAATATACCAATTTATATCCATAGGCTTTTGCAGCATTATCAGTTGTTCCTACTGCTATCGAATCTAAATTTATTGTTTTGCTATCAGACTTGACTATCGATATTTCAAGCCACCGACTAACATCACCTAATGCAGAAATACATATTTTATTTTCAGGATTCAGATTGTAAAAATCAATTTTTAAATCATCTTCTGAAAATTTATTGTAGTTTCTCATTGAATTTACCGTTAGCGGTAAAACAGGATTTGATTGTCCGGTAACAAGAAATAAGGCCTCCAACACAGTTGATTTTCCACAATTATTCTTTCCGAAAAACAGATTGATTCGTTTAAATCCTTCTATCTCGGCAGATTTCACACCACGGAAATATTTTATGCGTAACGTATTGAACATTGACAGTTAATTCAAAGTTTAGTAAAATTGTTTCCTATATACCCTGTAGGGACTCCTGTAGCAATATCTTTACTGTAATTCCTATTCCTGCACTGCAGCAGTAGAAATAACGGGCTGGGCGGGTTCGTCGGCACAGAGAACCACAAGAAGGTTGCTGACAAGCGATGCTTTGCGCTCATCGTTAAGTTTCACAATACCTTCGCTTTCAAGGCCTTCAATGGCTAATTTCACCATCGATACTGCACCTTCCACGATCTTCTCACGAGCGGAGATAATTGCTGAAGCCTGCTGACGGCGGAGCATGACAGCAGCGATTTCAGGGGCGTAGGCAAGATAATTGATGCGTGCTTCCTCCACCTCTATCCCTGCCATTGCCAGACGTTCGTTGATTTTTGTTTCAAGCATGTGATTGATTTCGTCGCCACCGCCGCGAAGGGTCATTTCATGTTCCTTCCCATCGCTGTCGTAGGCGAATTTTCCGGTCACCTCACGCAAGGCTGCATCACTCTGTATTCTGACGAAGTTGTTCAACACATTGGAATTGACCGAACCAAGTGACTGTGCGTCAACATCAAACGATGCACGGTATGTGTCCTTGACTTTCCACACCAGCACCATTCCGATCAGCACCGGATTACCTACCTTGTCATTTACTTTAATAGGCTGAATGTCAAGGTTACGCAGACGAAGCGACACTTTGCGCACGGTCATGAACGGATTAATCCAGAAATAACCTGTTTTGCGGCATGTGCCTTTGTAACGTCCGAAAAACAGAAGTACACGTGCTTCGTTAGGCTCCTGGATGAAGTAGCCCGAAAAACCTAATACAAATATAATAAACAGCACAACCGATATTGCGATCGCCGCCTCCATGGGCAACAGCAGGAATGATGCAACTCCAAGCAGGGGAATGAGCACAAAGACAATGAAAATCATATTGAAGCCGTTCACTATGGCTCCGGAGTATTCTTTTTCTTTATTTTCCATACCTAATTTTTTTATGATAACGCCAAAGATACGAATATTTTTTGTAATTTCGCCGATTATGGAGAAAAAAACTATCTGGGATCTGCAGCGTCCCTCGGTTGAAGAATTCAAACAGCAGACCAAACGTCCGATTGTGGTGGTGCTTGACAATATACGCTCGCTCAATAACGTTGGCTCGGTGTTCCGCAGTTGCGATGCCATGGGTGTAAGCCGGCTGTGTCTGTGCGGCATCACCGCCGTGCCTCCGTCGCCTGAAATACATAAAACAGCACTCGGTGCTGAAGATAGCGTGGAGTGGCGATATTACCCCACTACACTTGAGGCACTGGAAGAACTGCACCGCGAAGGCTATGTCATCTGCACTCTGGAGCAGGTTAAAGAAAGTACCCCGCTCCACTTGTTTAAAGCAGAACGGGGTAAGAAATATGCCATTGTTGTAGGTCACGAGGTCAATGGCGTTGACCCTGAAGTTGTGAACCATTCCGATGTATGGCTGGAGATTCCGCAGGAGGGAACCAAACACTCACTGAATGTATCGGTCAGCCTCGGTATGGCTTTGTGGCAGGTCTACTCTTCAATGTTAACTATCTAACATAAGTAGAAGTTGAAAATTATTTTATATTATCAAGCAGATGTCGTTTCTACTTATTTCATTTCTCTTTTCGGCGCTATTTCGTTTTTTCATCAGTCGTGTAGTTCACTACACTCCTTCTTCAAAATCAAAATATCACTCGAAAATAGAAACGAACTAAGTATAAACTAATTCTCAACATCTACTTACAGTATAACCTTATCAACCTTATTACCCTGCTTGCGGATAAATAATCCGTTGGCAGGATTTTTTACTTCAATACCCTGGAGATTGTAGTAAACCGGAGTGGTCTCTTCGGTATCCTCTGACACCTCTGTCACACCGCTCTCTACCTTTTCAAAGGGCATATTGAATGCGGCGAGTAACTGACCGAACCCATATCCTGCGGTAACAGCCGGGGCTTCGCCACCCATGACATTATATTTTGCATTGCCTCGTGCGGTTACATAGAGCATCGCTTCTTCAGCATTATATGCCATACCCTGCGCAGAGGGGGCACCACCTCCTGTTACCAGATTCCATGCTTCTGTGTCGGGATTGCTGACAAGAGTTTCAGCGTTGTAGGCACGAACAAACACACCAACGTTGGCATTCATGCCATAGCCGTAGACATACACTTTGGATTCATCACCGGGGTTAACGAAAGCATCCAGATAGCCGGTTATGCAGTTGGCAGTTCCGCCCGGCACCTTTATTCCGTAGTCAGCAGCACTGGTGGTTGCTCCCAGAACTTTACCGTCAGCGGCATTGATCTTGGCAAGCAGACCTTCACGAGGTGTGGATCCTTTTTCCGATGCCACACTCTTTCCGTCAAAGTCAAATGCGCCGTTGAACATTCCGGTCAACCAGATATTTCCATCTATGACACTCAGACCTGTGCTTTGCAGAGCGGGGTTCTTCGCTTCAACCTGTGAGGCAGTGAAAAGATCACACCAGTTAACCGATAAGTCGGCGGTCATACTAATCAATAGTGGTGATGCATACTCATTTATTGTTACTGACTTCTGACCAATAGTCATTACCTGACCTGACTGACCCTGCACTGTGGCCAGAGCATAAAGAGAGCCGTCAGACCAGTCGAGTGAAAGCGTTTTTGAAGCAGTAATGGTTGTTTCTGACGTGAATGTTGCCAGACACTGACCATCTGAGTCCAGTTTTATGATAATCATATCACCATTGGTTGCCTGAGAGTCACCGTTCCAACCAACAATATTGCGGGCAGACACAGACACTTCCTTGTCATCAGCCCCGACCAAAGTCATTTTACTGCGGAATCGCGCTCCGACATAAACATTATCGGCATCATCCTTGGTTGCGGCATATATATCCAAAGCATCAGCAGTCACCTTATCCGTACCAGGCTGAGGTGCATCATCAAGTTCTATCACGTTAGAAGCCAACAGTTTACCATCAGCATCAAACTTCATCACCAACCCCTTGTAAACCCGGGTATCAGTGTCGGGCCATTCAACTTTGAGTTCATTTCCATCCTTGTCGCTCAGAACGAAACCTTTGGCGATAGCACCGTCGGTAGGGCGGATTTTGGCGGTAACAATGACAGAACCGTCGCTGAGCGGGGTTACAGTGCCATTCCCAGAAGCAGACTCACCCTGGCTGCTTGTTACACTCCAAAGCAGTTTGCCTGATTTATCAGTTTTAACCAGCACGAAGTTGTAGTTGTAGGAAGTGCCTGAATATTCGGCTCCTGTTCCTATCACTTCCGACCCGTAGGTAAGATCACGTTGTTCTCCTTTCGAGCCCTCGGTGCCGAGATAATAAAGGTTCCCATAAACGTCTGTTGCAATGGCGTTTGCCATATCCCCGGCGGTAGGAGAATCCAGCAGAGCGCCCCATGAATAAACCGGTGATGAAATTTCCTGCGCCATGGTCACGGCAGGTGACATCAACGCAAAAATGCAAGCAATTGAAAGTAATGATTTTTTCATATATAAAGAAATTTGATTTTTTCCGCTGCAAAGTTAGAGTCATCAAAATGATTCTGAAATACTCATTTTGTCCATTTTTCACCATCTTTTATATACAAACTTCTGAGTATTGTAACCATCCCGGGAACTATGTAATTTTGTAATCCAAAAAAAAGCACAGTAAATGCGACTAATCTTTATCATATTTTCTCTAATCTGCTCAATCTTTCCGCTTCGTGCATACACACTTCAAGGGGTTGTAACCGATTCCCTGACCCGCGAGCCGGTAAGTTTTGCAGCAGTATTTATCACTCCCGGCAATATATCGCTCCAGACTGACATCGACGGTAAATTTACTGTCAGCGTAACTGAAGGGATGAAGAACATACGTGTTTCATACGTAGGCTATAAAACAGCCGAAATCCGTCGCGACATCACGGGGAACACACACATAGCGATTCCTCTTGCGACACAGTCTGTAGCCCTCGCCGAAGTTGTGGTTTCCGCACGTGAGAGCGAAGGAATCAACTCCGTGTCACGCATCGACCGTGATGCCATGAAACATCTGCAACCCACCAGTTTCGCCGATATCCTGGAACTCCTCCCCGGAAATATATCCAAAGACCCCGACATGGGTTCGGCAAGCACAATCAATCTGCGTGAGACAGGCAATCTGAGTGCCACGGGAAGTGCCACTAAAAATGATGACTATGCCATAACATCGCTCGGCACTCTCTTTGTTGTGGATGGAGCCCCTATCAACACCGATGCCAATATGCAAAGCATCGGAGGGGTGGCAACCGACCCTAACTCTCCGCTCTACAAACGTGACATAACCAACCGTGGTGTTGACATGCGCACGCTCTCCACTGACAACATCGAGTCGGTAGAGGTTGTGCGTGGCATCCCTTCGTCGGAATACGGTAACCTCACCTCAGGTATGGTTAACATCAAACGAATCAGACGTGCCACACCCTTCACTGCCCGTTTCAAAGCCGACGAGTTCAGCAAACTGTTCTCGGCAGGGAAAGGATTTGCGGTTCACGACGGGGCTCATATCCTCAATTTTGACCTGGGCTACCTTGACTCCAAAGCCGACCCTCGCAACAGCATGGAAAACTACAAACGACTGAATGCCTCGGCTCGTGCCAACATGCGTTTTGATACTCCCTCCATGACAACATACTGGAACTACGGGCTCGACTACTCCGGCTCCTTCGACAATGCGCGCGTCGACCCTGACCTCAACCTCAACAAGATTGACAAGTTCAAAAATGAATATAACCGCTTCGCATTGACCTCGGAACTGAACTTCAACCTCAGGAACAACCCCTTCCTATCCAATATCGTATGGAACATGGCTGTAAGTTACGAGAATGACCGCCTCAGCCACATCAAGCAAGTGGCACCCTCACGTGCATCCGTAGCACCTACTTCTATGGAGGAGGGAGTTCATGACGGAGAATATCTCCTTTCGGAATATATCGCTGAATACACCTCTGAAGGGGCACCGTTCACCGCTTTCAGCAAACTTAAGGTCAACGGCACTGCCATTGTCGGAGCCACCACTCACACCTACAAGGGGGGAGTGGAATGGAATATGTCAAAAAACTACGGTAAGGGGCAGAAATATGATCTGACACGACCTCTGTCAGCAGGATGGACCACCCGTCCGCGCGACTATTCCACCATACCGGCTCTTCATTCACTGGCCGCATATCTGGAGGATAACATCCGAATAACCGCCGGCGAGGGGTCAGTTGAACTGCAGCCCGGGGTGCGTGCCACAACACTTCCGTCGCTTGACAGCCGTTACTCCATGTCAGGTAAAATATATCTCGATCCGCGACTGAACGCAGTGTGGAACCTCCCCGCTTTCAAGATTGGAAAGCAGGATGTCAATATTGTAATAGGTGGCGGCTACGGACTAACCACACGTATGCCGACTGCCGACTATCTTTACCCTCAGGCAGAGTACTCCGACTTCATTCAGTTGAACTACTACAACACGGCCAACCCCTCGGAATTGAGCCGTATATCGCTCCGGACATACATTAACGACCCCACGAACTTCAACCTGCGTCCGGCACGCAACGGCAAATTTGAACTCCGCACTTCCCTATCGGCCGGAAAAACCCGACTGTCGGTTACATACTTCCATGAGCACCTCAACTCAGGATTCCGTTACTCAACCTGCTATGCACCATACTCCTATCTGAAATATGATGCTTCAACCATAAATCCCGACCTTCTCACTGCCCCACCCTCGCTTGATGATCTCCCGGTAAGTGAGGTTACCGTTCTTGACGGTTTCCGACGTGTCACCAACGGCAGCAGCATACGCAAACAGGGTGTGGAATTTCAGTTGACCACTCCACGCTGGAAGCCTCTGGCTACATCACTGATTATCAACGGTGCATGGTTCCGGTCGACTTACTCCAACTCACAGATGCTGTACAAAACGGTTACGGATGTGGTGGGTGATGTGGCTATAAAAGATAAATATGTCGGACTTTATGACAGCAATGACGGCAGAATAAACACTCAGTTCAACACCAATTTTATGTTCGATACCCAGATTCCACGCTGGGGATTGCTGCTTACAACTTCTGTGCAGTGCATGTGGCGCGTCAGCACTACCCGACTGAGGGAAAACGGCACCCCCGGCAGTTATCTTTCGGCCGAAGATGGCGAACTCCATCAGTTTACTGATGACGCCGTTACCGCCAACCCCGAACTTGCATATCTGATAAAATATTACAGCGATGAACTCTATCGCCCCTATACCATTCCCACCGCCATCTACGTTAACCTCAAGGCTACCAAGCAGATAGGCTCACACCTGCGTATCTCAGCCTTTGTCAACCGAATAGTTGACTATCTGCCGGACTACACCCGTAACGGGTTGGTGGTACGCCGTTCGGCCTCACCCTACTTCGGAATGGAAATAAATCTGTCACTTTGAAAATAATTGAATATGAAATATCTGTTACTTCTTTTACTACCACTTTTCCTGCTGTCGTCATGCGATGACTCCCTGACATCCTCCCTTACTCATTATGATGTGGATATTACGGTCTCGTTGCCCGATGAGATTTCTCCGGAAACAGTCAGTGACGCTACCCTTACATTCCGCAACATCTCCTCCGGAACAGAACAGAGATTCACCCCCGGCAGCGACATATCAGTAATTCCCGGTCTGTATGATGTTGATTACGAGGCTAAGGGGATACTCACCAACGGGGCCGAGAGTCGTCTGCGTGCCACACTGCGTTCTGTCAATATAACATCATCGGTATCGTTGAAACTTGAACCATTCTCATGTGTGGAATCAAACGACCTTATCATAGCCGAAATATTCTTTGCAGGCACACTCAATCCATCCGGTAACAACTACAACGGTGATGATTACATCCGTTTGTACAACAACAGCGATGAGGTGATTTACGCCGACGGTCTCGCTCTGATTGAATCAAAATTCAATACCACACAGAAGTATGATTATACCCCCGACATAATGAACGAGGCAGTCTCCGTTGATGCCATCTACGTCATACCCGGTTCAGGGAAGGATCATCCCGTGAATCCGGGAGAGTATCTGTTGCTTGCCGACACCGGTATCGATCACCGCCAACTCAATCCCTACTCTTTTGACCTCTCCGATGCCGATTTCGAATGGTACGACATATCCACTTCTCCAAGCAATGTGGACATCGACAGCCCGACAGTGCCTAACCTTGACAAATGGTACTGCTACACCAACTCATATTTCATTCTTCACAACCGAGGATTCAAAGCCTACGGACTTGCCCGTATACCTGTTGAGAAGGAAACGTATCTGAAAGAGTATCTCTACAATTATGAATATACCGTTGTATCCGATGCAGGCAGTTTCCCTATGACCGCCACCGCCTACCGCATCCCCAACCAATGGGTGGTGGATTGGGTAAACTGCTCGGTCAAAGCACTGTATGCATGGACAGTATCTGCCCCTATGCTTGACATGGGATGGACCTCATGCGGCACTATCGACAAGGATAAGAACAGATTTTTCCACAGTGTTCGCCGTAAACTGCTCTACCTCAACGAGGTTGGAAATCCGGTGTTCAAAGACACCAACAATTCATCGGCCGACTTCAACACTGACTGCACTGCGAGTATCATCGAACTTGAAGGAAGCGTGATGGATCAATATGGAAACAAATCAGTGACCGTCACATACGATGGCATAACACCTGTCAAGGAATGAAACGGACCGCATTAATTTTCGCTTTCGCTACTCCACTGATTCTCAGCGCCTCCGGTAACGATTCTATCCTTTCAAGGATGGATTCGCACTCCGACGGACTGCGTGTTTTCATCAGTGACACATGGCAGAATCCTGCTCTGAAATATTTCAGTCAGGATGTTCCGTTCAGCACTCTTTCAGTAGATTATACACATCGCAACGACTCTGAAAATATCACCCCCGAAAATGGCGACGGCTTACACTCCACCGGATTCAGCGCAGAAAGTTTCATCCCTGCCGGAAACAATTCTGTGGTATGGGGCAATGCAGGTTACTCCACCGGAACAACACGCAATGTGCAATGGTGCGAGAGTGCCGATGCTGAACTGATCTACCCCTACTTTAGTGCTGATGAGGCGGGAGGTGACCTCAAGGATGAATATTACAGGTTTTCGGGCGGATATGCCGGACGTAACGAGAAACTTGTATGGGGTGCGACAATCGGCTACAGTGCCGCGCACCATTTTCGTGATGTTGATCCGCGTCCGCGCAACATTACCGGTAAACTCACCCTATCAGGTGGTGTCGCTTACGCTCTCTCCACAAATTATCTTGCCGGCGCATCGCTCAACTGGATGAAATATAAACAAAGCAACGAAATTAAATTTGTCAGCGAGACCCACGACCTGCCGATCTATCAACTTACCGGACTCGGCACCCACTATAACCGTTTCGCCGGAGCATCGAAGAGTTCCGACTTTTCGGGCAACCGTTTTGGTGCCACCGTTAATCTCTATCCCCTACACTCAGGAGTAATGGTGAATTTCTCCGTCAGCAGATTCAGTTTTGACAAAACGTTGCGTGACCTCAACAAACTGCCCATAGCATCGGCATGGCATAACGCACTGACAGTCAATGCCGGATACAAGCATATCTCCGGCATAGTAACATATTCTGTCACTGGTCAGTTTGACGCCTACCGACGCCACGGATCAGAGAACATTTTCGGCGATGCCGTCTCCGGCTCCTATCCTCAGATAGGATCGCTTGAAATGTATGCCGACAATTACTATCGTGCCCTACTTCAAGGTTTCGCCTCAATCAGGCACAATAATCAGACCTATTCCATGACACTCCGCAGCGGTTATTCCCACAGAAAGCAATTCTACGCCGAACCGGAGCAATGGGCTCTTGTTGAAGGGTTTGAAAACATGGCTGACTTCGGTGTCCGGTCCTTTTTAGGACAACACTGGTATGGCATAGCCGACCTCTCCTTTGCCATATTCTCACCGACAGAAAAGGATATAAACTTACAACCGTCAACCTCTCAGGAGGCTCTCACAGGAAGTGTGGAGACAGGTTTCCGCCACAGTACTGTAACCCGTTGTGCCACTTCGGTTTCCCTAACAGCCGCACGTGCCATCAGCGAAAAATATGCTATAGGGATAGGTGGCTCCGCAACATTGACAAACTATTCCGGAACCGCTCACAGCAACCTTTATAACATTAGTATCAATTTTTATTTTTAACACTATATGAACTTAAGAATCAAATCATTAGCACTTCTGATGACGGCTTTGGCCGCCACAGCGTCGAACTCATTCGAGTCAGAACTGAGTAATTATGTAACCCCCGGACTGAAAGCAGGAAAAATCGTTTCAGAACAGGCTTTGCCTCAGTTCGACAGCAAGGTTTATACCCTCTCAAACGGCATCAAACTGTACTTCCATCCCACACAGGCCAATCCCGGTCGCGTTTCTGTGATGGCTGTCAGCAACGGTGGTTTCTCTCAAAACTATGACCCTGCTAAAAAGGGGTTATACAAATCTTCTGAGGACCTGCTGAATCAGTTTGCATTCGGTCCTTTCTCGGCCGACTCCCTTAACAGTTATATGAAACAGCAGAACCTCTCCGCCACAGTAAATATCGACAAGCAGATAGAGGAACTGGAGGCATCCGGACCTGCCGACAATCTGGAAACTGTTCTGCAGTTGGTTTATCTGAAAGCAACCGGAATGAAGCCTGAGGCCGATGTCATCAATAATTATAAGGAGAAGAAAAGCCGCTATGTGCAGAATGTGGCCAACTCACCTATCCTCGCCATGGCTGACTCTATCCACTCTGTCATCTACCGCCGTCATCCGTTAGGCGAAAAACTCCACTACGCCGACTTCGGTGCTATCACACCCGAGGGATTCGCTGAACTGTATGCCGATCGTTTCGGCGACATGACCGACTTCAATTTCATCATCTCCGGCGATGTTGATGCTGCTACAGTCCTCCCTCTGGCCGAAAAATATATCGGTTCGCTACCCGCCGCAGGTCGCATCGAACACTCCAAAGAGATCGGGTTCGGCTATCCGACAAAGAGCGAAACACTTAACTATACCTACGAGATGAAGAAGCCCGTGGGCATAACCTACTCTTTCCGTAACGGTGACTGCGACTATAATCTGGAAAATATCCTCAACGCCCAGATTTTCGGACTTGTTCTGTCATCACGTCTGAATAAGGAACTGCGTCATAACCGCGACATAATCAGTTACATCAAAACCCACTGCTCCGTAACCTTCGGATTCAATGGCGACCTCACTCCCGGCCACTTCATCCTCCCCACAAACATCCGTTGTATACCCGGCAAAGAGGCTGAGGTTCATAAAGCGGTTCAGGATGAGATTGACAACATAGCCAAAAACGGCGTCACCACCGAGGAACTGGACAAAATCAAATCCTCACTTGCCAAAGCCCACGAAGGACACCTCAAACAAAACGGCTACTGGAACACCGTGCTTCGCGTGTATGCCCTCTATAACCGCGATATGAATACCGATTTTGACAAAATCCTCAACAACATCGATTCACAGTCAATCAGCAATTTCGCCAACACCTACGTCATCCCTGCCACCAAAACCGAGATGACGATGTCAAACGCTAACTAACCGTAATCCGGCTTAACAGTTCTCAGTCCGGGACAGACTACGCAATTCCAACAACGTAGTCTGTCCCGGACATTATTATTATTAGTGATTACTCTTGCATCTCCTCTCAAAATTCACTATCTTTGCCGACAACTGACAAACCAAGATTATCGTTCATGAAATTCATCTCATTTCTCATCGTTCTCATAATATTCCCTCTGACGGTTTCAGGTGGTGAAAAACTTACCGGCACACCCATCGGCACTGTGCGAGGATTGCAGTACACCAACAACGGGAGTTCATCGTACGTTGTCAACAACATTCAGAAAAATGCTTTTGATGGTGACCTCAACACCTATTTTGCTACTGATGCCCGCTCATACACTTGGGTCGGGCTTGATTTGGGAAAGCCTCACGTCATTGACCGTGTAGGATGGTCACCGCGTAACGACGGGGTTGGTCCGAAGCGTGTGCAGTTGGGTGTCATTCAGGGTGCCAATCAGTCGGACTGGCTTGATGCCGTTCCCCTTTATATGATTACCGAGGAGGGGGTGATAGGAGAAATGAGTTACGCCGATATTGATGTCAAGCGCGGTTTCCGCTACATACGCTACGTTGGTCCGTCCGATGCCCGGTGCAACATTGCGGAACTGGAATTTTACGGCTATGAAGGTGAGGGTGACACTGAAACCCCTAATCTGTATCAGTTCACCAATCTCCCCACGGTGTGCATCAACACTGTCAACGCCGAAGAACCTTACGACAAGGAGCATGACATAACCTCTAACATCATCATAGTAAACAACCATGAGGCGTATGTCGACAAACCGGGCACAGTGCGCGAACGCGGTAACTACTCGCGTACTTTCCCTAAAAAGCCCTGGCGCATCAAATTCGACAAGAAACAGCGGGTGCTACCCGATGCTCCGGCACAGGCTAAAAAATGGACGCTCATAAACAACTATGGTGATAAAACTCTGATGCGAAACCTGATAGCCTTTGAAATTGCCCGGCGTATGGATATGAAATATGTTCCCTACGCACATCCGGTCGATGTGATTCTCAATGGTGAATTCAAAGGATGCTATCAATTGTGCGATCAGGTAGAGGTGAAGGAAGGCCGGCTTGATATTACCGAGATGGAACCGACCGACATCAGTGGCGAAGCGCTCACCGGAGGTTATTTCCTTGAGATTGACGCCTATGCCAATCAGGAGCCTGATGGGGAATGGTTCACATCGGCCACCAAAAGTATTCCGGTTACGATAAAATCACCCGATGATGGGGGCACACCTGAGCAGTATGAGTATATCAGGGCTTACTTCAACAAACTCGAAAGTCTGGTGTTCCGCTATCCGAATTATAATCCCGGTCCTTACGACTACCGCAACATCTTTGATGTGGAATCGTTCCTGAAACATTTCGCCGTGGGTGAACTGTCGGGCAACACCGACACCTACTGGAGTACTTACATGTATAAAGACCGGGGGAGCGACATCATCTACACCGGACCGGTGTGGGACTTTGACATAGCCTTTGACAACGACTTCCGCACATATCCCATCAACAACATTCCCGGCTATCTCTACTGCTCCGGCAGGGCATCCGAAGCCACCAACATGATCAACTTCGCCAAGCGTATCCTCATGGCCGACACACGAACGGTTGATGACCTCGCCCGTGTGTGGTCACTTGCCCGCAATGACAACAACCTCAATTATGAAACCCTGTCAGCCTTTATTGACAAGACAGCCGACGAGATTGACGCATCGCAGAAACTCAATTTCCTGCGCTGGCCCATCATGGATCAGATTGTCCATAACAATCCTGTTGTTTCCGGTAGTTACGAGGCCGAACTGAATCGGGTGAAAGATTTTCTGAAAAACCGTTTTCCACGTCTGGACACACTGATGAAATATGATTCCACGATAAGTGCTGTTGAAACTCCGTCCGATGATGAGGCAACCATCACCCCCGTTATTGAAGGTAACACCGTGCATCTTATCGATTACGCACCGTTCGACCTTTACACCATCGACGGAAAGATGGTGCAGAAAAATGTGACCTGCACCGCTCCACTCGCTTCAGGCGTGTATATTCTCCGCACATCAGGGGCGGCGGCAAAACTTTCCATAACCCCCTCACAGAAGTAATCCCGTCTCTGCAGGAACCCACGCGAATGGATGGAAAAGAATCCGGATAACGGAATTTTTTCTGCAATATGATTGGTGGAAATAATAATTTTTCCTACTTTTGTGAATGATTATGGGTAAAGTGAACAACATATCCGTTCTCAGTGACAAACTGAAGAAATATCTCCTTGAAAAGTCATTGCGGCAGACCCCTGAACGCATGGCTCTGCTGGAGGTAGTGACAAAACTTAAGCGCCGTTTCACTGTTGACGACCTTGATGCTCTTTTCTCAGAATCAAACTTTAAACTAAGCAGAGCAACCCTCTACAACAACATCCATCTGTTTGAGAATGCCGGAATTCTCCGCCGCCACAAAATAAGCAGTCAGAAAGCATGTTATGAGGTGGTATATTCCGACGAACCCCTGAGTTGCTATCAGGAAATATGCACCATCTGCGGAAAAATCCGCGACTTCACCGATGCGGAAATAGCCCAGCACATTCTGGCTCGCAAAAGCCGCTTTTTCCGCCCGGAATATTTCTCGGTGCAGATTCATGGTATTTGCTACGGTTGCCTGCGAAAAATGAAAAAAGAGAAACAGAAAAATATAAACCAATAAGCGGACCGGATGATGCCTACCCCAAAAAGACTATCCTTCCCGTGGGACACGCATCAGAAGGTCATATTAAAACTTTGAAAGATTATGAAGGTTGACGTACTGCTCGGACTCCAATGGGGCGACGAAGGTAAAGGCAAAGTAGTGGATGTTCTTACTCCGCGCTACGACATCGTGGCACGATTTCAGGGGGGACCGAACGCCGGGCATACCCTTGAGTTTGACAATAAAAAATATGTGCTCCGCTCAATCCCTTCCGGAGTGTTCCAGAACGGTCAGGTCAATATTGTAGGCAACGGTGTTGTTCTCGACCCCGTGCTGTTCATGGAGGAAGCCAAAGCACTGGAAGAAAGTGGAGTGGATATCCGCAAGGCTCTTAAACTGGCTAAGAAAATCCATCTTATTCTCCCCACCCACCGTCTGCTTGACGCGGCTAACGAAAAAGCCAAAGGTGGCGCGAAAATCGGCACCACCGGCAAAGGTATCGGTCCCACATACACCGACAAAATCAGCCGTAACGGTCTCCGTCTGGGCAACACCCTGATGGATGACTTCACCGCACGCTACGAAGCAGCCCGCGACCGCCACATCACAATGCTGAAAGGTTTGGGTGCCGAGGCCACCAACCTCGCCGAACTGGAAGCCAAATGGATGGAGGCTGTGGATTACCTCAAAACCTACGACATCATTGACGGTGAACAGTTTATCAACGACGCCCTCAAACAGGACAAACGAGTGCTGTGTGAAGGTGCGCAGGGAACAATGCTCGACGTTGATTACGGTTCCTATCCTTTCGTAACCTCAAGCAACACCATCACCGCCGGAGCATGCTCGGGATTAGGTGTGGCTCCTAACAAAATCGGAGATGTCTACGGAATCTTCAAAGCCTACTGCACACGCGTGGGCAGCGGTCCTTTCCCCACCGAACTGTTTGACGAGACAGGCAAGAAAATCCGTGATCTGGGTCATGAATACGGTGCCGTAACCGGTCGTGAACGCCGTTGCGGATGGATTGACCTGGTTGCTCTGAAATATGCCATCATGATCAATGGTGTAACCCAACTGATAATGATGAAATCCGATGTTCTCGACGGCTTCCCCACAATCAAGGCGTGCGTGGCCTACAAGGATAAAAACGGCAACACCCTGACCCACATGCCCTACTCTATCGATGAGGGTGAAATCACCCCCGTATTCGTTGAATTACCGGGCTGGAACACCGACCTGACCAAGGTTAAGAGCGAAGATCAGTTCCCCAAAGAGTTCAAGGACTACATCGCTTTCCTGGAAAAGGAACTGGAAACACCCATCACCATCCTCTCCGTGGGTCCCGACCGTGAACAGACCATCGTGCGTGACTCATTCAAATCTTAACCTTAAATCATCTTACAACTATGGCAAAAGTAAAACCGTTCCGTGGCATCCGCCCACCCAAATCAATGGTCACCAAGGTGGCATCACGCCCCTACGACGTACTTAACTCCGAAGAGGCACGCGCCGAAGCCGAGGGTAACGAAAAATCACTCTACCACATCATCAAGCCTGAGATTGACTTTGAACCGGGCACTGATGAACATGACCCCAAGGTGTATGACAAAGCGGTGGAAAACTTCACCTCATTCCGCAAAAATGGCTGGCTGGTGCAGGATGACAAGGATCATTATTATATCTACGCCCAGACCATGGACGGCAGAACGCAATATGGCATTGTGGTGGCTGCCAACGTGGATGACTACATGAACAACCGCATCAAGAAACACGAACTCACCCGACGCGACAAGGAGGAGGACCGCATGAAGCATGTCCGCATCAACAACGCCAACATCGAGCCGGTGTTCTTCGCCTTCCCCGATAACGAGAAATTGCAGGAGATTATTTCAACCGTCACCGCAGGCACTCCTGAATATGACTTCGTGGCTGAAGATGGTTTCGGTCACCACTTCTGGGTGATTGACAACGACGAGATGATCAAGACCATCACCGAGGAATTTGAAAAAATCCCCTACCTCTATATCGCTGACGGTCACCACCGTACCGCCGCTGCGGCTCTTGTGGGCAATGAGAAAGCAAAGGCTAACCCCAACCACAAAGGTGATGAGGAATATAACTATTTCCTCGCTGTGGCTTTCCCGGCATCTCACCTCAAAATCATTGACTACAACCGTGTGGTTAAGGATCTGAACGGCAACACTCCTGAGCAGTTCCTTGAGAAGTTAGCCGAGAACTTCATTGTGGAGCCTAAAGGTGAAGATATTTATTCACCCTCCGGGCTGCATAACTTCTCACTTTATCTCGGTGGCAAATGGTATTCGCTGACCGCCAAAGAAGGACGATACAACGATGCCGACCCCATCGGCGTGCTTGACGTTACCATCTCCAGCGACCTCATCCTGCGTGACATCCTCGGCATCACCGACCTGCGCTCAGACAAACGCATTGACTTCGTCGGTGGCATACGTGGCTTAGGCGAACTCAAACGTCGCGTTGACTCAGGCGAGATGGCAATGGCGCTGGCTCTGTATCCCGTGACCATGCAGCAACTGATGGACATCGCCGACACCGGCAACATCATGCCCCCGAAAACCACCTGGTTTGAACCCAAACTCCGTTCCGGATTGGTGATACACCATCTTGAAGATTAACAAGTTGATAAAACAAAAATTCAGGCTGCATCAGTTGATGCAGCCTGAATTTTTATGTGTTGCGCGTTCATGGACAGTGATGTATATTCGGCGGATGCTCCAGGGAGCATCCCTACCATCTTGACAATCAACGCATTAACCCTGTAGGGCTGCTCCATGGAGCAGCCGCATAATCCTGAATACAGCGAGGGTGCGCCTATTTTGACACACCCTCCTCTTTTTATTTGTATTGAATCTCCTTGTTTTAATGCTTTAGCGACTCGAAGAAATCAGCACGCAGGGTGGCATCGGTTGAGAACAGACCGGTATCATGTATGGTCACCGTTGAAGAATCCTGTTTCTCCACACCACGCATCTTCATGCAAAGATGTTCGGCCTTACATACCACAATAACACCTTTTGCGGAGAGTGCCTTGTTCACGGCATCGCACACCTCGGCGGTCAACCGCTCCTGAACCTGCAGACGACGGGCAACCACATTCACCAATCGGGCAAGTTTACTCAGCCCAACCATCTTGCTGTCAGGGATATAGCCGATTGACACCTTTCCGAAGAACGGAAGAATGTGATGCTCGCAAAAAGAGTAGAATTCAATATCCTTGACCACAACCATGCGCGAACCGCCATCCTCGAATATTGCCTGTGTCAACACCTCCTGCGGATTCTGACCATAGCCTTGTGTGGCGAAGAGCATGGCCTTGGCGGCACGCTCCGGTGTTTTAAGCAGACCCTCACGCTGAGGGTCATCGCCTAAAAGTTCAATAATTTTTTTAAAATGATAGGCAAGAGCCTCGGTTTTATCCTGATTATCCTTGCTTGATGAACTCATCTGTAGTTTATTTATTGATACGGTCACGCACCACGCGCACCTCTCGGGAGATATTGGGGAAATAATGTTTGATTTCGGCGGCAGCAGCCTCAGCATCACTCTCTGAACGGAAATCACCCACACGGAGTCGCCAGTATGGAGCCTCGTAGGTTACGTATGTTGCCAGGTGAGGCAGTTGTTCGCGTATGGCTATAGCCTTGGAACGCGCCTCGTCCTTGGCTGTTCGGGCGTTGTTATCGGCAAACACCTGCACACGGTATCCTCCCGTTACCACCGGTGTCTGCTCAACTGTTTCAGGTTGCTCGACAATACGGTCAGTCACACTGCTGACCTCTGCCTTGCCTACCAGTCGCGCTTCAAGCGCCGAGGGCTGAACCACGGTGATTACCGAATCCTGCTCGATGAGTTGCATGACTCTGGGTACCTCACCCTTAAACATGAAAGGTAACGACAGCATGACGGCTGCGATAAAAACGGATTTAACGGGAGTTGCCATATTCAAAGAGTGTGTTTATAATAAAGAAGTCGTTTAAACTTTTTCAGGATTAATGAAGAGAACCTTGAAGAAAATCCTTTTTAACGATTAATTTATTTTCGTAAAAAGTTTAGACGACTTAATTATAAAGGGGTGATGAACATTGGCTCACCGCCCCTTTATTATAAAGTGTACGGGTTTACTTAGAATGCGTTAACAATACCCATGAATGAAGCGCAGTCAAGTGATGCACCACCAATCAAACCACCGTCAACGTCGGGTTTAGCGAACAGAGCGGCTGCGTTTGAAGGTTTGCAACTGCCACCGTAGAGGATTGAGGTGTTGTCTGCAACTTCCTTGCCATATTTTTCTGCGATCACGCTGCGGATGAATGCGTGCATTTCCTGAGCCTGGTCGTCGGTAGCGGTTTTGCCGGTACCGATAGCCCATACGGGTTCGTAAGCGAGGATTACTTTGCCGAATTCTTCAGCAGAGAGGTTGAAGAGTGCTTCTTCAATCTGTTTCTTTACAACTTCGAAGTGAGTTTCGTTTTCACGTTCTTCAAGCACTTCGCCGATGCAGAAGATGGGAGTGAGGTTATTTTCGAAGGCGAGAGCGAGTTTCTCACGGAGAGTTTCAGAGGTCTCACCATAGTACTGGCGACGTTCAGAGTGACCGAGGATCACGTAAGTAGCACCGGTTGAGGCAACCATTGATGCTGACACTTCACCGGTGTAGGCACCGCTTTTGTGGTCAGCGCAGTTTTCTGCACCCAGACCAAGTTTGTTCTGGTCGATTTCAGCGTTGATTGAAGCCAGATGGGTGAAGGGTACACAGATGATTACATCACATTTGGGAGTTGCGCCTTTGAGCGCTTCGTTTACTTCTTTTGCAAGAGCCACACCTTCCTGAAGGGTGGTGTTCATTTTCCAGTTACCTGCAACAATATTTTTTCTCATAATTGTAGATTGATTTTTGATTTATGCTGCAAATTTACGACTTTTTTTTCGTAAGTTTGCTTTTTTACGCCACGTATTGAGGCTCAGCATGGGTTGGCAAATGTTAAAGATTGTAAATACAGCACCCCGTTGCAACCTTTCGGCTCACCCCTGCGTCAAAGAGAAAAACAAAACCAATAACAACGATAAACAACATGAAGAAAAGCATTTTAATTTTACCTTTTTTCGCACTGGCAACGTTACTGAGCAGTTGCGATAATGATTCGGATTATGCCGAATACCGCGAGCCGCAGGTCGATGTTGAGGAAATCTCCCGGGCTGTCAACGACGCTATGCGTGAGGCTTTTGCTGACTCCCGATTCAACGACACTATCTTCAACTGTGCCGATGATGAAATGACCAAGTCGATTATGATTACAGCAAGCGACTCTACCGCAACCTCAATGGTCATCACCAAAATGCCTGAAATAAAGGTCAGCGTCACCAACAACGACAACGGTTGGATTGACCTGAAAAAGGAGAAAAACGAGAAACGCAGCATTGTGGCAATAGTAAGCGTCATCGCTCCCTGCCTGATGCTTGTGGCAATAGCGGCAATGGTTCTGCTGTTCTTCTACGGTAAAATCCGCAACCGCAACAGGGTGATTGAGAAAGCCATTGAAGCCAACTATCAACTCCCGGTGGAATTCTACACTAACTCCGGCAATCAGACAAACCCGGTAAACGAAATCAAAACCCCACCGACCGACGGTAGCGTGCCCCCTCCTCTACCCCGCAATGAACGCCTGCGCGTCAGCGGTATGCGTCTGGTGGCCATCGGACTGGGTCTGATAATCATGCTCGGTGTGTGGGGTGGAATGAATGCAGCCGTTATAGGCATCATACCCCTGCTTATCGGAGGCTCATATCTGGCAAACTACTATAATATATTGAAATAATCCTGTCTCAACAGATGTTGTCGAAGATTGAAGAACTCTCACTGATAGCCCGATGCATCGCGACCGACAATCGCGATGCCTTCGGGCAGTTGGTGGTGGAATATGAGGGAGGGCTGCGGCGCTTCCTCTATAACCTCACCGGTGGAGACGCTTCTCTGACCGACGACCTGGCTCAGGAAACATTTCTGAAAGCCTATCTGTCCATACGCTCGTTCAAAGGTATTTCGCGCTTCAAGACGTGGCTCTACCGCATTGCCTACAACGAATTCGTCACCTACCGCCGCAAGTATGCGCCCGAGGTTGCCGTTGAGGAAATATATGCTGGAGATGAGCCTGCCCACACCCCTGTCTCAAGTAACGATATATCTATGGACCTGCAGACAGCCCTGTCACAACTGCCTGACACTGAACGAACCATAGTTTTGCTTTTCTACATGGAGGATCTACCCATAAAAAAAGTGTCACAGATTACGGGCTGTCCGGAAGGCACAGTCAAAAGTTACCTCAACCGTGCACGTACACGGCTGAGTCACCTGTTAAACTGATATTCTATGAAACAGAATGATATAGACAACCAACTTCGCGAACTGCTGAAGAAAGAGTTACCGTCGGAACGACGTGACCCCTGGTTTGTGCGCAAAACAATGAACCGCCTGCCGCAGAAAGCCACTCCGCTGTTGAGCCGATGGGAGCGACTGGCCTACTCGCTGAGCGCACTGATTCTGGTCATCCTATGGTGTGTCACTGCCGTCAACATAATAACCAACCCCGTTCTTACGGTCAGCGCACTGATGCAGCCGGTGATTCTGACAATCATCTCGCTGATCCTCATCGGAGCAGTAGCAATTCCTTATCTGCGACGGAATTAGCCGTAATTTATTCGCCGAACAACATCAGATACTCCGACTCGAAATTCGGGGTAAATACCTCCTTGCCTATATTGGCCAGTATCTCCTCACGGCTCCAGAACCGACCGCCATCAAGTTCGTCAGAGGGTGTCGGCACTCTGTCTGTCACCACCTTGAACACATTCACCAATTCACGCTCGCGGTCTGACTCAAACACGTATCTGCGCAACATCTCCGGATCGCTTACCGTCAGTCCCAACTCCTCGCGGACCTCGCGCAGGAGTGCATCCGACACATCTTCGCCATAATCGACATGTCCACCCACAGCGGTGTCCCATTTCCCTGGCTGAATATCTTTCCATTGCGGACGCTTCTGAAGATAGAGCCTCCCCGCAGGGTCAAAAAGATGCAGATGCACCACCGGGTGCAGCAGTTTTGATCCGTCATGACATTCACCGCGTGACGCCGATCCTATCACCTTCCCCTCTTCATCCACCACAGGGAACAACTCCAATGCATTATCCTTTCTCATAATCTTTTTATTTAGATACAAAGTTACTGATAAATTCCTTTTCCGTCACGAAAACCGGATTGTTTTTTGGCATCAGAACCCCGCGGTTTGTATGCCTTTGGACAGGAGCACAGGGGAAACAGGAGGATAGGTACGGTAAGGGTAACACCAGGCATGAGGGCTGTATCAAAAATTGATGCAGCCTGAATTTATTTATGTGTTGTACGTTCATGGACAGTGATGTATATTCGGCGGATGCTCCAGAGAGCATCCCTACACTCTTTACAATCAACGCATTAACTCTGCAGGAGGCTGTCTAACAAGTTTAGGCAGCCTCTTTCTCTTTATTGCACAGGCAAAAAAATAAGGCTTTCATGCTGAATTTCAGCGGGAAAGCCTTTGTTATGTCAGGGATTTTTAGTAAATTTGGGTTGCAATTAAAC
>JAAVGE010000046.1 GCA_014800385.1 Bacteroidales bacterium
AAATTCGTGGAAACAAAGCGAAGCGAGTTAAAAAATCCGAGTGTTTAAAATCTCAATCAAATCCACGAACCACCACCCTGATAATCAACTTATTTCAAACCCTCACCCCGTCACACCAACCCCGTGGGGCTGCTCCACGGAGCATCCGCCCACCATCAACCACAACGTCCCCACCAACCCATGGATGTCCGGAGGACGTCGATTTTGCGTACGCTGCAGCGAAGCGGAAGCGTGCGGGGTAAAGAAACAGCATATGATGGGCGTGCCGACAGGTACGCCGAGTGAAGCGACCCATGCCGAAATCAGCCCAAAACATAGAGTAGGGGAGGCATGGGTAACCCTGCAACTCACATCCAACACCCCCGATTCTGTCATTTTGCCACAAAAAGACCCGAAAACAAGTTCAAAATGACAAAACAGGAGTGTCGGAGGATATTTACACATTCAAACATTAAACAGCCAAAATCTTAAGAAGTAACAGTTTTGCAAAATAGGGCATAAGAAATTTAATTTTTACCCAAAATAAGGCCTATTTCTAAATTATGTTTAAGAACATAGTTATAAAAGTGTTAAAAAGTGAATTTTTTCGCGCAAAATTGTTTTTGAAAGAAAAATTTTGCCTATATTTGCAGAATATATGTTAAACTTACGTTAAATCACATCAGTTTAACACGTGCTGTAATCGAATTTGAAGACTAATCATTTATTAATTTATGTTACAATTTTAGTATGAAAAAGCTGTTTCTATCATTTTTGACAGTAATGATGGCTGTTTTCTGTGTTGTTGCACAGAACAAGACAGTCTCAGGTACTGTTCTCTCAGCTTCGGATGACGAGCCCCTTTCAGGTGCTACAATCCGTGTCGTAGGAACCACTTTGGGTGTAAGTGCCGATATCGATGGTAACTTCACCGTCTCTGCTCCTCAGTCTGCTAAACAGATTGAAGTCACTTATGTAGGTTACGAAGGCAAGGTGGTTGACATCACTCCCGGTCACATGGTAATCAAACTTCGCGACAATCAGCAACTCGACGAAGTTATCGTGGTTGCTTACGGAACCATGAAAAAATCAGAATATACCGGTGCAGCATCTGTTGTGAAAGCAGATCAACTTGAAGACGCTCTGGTATCTGACGCTACTTCTGCCCTCGCAGGTAAAGTGTCAGGTGTGCAGATCCTTTCAAGCAACGGTCAGCCCGGTTCTTCTCCCTCTGTCCGTATCCGCGGTGTCGGAACCATCAATGGTAGCGCAACTCCTCTTTATGTTGTTGACGGTATGCCCTTCGAAGGTGACATCGCCTCACTCAATACTCAGGATATCGAATCAATGACAGTGCTGAAAGACGCTGCTTCAACCGCCCTCTATGGTGCTCGCGGTGCAAACGGTGTCATCCTTATCACAACCAAATCGGGTAAAGTCGGCGAAGCAAAAATCACTTTCGACGCTCGCTGGGGTTCCAACTCACGTCAGGTGCCCATGTATCGCACAGTTAACCAGAAACAGTACATGGAAACAGTTTACCAGTCAATCTACAACTGGGCTATCCGTGCAACAGATGATAAAGGCAATCTGAAATACAATGCCAACTCTGCTCACCTCTATGCCAATGAAACTCTCTGGAATGGTCTCGGCTATCAGACCTGGAGCGTTCCTCAGGGCGAATTGTTCATCGGCTCAAACGGTAAATTCAACCCCAACGCTACTCCCGGTTACTCCGACGGTCAGTACTACTACGTCGGTGATGACTGGATCGATGAATCTACCATCAACGGTATGCGTCAGGAATACAGCCTCTCTATTTCAGGCGGTTCTGACAAAATCAACTACTATCTCTCTGCTGCTTACCTCGAAGATGAAGGTCTTATCGCAGGCTCTCACTTCAATCGTCTTTCAACCCGTGCCGCTGTTGAATATCAGGCAAAAAAATGGTTGAAACTTACTGCAAACCTCAATTACACCTACACTAACTCAGGTTATCCCGACGGTCAGGTTGACAACTCAAGCGGTTCTGACAACCTTTTCTACGTTGCCGGTTCTATGGCTCCCATCTATCCTATCTACGTTCGTGACGCTGAAGGTCACATCATGTACAATGATGTTTACGGTCTGCCCATCTACGACTATGGTGATGCTAAATCAACCAACCGCGCCCGTGCGTTCATGTCACAGGCAAACCCCGCAGGTAGCCTCCGCTACGACAAAGAGGACTATCTTTCTGACATCTTCGACGGTAAATGGGCTGCAATCATCACCCCCATCGAAGGTCTTACTCTTAACGGAACCATCGGTTACCGTGCCGACAACACCCGCATGCACTACATCGCCAACCCCCTCTACGGTCAGACAGCCGCTTACGGTGGTCAGGCAATGCAGGCTCTCCAGCGTTTCCGCAACATCAACATCCTCGGTACTGCTACATACGCACGCACCTTCAACAAGGTTCACAACGCTGAATTGATGGTAGGTTACGAATCAACCGACTACAATGTTGAAGTTATTCAGGCTATCGGTTCTAACCTCTACAATCCCAGTTCATGGGCAGTAAACAACACTATTGATAACCTCCGTGGTAGCGGTTATGCTCAGACTCTGGCACACCGCGGTATCTTCGGTCGTGCAAAATATAACTACGACGGTCGCTTCTTCTTCATGTTCTCTTATCGTCGCGATGCTTCTTCACGTTTTGCTCCCGATGTACGCTGGGGTAACTTCTGGTCTGCATCATTCGGTTGGGATATCGCAAAAGAAAAGTTCATGCAGGATCAGACCAACTGGCTCGACATGTTGAAATTCAAAGCATCTTACGGTCAGAACGGTAGTGATAACCTCGGTGGCGGCTACGCATGGTATGCTTACGCTGACCAGTATCAGATGACCGGTGCCGACGGCGTGTTCTCCGATGGTACACTTGTCTATAAAGGTAACTCAAAACTGAAATGGGAACAGTCAAACGCATTCAACATCGGTTTCGACTACAGTTTCCTTCATGGTATGGTAGCAGGTTCTATCGACTACTTTAGCCGTCAGACTGACAACCTTCTGTTCAACGTGCCCGTTGCTCCCTCTAACGGTTACTCATCAATGCCCATGAACATCGGTTCAATCCGTAACAGCGGTCTGGAATTTGATGTTACTTACCGTCCTGTTGACACCAAAAACATCACTCTTGACATCAATGCCAACATTACCCTTCCCTCAAGCAAGGTTCTCAAACTTGACCCCCGTATTGTTGACGAAGACGGCGTTTGGTTGAACGGTTCACGTTACTTCAAAGAAGGTGAAGCCCTCTATAACATGTATCTGACCGAATGGGCAGGTGTTGACCCCGGCACAGGTTATGCAATGTATCGCGGTCGCGTTGAATTGCCCGAAGGTTCTAAACTCCCCGAAGATATGGGTGACGGCAAATTCCGCAAAAACTACACCTGGGTTGGTGAGAAAGAAGTAGACGGTGAAGTTTACGACATCTTCGAATACGACACCAACTACTACAACGACGCTTACAACAGCAACCGTAAGGCAACAGGCAACATCCTTCCCAAAGCATATGGTGGTTTCGGATTCAACCTCCGCGTCTATGACTTCGACATCTCAAGCAGTTTCGCTTATCAGTTAGGCGGTCGCATCTACGACAACACCTACGCTTCATTCATGTGGGGTGGTACAACCGGCAACATGGGTCGTAACTGGCACCAGGATATCCTCAAAGCATGGACTCCCGAAAACCCCAACACTGATGTTCCCCGTCTGGCTATCGAAGACCGATACAGCAGCCAGAACTCTCTGTCAACCCGCTTCCTTACCAACAGCAACTACCTTTCTCTGAACAACATCACCATCGGTTACACTCTGCCCAAACATATCACAGAGCGTATCGGTATCAACGAACTCCGCGTTTACGGTGCTGCAGAAAACGTTGCTCTCTGGTCAAAACGCAAAGGTCTTGATCCCCGTCAGTCTTACACTGCCGCTTCAAACACCAACTATTCAACAATGCGCTCCATCTCAGGTGGTATCCGCGTTTCTTTCTAAGTCCATCATTAACACAGACTTAAACAGAACAATAATATGAAAAAATTAAATAAAGTTATCGCTTCGGCTCTGATGGGTGTGGCTCTCGTTTCTTGTAACGACCTCGACACCGTTTACGAAGGTAGTTATGTTACCTCCGAGACAAAGTCCGATGTGTATGAAATCAACCCTGAAATGGCGGTGGCAGGTGTAACAGGTATCACTGCTAACTTCAGCCGTTATCTCGCTACTATCTCAACATCTACATCACGTATCGACTATGACTACGGTTACGCCGGTGTGATGCTCGGTCTGGATCATCAGACTGCCGATATGAACTCACGTTACATCGGTTACAACTGGTTCAATGATTGGGCAGCATTCTCTGACATCAACCCCAATGGTGATAAGAACCTTTGCGTGTGGAAGAATGAATACAACCAGATCTTCGTAGCCAACGCGGTGCTCTCTTCTATTCCCGAAGACAGTGAAAGCGAAGAACTGCAGTTGTTCCGCGCTCAGGCTCACGGTTTCCGTGCATTCAACTATTGGGTGCTGGCTCAGTTGTTCCAATTCAACTATCAGGGAAATGAAGATAAGCCCTGTGTGCCCATCATCACTGCTGAAAATGCCGAATTGGCTGCCTCTGAAGGTGCTATCCGTGCAACCGTTAAAGAAGTGTATGATCAGATTCTTTCTGACCTGAACACCGCTATCGAAAAATCAGAAGCAACCACTCTGCGCATCGGTTCATACGTCCCCTCTAAACCCCGTCGTATGCTCTACATTGATGCACTCTACGGTCTGCGTGCACGTGTCAACCTCACCATGGGTAAATATGCCGAGGCTGCTGCCGATGCTAAAAAGGCAATTGCACTGTCATCTGCAACTCCCCTCTCAATCCAGGAATGTTCTAAGCCCGGCTTCGGAAGCATGAGCGACCACAACTGGATGTGGGGTATCGCAATCGCAATCACCGACCGTGTGGTAACTTCAGGTATCATCAACAACCCCTCAATGCTTTGCACATTCTGCGGTAACGGTTATGTATCTGTTGGTTGCTGGCGTGCTATCGCTACCGACCTTTGGGATGCTATCCCCTCAACCGACGTCCGCAAAGGCTGGTGGCTCGATGATGACTATCAGTCACCCATCCTTACCGATGCTCAGCAGGCTTACCTTGATGAGTTCGGTTATGGAACTATCACTGACTCTGATGCTTCATTGCTTCCCCACACCAACGTTAAATTTGACTCTTACAACTCTGTCATCGGTCAGACCGACAATGCCAACGACATTCCTCTGATGCGTATCGAAGAGATGTACTACATCGCTGCCGAAGGTCTCGCTATGAGCAATCAACTCGCTGAGGCTTCTGACCTGATCAACAACTTCGAACAGACTTACCGTAACCCCAACTTCATTAACACTGCTTCTACTCCCGAGGCTTTCCAGGAAATGATCTGGAACAAACGTCGCGTAGAGTTCTGGGGTGAAGGTCTGTCATACTTCGATCTTCTCCGCCTTAACAAGGGTGTTGACCGTCGTTCTTCAGGTTGCGTTTCTGTATGGCGCTACAATATTCAGCCCAAAAACCCCGTTCTTATCATGATGATTCCCGAGGATGAAATGCAGGCTAACCCCGCGCTCAACCTCAAGGCTCCCGCCGGTGAGCCCAATGGTAATAACGAACAGGGTATTCGTCCTGTTGCCGGTGTTTAATCTTCGGACAGAACTTAACTGATTGTCTCCACTCCTCTCTTCAATCATTTTTTAATTGAAAACAAAATCAAAAATGAAATTATTCAAATCATCAATACTGGCTATGCTTGCCCTCGCTGCAGTGGCAATCACATCTTGCGATGGTGGAAATGATGTAGACTATACTGACGGTGTACAGGGATCAGGTTCATTCTTCCCTACAACCAAGGCTTCGTACACACTCGACAGAAACGAAACATCATTCACTATTCCCGTTGCTCGCCAATCAGCAAACGACCCTTCAACTGTTGAGATCGTTCCCAATGACACAACCGGTTTCTTCGGCATCCCCACATCGGTAACCTTCAACGGTGAGTCCCTCACTGCTGACCTTACCATCACCTACGATCCCGCTCAGTTGGAATATGATAAGGCTTACGGCGTTGACCTTATTATCAAGAATGGTAACATCTACGGTAACACAAACTACAGTTTCACTGTTGTTCTGCCCGGTCCCTGGAAAACTCTCGGTAAAGGTCTTTACACCGACGAACTGATGATCGGTATATACAACGTGGAACAACTTACCTACGACGTTACCGTTGAAGAAAGTGAACTTAACCCCGGTCTGTATCGTATCGTAAATCCTTACGGTGTCGGAGTATATCCTTACACTGAAGCAGGCGATATGATTGACGGTTACGGTCCTGAAAAACCCTACTACATGTATATCCACGCTGAAAAAGATGATCAGGTTTACTTTGAACGTTTCTCTGTTCACATGATCTTTTCAGATGATGTGGGTGAACTGTCATTTACTTGTCGTGCTGCTGAGTTGCTTACCAACCCTGCAAATACCATTGAGGCTATTGCAAAAGCAGGTTACTGCGGTAATAACCGTGACGGTGTGATTTATCTTCCCACTGACACCTACTTCCAGGGTACTAACAAATACAATGACGGATGGTACGGTCCCTTAGGCACTACCGGCGGTCGCCTGGTTCTCCCCGGCATCGAACTTACTGACTATTCTGCTGAAATCAGTTACACCGGTCGCTTCACCGATGTTAACGAACAGACTTTCATTATGGCTGACGTTACTCTGGGTGATGATGTTGTTTCAGCACGCGTTGCTGCAGCACAGACCACTGATGTCGCTGCTCTTCAGGAAGCAATCGAAAACGACGAAATCGAATACATTGAAATTTCTCAGTCAGGTGAGGTTAAAATCCCCGTTGCCGAAAGTGGTCGTTACACTGTTATGGTTGTAACTTACGCTAATGGTGAAGTTCAGGAAGTGGCTTCTACCACCGTTGAAATTTCTCTGGGCGGCAACGAATGGGAAAAAATCGGTAACGCTTATATCCTCGACGGTTGGATGATGTCTGCCGGTTCACTGAAAGATAACTACGATGAATATGTTTGGATGTGCCCCATCGAACGCAGCACTAAGCGTGCGGGTATTTACCGCCTTGTTCAGCCTTACGGTCCCGACAGTCCCATGGGTAACTTCGCCCTCCCCGGTATCTACAACATTGAAATTAACGCCGAAGATCCCGGTAATGTATTTATCGAACCTCAGAGCACCGGTAACGGCTGGTACTCTAACGGTGTGATGATTATCCTTTCTCGTGGTTACATCACTCCCAACCTCAAGCCTGAATACCGCGGTGTTTTCGAGGATGGTACATTCTACTTCCCCGCTCAGACCTGTCTGTTCTGCTTCGATAAATATGATGAAGAAGGGTTATATATGACTCAAAACGAAGGTATCTTCCAGATCGATTATGCTTCAGGTACTTCCGCTAAATTCAAAGCAATCAAGGGCTCTAAGAAAGTAGGTTCTGCTAAACAGCGCATGAACGCTACTCCCTACGATGCTTCACGCTCTATGCGCCGCATCGACTTCCAGAGCGCATTTTGATTAGTCTCCAATAATACCTATAACTGAAAAGGGTGCCTCGTGGTGAGGCATCCTTTTTTTTTGATATATTATAAAAATATCTTATCTTTGCCGGCATGAATCCACTGAAAAAAATATCCACTCTTTTCAAACTGCTCCGCCAGGAGCGACAGTATCGTCTGCGTCTGGAATTCGTTCTGACCGACTATTGCAACCTGAACTGCAAAGGTTGCACCCACTATGCTCCCGTGGCACCCAAGGAGTTTGAGGAGTTGGAACTGTTGCGTCAGGAGATGTCGCACTTAGGCAACGTGTGCGGCTCCGAAGTCCGGGAGTGTTATCTCATCGGGGGGGAAACGCTCCTTTATCCTCACCTGACCGAGGCTATGACCATGCTCCGCCGTTATTTCCCCACTCAGAAACTGTCGATTTTCACCAACGGTTTGCTCATTCCGCGTATGTCGGACGAGTTCTGGCAACTGGCCCGCGAACTGGATTTCCACATCGTCATAACCATCTATCCTGTGAAAGCGGATTATGACGCCATAATCGCTTTATGCAAGGAGAAGGGTGTGAAAACCGAGGTCTACGGCGACCGTTCGCAGCAGGATTCATTCTTCCGGTTTCCCCTCTCGCCGGTCAAACTGCGTCATAACCGCAAAATTCACCTCTCATGCTTCAACCGCGGGTGTATGTCGGTGATAGGAGGCTACATCTATCCCTGCTCCATCAGCGGCTGTGTGAGCCACCTTAACCGCGCCTTCGGTACCGATTTCCGCCATGAAGAGGGTGACCGGCTGAAGGTGTCGGAGATAGGTTCGGCCAAGGAGATTCTCCGCCTCTACACGCACCCCGTACCCTTCTGCGGCTACTGCCGGAAATATCAGCCCGCCGACTACGGTATATCGCGTCGTGAAGCCTCCGAATGGATCGACGAGGAATAACCTGCGACATGAAAAATTCATGCTACGAAGGTTGATTTCACGCTCCATCCCCCTCCCTGTAGCGCTGTCAAAGGAAAAAAATCGCCTGATTCTTCGCTATTAGAGAAAAAATGATTATCTTTGCATGCAATAAATAAGAAAGGTTATTATATGTCATCATTTATTGCAGACAGAGTAAAAATGGACGGTCTGACTTTCGACGACGTCCTGCTCATTCCGGCTTATTCGGAAGTTCTTCCATATCAGGTTAAACTGAAAACAAAATTTTCCCGTAACATCACTCTTAATGTCCCTATCGTCTCAGCGGCGATGGACACTGTCACCGAGCAGCAACTCGCCATCGCTATCGCACGCGAGGGTGGTATCGGTGTAATCCACAAAAATATGCCCATCGAGGAGCAGGCGCGCCAGGTGCATGCTGTGAAACGTGCTGAGAACGGCATGATCTATGACCCAGTGATCATCAAGCGCGGTAGCACCGTCAAGGATGCGCTCAACATGATGAAGGAATATCACATCGGTGGTATACCCGTTGTGGATGATGACATGAAACTGGTTGGTATAGTAACCAACCGTGACCTCCGTTTTGAACATGATCTGAACAAACCTATCGATGAGGTGATGACCAAAGAGAATCTTGTCACCACCACTCAGTCGACCGATCTTGACGAAGCGGCTGAAATTCTCCAGCGTCATAAAATCGAGAAACTCCCCGTTGTTGACAACGAGGGGAAACTGATAGGTCTGGTAACATACAAAGATATCACCAAAGCCAAGGATAAACCCAACGCCTGCAAGGACCGTCTGGGTCGTCTGCGTGTGGCTGCCGGAGTAGGTGTCACCGCCGACTCAATGAAGCGTGTCGACGCTCTGGTTGAAGCGGGTGTTGACGCTATCGTCATTGACACTGCCCATGGTCACTCACGCGGTGTAATCGGCGTGTTGCGTGCCATCAAGGAAAAATACCCCGAAATTGATGTTGTTGTGGGTAACATCGCAACCGGCGACGCTGCCCGCTTCCTGGTTGAGAATGGTGCCGACGGTGTTAAGGTGGGTATCGGTCCCGGCTCAATCTGCACCACCCGTGTCATTGCCGGTGTGGGTGTGCCCCAACTCAGTGCCGTTTACGATGTCGCAAGTGCGCTCGAAGGCACCGGTGTGCCCTTGATTGCCGACGGTGGCATCCGTTATTCAGGCGACATTGTTAAGGCTCTTGCCGCAGGTGCCTACTCGGTGATGCTCGGCGGTATGCTTGCCGGCGTGGAGGAATCGCCCGGCGAGACTATAATTTTCAACGGACGTAAATATAAATCTTACCGTGGCATGGGTTCGCTCGAGGCAATGGAAAAAGGCTCGAAGGACCGTTACTTCCAGGCCAACGAAACAGATGCCAAGAAACTGGTGCCCGAAGGTATCGCAGCGCGCGTGCCTTACAAAGGTACCCTCTACGAGGTTGTTTACCAGATGTTAGGCGGTCTGCGTGCCGGCATGGGCTATTGTGGCGCACCTGACATCGATGCGCTCCACAAGGCGCAGTTCACCCGTATCACCAACGCCGGTGTGGCAGAAAGCCATCCCCACGATGTAGCCATCACCTCTGAGGCTCCCAACTACTCACGTAGTTAAGGAGCGGAAGAAACGATAAAGAAAGGGTCCGGAAGCCAAACTTCCGGACCCTTTCTTATAAATCTTATAAGTCTTATAAGTCTTATAAATCTTATAAATCTTATAATTCCCCCGCCAGCGACCCAATAAGAGTAGCAGACGAAGCCTCCTCAATCAGCACACGCACTGTCTGCCCTACGGCCGCTTCACCACGCGGAAACACCACACTCTTGTTCTGAGGCGTGCGACCCACCATCTGCTCATTGCTGCGTTTGGCCACGCCCTCCACCAGCACATCGAACGTCTTGCCGATGTCGCGGCGGTTAGATTCCAGTGACAGTTGGTTCTGCAGAGCGATCATCCGGTTCAGGCGGTCAATCTTCACCTCTTCCGGCACATTATCACCCATGGTACGTGCGGCCAAAGTTCCCGGGCGTTCGGAATACTTGAACATGAATGCGTTGTCAAAGCCAACCTCACGCATCAGCGCCAGAGTCTGCTCGAAATCCTCCTCCGATTCGTTGTAGAATCCGGTGAACATATCCGTTGTTATGGCACAGTCGGGGATGGCGCGTCGGATGGCGGCTATGCGGTCCAGATACCACTCGCGGGTGTACTTGCGGTTCATGTCGTGCAGCACGCTGTTGCTACCTGACTGCACCGGCAAGTGGATATGGTTGCAGATGTTGTCATAGCGGCCGATGACAGCGATCGTCTCGTCGCTCATATCCTTGGGGTGGGATGTGGTGAAGCGCACACGCATGTCAGGGGCAGCCTCGGCCACCATAGCCAGCAGGTCGGCAAACCCAACCTCACGCCCGGTCTCTGGGTCGGTGTAGCGGTAGGAGTTCACATTCTGTCCCAGCAGCGTAACCTCCTTGAAGCCGCGTCGGCGCAGATCGGCCAGTTCGGCAAGGATGCTCCCTGCCTCACGGCTTCGTTCACGTCCGCGGGTGTAGGGGACAATGCAGTAGGAACAGAAATTGTTACATCCGCGCATGATGCTGATGAACCCGCTGACGCGGTTGTTGCCCAGACGGCGGGGGAGCACATCGCGGTATGTCTCAGTAGTGCTCAGTTCAACATTGATGGCACGGTTTCCCGCCTCAGCCTCGGCAAAAAGGTTGGGAAGATCGAGATAAGAGTCCGGTCCGGCCACAACATCCACACCCTGATCCATCAATGACTCACGCACACGCTCGGCCATACACCCGATGACACCGACGATGATACGGCGGTCGCGGTTCTTGCGGCGAAGCGAAGCCAGATAAGCCAGACGGCTGATGATTTTCTGCTCCGCATTGTCGCGAATGGAGCATGTGTTGAGCAAAATAGCATCTGCCTCAGTAATATCCTCGGTAGGCTCATAACCGGCCACACCCATCACAGAAGCCACAACCTCGGAGTCAGCCACATTCATCTGACAGCCGTAAGTCTCAATATATAAACGGCGAATATCGCCCTCTTTTTCCTTCATAAGTTGAAATTATTGAAAAACTCTTTGAAAAGCAAAGTTTATTTTATATTTTTGTACAAAATTACTAAAACCATCTTTTTATCACAAGAAAAACTAACAGTAAAATTATATGGCGCTTAATTTTATGACAGCCGAAGAGGCTGCGCAAATGATTAACCACAATGATACTTTCGGTCTGTCAGGCTTCACCGCCCCCGGAACACCCAAGGCTATCATCGAAGAAGTTGCCAAACGTGCCGAAAAAGAGCATGAAGCAGGCAACGAGTTCAAAATCAATGTGTTTACCGGTGCGTCTACCAATGACCACGTCGACGGCATCCTTGCCCGTACAAACACCATGGGCCGCCGTGCGCCATACCAGAACACCCCTGACCTGCGCAAGCGTATCAACAGCCACGATGCTCACTACAACGACCGTCACCTCTCGGAAATGGCTCAGGAAGTGCGCTACGGCTTCTATGGCGACATCGACTACGCCATCATCGAAGCCGCTGACGTGACTCCCGACGGCGAAGTCCTCCTCGGAACAGGTCTGGGTAACATACCCACCTACGCTGCAAAAGCAAAGAAAATATTCATCGAACTTAACGAGGCTCTCCCCAAAACACTCTACGGCATGCACGACGTGGTTCTGCTTCAGGACCCCCCTTACCGCCGCGAGATACCCATCTTCACACCCAGCGACCGCATCGGCAGTCCCACCCTCAAAATCGATATGAACAAAGTGGTAGGTGTGGTTAAAACCAACTCACTTGACGGTGTGAAACCGTTTACCGAACCCGACGAAGTGTCAAAACAGATCGGTTCAAACGTAGTCAACTTCCTCCTCAGCGAATACCGTCGCGGCCGTCTCCCCAAAGAATTCCTCCCCCTGCAGTCAGGTGTGGGCAACGTAGCCAACGCCGTGCTCTATGACCTTGGCGAAAGCAACGAACTCCCCAAGTTCCGCATGTACACCGAAGTAGTGCAGGATGCAGTGCTCGAACTGATGAAGAAAGAAAAATGCGTCTTCGCCAGCACCTGCTCAATGACCTTTTCCGATGAAACCGAACGCGAACTGTTCAGCAACCTCGACTTCTTCCACGACAAGATTCTGATGCGTCCCGCCGAAATCTCAAACAACCCCGAGGTTATACGTCGATTGGGCGTCATAGCCATGAACACCGCCCTTGAAGCCGACATCTTCGGAGGCGTGAACTCAACCCACGTTCTCGGCACCCGCATGATGAACGGTATCGGTGGCTCAGGCGACTTCACCCGCAATGCCTACATCTCAATCTTCTCATGCCCCAGCGTAACCAAGGGCGGTTTGATCAGCAACATCGTCCCCATGGTGGCACACGCCGACCACTCCGAACACTCCGTTGACATCCTCGTGACAGACCAGGGTGTAGCAGACCTCCGTGGCAAAGACCCCGTTCAGCGTGCCGAAGAAATCATCACCAACTGTGCCCATCCCCTCTACAAAGAACTCCTCTGGGATTACCTCAAACTGGGCAAAGGTGGTCAGACACCTCACTCACTGGCAGCAGCATTCGCCTTCCACACCGCCTTCGCAGAACATGGCGACATGCAGAAAACCGACTTCTCAAAATACTGCTGATAAAACAGTTAACCGTAATAAAATCAACGGAGACACCCCTCAATTCGGTGCCTCCGTTTTTTTATTTTAAGAATTCTGCTATTAAATATTGATGAAAATATCAAAAGTAATGAGTGTAATCGCTTATCGGACAGGAATATAAAAAAATCTCCACGGAGTACGCGGAGATTATAGGTTCTAAACCTTCGGCATATAGCCTTATTGTGATAAGATATAGAATTGATGCAAATATCGTAATTTTATTTAGATTATCCAAATAAAACGCTATATTTGTATCAGAAATCAAACAAACTTTGTATCATGTCACAGAAAACTTTGGGATTAGACCTTGGAACAAACTCAATAGGCTGGTCAATTATAAATCATGAAGAAGTGCCGGAAGAAAAAATCACGCTATTGGACTATGGCGTATACATTTTTCCGCAGGGTGTACTGGAAACGAAGTCGGGTGAGGAACCGGCGGTAAAGAAAAGAACCGAGGCCCGGGCATCCCGACGTCACTATGCTCGCCGTCGGCTGCATAAGATTCAGATACTTAAGGTTCTTATGGATAATGATATGTGTCCTCGTTTAACTAATGAGGAACTGGCAACGTGGCGCACTAAAAAACAGTTTCCGACAAATCCTGAGTTTCGTGAATGGCTGAAGACTGATGATAATATTGACAAGAATCCTTATCATGATCGCCACGAAGCACTGTCGCGCACACTTGATCTATCAATAAGGGAGGAGCGGTATGTTCTGGGACGTGCGTTGTATCATCTGAATCAGCGTCGTGGATTTCTCAGTAACCGCAAAGATATGTCGAAGGACTCCGAGGGTGTTGTTAAATCCGGTATTGATCAGTTGTCAAGGGAAATTGATGAGGCAGGGATGCTATATCCGGGGGAATATTTCTACAGATTGTATCAGAATAGAGATAAGATACGAAACCGCTACCAGCATCGAACCCGACACGTTGAGGAAGAATTTCATGCTATATGTGAGAAACAGGGGCTGCCGGAGCATACAGTAGTGGCGCTTCACAAGGCTATTTTCTTTCAACGACCGCTTAAGTCACAGAAGGGACAGATTGGAAGGTGTACGTTCGAGAGAAATAAACAGCGTTGCGCCGTTTCTCATCCGGAGTTTGAAGAGTTCAGGATGTTATGCTTCATTAACAATATTAAAATTAAAAATCCATCTGATCCTGCCTTCCGAAAGATTACCGCTGAAGAAAGAGAGCAGATAATACCGCTTTTTTACAGGAAAAGCAAGCCAGCGTTCAACTTTGAAGATATAGCGAAAAAGATAGCGGGTAAAAATAACTATACTTATGGCGATTCTACATCCTCTCTTGTTCAGTTCAACTATGCAATGGACCACCAGGTGTGCTCATCATCAGTTACCAGTGCCTTGAAATCAATCTTCGGCGATGACTATGTTGGAGGAATCAGGGATACGTACATTCTTTCCGGGGCAAAATCAGATGCTGAAATAATAAATGATATATGGCATGTTCTTACTTCATTTGATTCGGATGACCTACTCATAGGCTGGGCAGAAAAGAATTTAGGACTGACACATGATAAATCAGCAAAGTTTGCGGAAATACGTATGCCTCAGGGATATGCGTCATTGAGCCTGAAAGCAATACATAAAATAGTGCCGTTCCTCAGGCAAGGTCTAAGGTATGACCAGGCTGTATTCTTAGCCAACATACCGGCTGTACTGGAAAGGTGGCATGAACGAACCGAACAGGAAAAAACCGAAGTGATTAACGGGGTATGCAATGTGGTGGACAGTTTCGTATCCACAGACCTTACGCCAAATATCCAGACAGCAATCAGACAATATCTGGAAGATATGAGTGATCTGAATTTCGGACGTTTGAATAAACTATATCATCCTTCTAAGATAGATAAATACCCTGAGGCGGAATTAAATGAGAAGGGAGAACTTCTATTAGGAAGTCCCAGAACGGAGGCTATTCGAAATCCGATGGCAATGCGTGCCCTTTTTAGTCTTCGACACCTCATCAACACCCTTTTGCGTGAGAAGAAAATAGATCGTTCAACAAGAATAAACATTGAGTTCTCACGTATGCTCAACGATGCCAATATGCGTCATGCCATACAGCGATATCAACGAGAACTAAACAAAGAAAATGAGTCAAATCTGAAAGAACTCAGGAATCTATATTTCGAGGCAACCAAAAAAGTTATCGAACCTACTGAAACTGATCTGTTGAAATTTAAATTGTGGAAAGAACAGGGTAAGTGTTGCCTGTATACAGGAAGGCAGATAGGAATCAGTCAGTTTATTGGGTCAATGCCGGAATTTGATATTGAACATACCATTCCGCGATCGTTGGGCGGTGATAATTCTCAGGAAAACAAAACGTTATGCGAAGTCCGTTACAACCGCAGTGTAAAGCGAAACATTCTTCCGGCTAACCTCGTTGATGCTGAAGTGATTCTGGAAAGAATAAAGAAAGCCGGCTGGGATAAGGAAATTCGTGACCTTCGTGCTCGGATATCACGAAAAACAACTTCCGGATTCATGACCAAGGAGGAAAAAGACAAGGTCATTTCTGAACGCCACTATCTGAAGTTGAAGTTGAACTACCTGCTGAACAAATATCGCAGATTCATGATGACTGAAGTGCCGGAAGGATTTACCAGAAGGCAGGGTGTAGACATCGGAATCATAGGTAAGTATGCCTACCATTATCTGGCATCGCTTTTCAAGAGTGAGAACAGGCAGATCTTCACAGTCAAAGGTGCTACAACTGCTGAGTTTCGCGTTATGTGGGGATTGCAGGAAGAGTACAAAAGTAAAGAACGTAATAACCATTGCCACCATGCGATAGATGCGATTGTCATAGGGTGTATAGGTCGCGACCAGTATCATAAATGGGCTCAATACAATAGAGATATGGAGGGCTATGAACTGGAAGGTAAGCCACGCCCTGTATTTCCAAAACCCTGGCCCACATTCACTCAGGATGTTAAAGGAATAGTCGATGACCTTCTGGTTGTTCACCGCAATGATGATCGTAGACTTCGAAAGTCAAAGAGACAACTGCGTAAAAATGGTAAGATTGTAAGAAACAGTAATAATCAACCCGTCTATGCTCAAGGCGATACGGCACGGATGCGTCTTCATCAGGACACATTTTACGGCGCCATTCAAAATGAGGGCACTATAAAATATGTTATCCGCAAACCCCTGTCAGCGCTTGATGCCAAAGATATACCCAATATCGTAGACCCCGTTGTTCGAAAAGTTGTGCAGGAAGCAGTTGATGTAAAAGGTTTATCGGCACTCGCTTCACCCATATATCTCAACAAACAGAAAGGGGTGGAAATAAAAAAGGTCAGACTTATTTCAAGCCTAAAAAATCCTCTGCAACTAAAAAGTCATTCACATATTTCAAAGAAAGAACATAAAAAGAATTATTATGTGGCAAACGATACAAACTTCTGTATGGGAGTGTATGAAGGGATGTCAGACAGAGGCAAAATGGTGAGAACATTCAAAGTAGTGAATGCACTGGAAGCAGTGGAAAAAATCAAACTTAGGGAGTCAATATTGCCCCTGTCCGATGATAATGACTATTCATTGAAGTACACCTTATATCCGGGACTAATGGTGATTTTTTACGAAAAATCGCCAAAAGAGATTTACGAGGCCAATGACACAGAACTGTCAAAGCGACTATATAAGATAACTGGTGTTAATATTCAGCGCGTCGGTAAGTATCAGTATGGTATTGTCGCATTGAAACATCACCAGAATGCGCAGTCCTCTTCTGAATTGATCACAAAAAATGGCAAGTGGACCCGGGGAGAGTCTTTCAGACCGGGTATTGCAATGAATCATTCACAGTTTGACGCCCTTGTTGAAGGTGTGGACTTTGTCATATCAGATACAGGTAAGATAACTTTTCTTCATCCATCTATTTAGCGTATATGTTGAAGCGGTCTATTGCAATTACGTCCGTGTGTACTCTGACACTTAGAAATGCGCAGTTGATTGTGACATCTTCAACCGGAACTGTCACTTCTGTTCCGATTGAAGATTTGTCAACTGTGATTATTGAGAATCAGCGTGCCTCGATATCCATTCCTGCCATCAACGCCTTGACCCGGAATAATGTAGCCGTTGTTTTGTGCGATAACAAAATGATGCCCTCTTCATTGATCTATCCGTTGGAGGGACATACCCTTCAGGGCGAACGTTATCGACTGCAACTGGAGGCATCTCTGCCCCAGAAAAAGAATATATGGAAGCAGATCATTGTATCCAAAATACACAATCAGGCAACACATCTTGACAGAAGGGGAAAGAATGGTAACCTGCTGAATCCTTATCGCTTAGACGTTAAAAGCGGGGACTCAACGAACAGAGAAGGGATAGCCGCTGCCGTATATTGGAAAGAACTCTTTGGACAGGAGTTTATCCGTGACCCCAAAGGCGAACCACCTAACAATCTGCTCAACTACGGCTACTCTATTCTACGAGCGGCAACCGCACGCGCTATTGTCAGTGCCGGAATGTTGCCATCATTAGGTATTCATCACAAAAATAAGTACAACCCTTTTCCGTTGTGTGATGACCTTATGGAGCCGTTCAGACCATGGGTTGACGAGGTAGTTTATGATTTGTGGTCAACAAATCAGATAGAACTGACTCCGGAAGTTAAGCAGACGTTGATTCAGGTGATTTATTCAGATGCAAGAGTTGCTGATAGGCGCCATCCGTTGTCAATAGCGATAACCATGCTATGTACCTCAGTTGCTCAGATAATGAAGGGTGAAGAGACCGTACTAAGTATACCTTCAATGATTACAGATTAATCCAAATGACACAAATTGTTCTAAATGCCTATCACATAATGTGGCTGATTGTATTTTTTGACCTCCCGGTGCAGACCAAAAAACAACGCAAAGAAGCGGCAAAATTTAGGAAAATGTTGGAGAAATTTGGATTTGTAATGTCTCAATATTCTGTTTACATGCGCCATTGCCCTTCAAAAGAAAGTTGTACAGTACATACCAACAGAGTAAAAGGGATTATTCCTGTTGAGGGATCAGTCTCAATTTTAAAAATCACCGACAAACAATATGGTGAAATAATCAATTATACAGGAAAGGAACGTGAACTTCTTCCGGCAACACCGCGTCAGTTAGAATTATTTTAGTTATCTTTGCAGCGAAAAAATCAAGATATAAATATCTTCCACTTCCTCAGATATGACATTTTTTATATGCTAATCCACTTGTATAGTATTGAATGTCAAATAATTGGATTGCTGAGGGTTGTGGTTTGATATAGATTTTATTACCTTTACAACGAAGATGAGAAAAACAGCCTACATTTATTCGTTGTGGTTTGATATAGATTTTATTACCTTTACAACATATCCTCAAAATTGGGAATACCGCGACAAGTTGTGGTTTGATATAGATTTTATTACCTTTACAACACCATCTCTTACTATGACATAGAGAGACAGTTGTGGTTTGATATAGATTTTATTACCTTTACAACAGCATTTAACGTATTAAAACGCTTAACGTAGTTGTGGTTTGATATAGATTTTATTACCTTTACAACATATTCTCCGGCATCAGTTCAAAGACATCGTTGTGGTTTGATATAGATTTTATTACCTTTACAACTAAAGAATCATCAAAATACCAAAGTCCGGGTTGTGGTTTGATATAGATTTTATTACCTTTACAACATGATTATAATTAAGATTAGTTACATGGAGTTGTGGTTTGATATAGATTTTATTACCTTTACAACTAAGAATTTTGATTCCAAAAGAAGGAATTTGTTGTGGTTTGATATAGATTTTATTACCTTTACAACGTGCAAGATAGCGCTAACAAATTGTGTATGTTGTGGTTTGATATAGATTTTATTACCTTTACAACCCACGCAGGAAGAGGTAACAGAATATTTCAGTTGTGGTTTGATATAGATTTTATTACCTTTACAACTAATTGTCTGTAAGGGAGATACATAAAGAGGTTGTGGTTTGATATAGATTTTATTACCTTTACAACTGTGGCATAGGCGACCTTGAAAAGCTGGTGTTGTGGTTTGATATAGATTTTATTACCTTTACAACTTGTGCAAGAAAGTGATAACAAATTGTGGAGTTGTGGTTTGATATAGATTTTATTACCTTTACAACTTTTGCCTAAACAGAGAAGAACGCAGAAAAGTTGTGGTTTGATATAGATTTTATTACCTTTACAACTATGACTTTGTGGATAACACGATACCCGCGTTGTGGTTTGATATAGATTTTATTACCTTTACAACGGCGCGTCGGAATCAACGTGTCGGCAAGTGTTGTGGTTTGATATAGATTTTATTACCTTTACAACAGACGGATTGTTAAAGGATTCATAAAATTGTTGTGGTTTGATATAGATTTTATTACCTTTACAACGACAAGGGGAACACACGTTTCATAAATGTGTTGTGGTTTGATATAGATTTTATTACCTTTACAACTTTCCGTGAAATCCTTGGCTCTGGTCGTCAGTTGTGGTTTGATATAGATTTTATTACCTTTACAACCCATTTGCATTAACGGTTGGCTGAGAACCGTTGTGGTTTGATATAGATTTTATTACCTTTACAACAGTTTTGAAAGATAAGATTTTGAGAAAAAGTTGTGG
>JAAVGE010000047.1 GCA_014800385.1 Bacteroidales bacterium
TAGAGAAGCCATCATCAACTCGCTCTGTCATCGTCAGTGGGCGAAATATAATCTGCTCAATAGCATCGCTATCTATGATGATCGCGTTGAAATTGGCAATCCCGGTATCTTCCCTTCACAGATTACTCCCGAAAATATCAAGGAGCCTCACGACTCCTACCCTTATAATGTCAAGATGGCTGAAGCGCTCTACCGTTCTATGTGGTTGGAGAATTGGGGTTCGGGTGCAAAGCGCATTATCGAAGCCTGTCAGGAACAAGGAGTTGAAGAACCCACATGGCGTTGGGACGGTGGCTTTGTCTACGTCACCTTCAAACGACCGACCAAATACGACCCAAGTACCAACCAAGTACCCCCTAACCTCACCCCAAGTTCGCCCCAAGTTCGCCCTAAGTTCGCCCCAAGTTCGCCCCAAGTTATACAACTTGTCCAAACAATGGGAGATAATTCTTATTCAATAAGAGAATTAACTGAGTTATGTGGTTATATAGATCCAAAACACTTTAGGGAGGGCTACATTAAACCGGCATTGGCAGAAAATGCAATTGAACGATTGTATGCAGACCAGCCCAATCATCCGAAACAAAAATATCGTCTGACTGAGGTTGCAAAAGAATGGAAAAATACTCATAAATTATAAATCAGCATGTTTAAAAGCAATATTCAATACACGAGGCAAGCAAAGGGAGCGATAGGTGAAATGTATCTAACGATGACGTTATTATTGTTGGGACATGATGTTGCCAATACAAATTTCACTGTAAAAAATACTGCCTACTATGATCTTTTATGTAGATAAGGATGGGCAAGGTAAGGCTTACCCTCTACAAGTAAAAACGACTTTCTCTAATTCCTTTAGAGTTGGGATGACTCATGGTGACTTTATCGATGAGAATGGATGTTTTGATGAAATAAAAGGCAGAAAACGTACAGAAGAAAAAGTACAATGTCCATGGGCCTTCGTAGAATGCAATGGAACAGAATCAAACCCGAAATTTAGAGTATTCATCCTGAACCGACAACAAGTTATTGATTTAATAGTAGCATCTGAATATTGGTATCTCACAAATTGTGGAAAAGACAAGCCTCATGTTAAGCCATCTGGAGATGTGGGACTAATTTCTATTTGGCTTAAAGGAAAATCTGGAAAGGCTACAAAAATGCATACCACTATTTTTCCAAATCCCCTAAATGGAATCTCCCAAGAAAATAATTGGAATAATATTTGGATCTGAAATTATATACCCAATACTATTTCAGTGCGACTCTCGTTATATCTGCAGATGACAAGTGAGAGAACTTGCGAGCAACGACAGGTATGACTCCAGTTGCTTCGTCGAGGCAGAGCGATGAAATGTGATGCAGTGCGCCGTAGAAGCAAATGTTGGAGTTGACGAAAGTATCAAGGATAAATCTTTGATTGTAAGGATATTCCAAACGTGGAGTTTCCCAAGTGGGACCACAATCCAAAAGAGTCACCATTTTCGTGGCTCTTTTCTTTTTAGAGCACCCGATGTATTGATTTATAGTAATTTAACTTAGAACAAAGTTAATCTAATAAATCGCAAAACTTGCGACAGTGGCGAGACTTCATTTTTTGAATAGTTCTGAGTGTGAACCCAGACGAAATAATGCAATCGTATTATTCACCTCATCATACCACACTAATAGGAAATCTCCCTCAATATGACATTCAAGGCATCCGGCATAGTTACCTTGCAACGCGTGTTGCCGATATTTTTCCGGAAGAGGTATCTCATTTCTCAACATATCAAGGACTTCATTCAATGCCTTCAATTTTTTCGGTTGATTAAGAAAGCGTTTCAAATCCTTCTTGAACTGGCTGGTGTACCTCAGTTCCTTCATAATCCCATTGATTTGAGCATGGCCTCCACACTTGAAGTGTCAATCGGGCCTTCCAGTTTACCGGCCTTGGCCTCTTCAAAAGCCGCTTGAGTGGTCTCATTGGGTTCATGGTACACCGCATCCAAAAGTATGCCTTCAACGTAGTTATTAAGGCTTCTACGATCTTTAGCCGCAAGTTCCTTCAGTCTGTCAAGCAAATGTTTAGGCAGACGGAACACATGGGCTTTCTTTTCTAATGCTAAATCCATAATGATATCATTTAGACTACAAAGTTAGTGCAATATATAATCAAAAACAAATTTCCTAGTCAAAAGTTATCTCAATACTGCTCGCTGATCCTTTTTAAAGGGGGGTGCCCAAGATTGGAGTCTTCTTGATTCCTTGAAATCCTCGCGCAGAGGAATAAGAATATCGTTTAACAAGTCAACCATTACTTCTGATACCGCTTTGGCGATAGCATCAACAGACTCCTGCGATAAAATCACCTCAATAATTGGGTCTTGTTCTTTCATAAAAATCATGCTCTATAATAAATTTTAAAGCAATTTAAAAGAGAATGGATAAAGAGGTTCTTTTCACTCACTTTATTCATTCTCTTTTTTATGTGTGTTGACACCGGTGGTTTACAGGAGGTCAACGAGGCGAAGAATTCCGTCCATGGCTTTCTGCCGGTTCTCATTCATCTTTTCTATGCTTTCCATTGCAAGGTTAAAATAGTTGTCAAAGCGTTGGCGTGTGGCAGTTGTGACCTAGAGGGTTCCAGTTTCGCCTTTACACACTTAGCCTGACATTTGGCTTCATGAGCAGGGTGCCCACTGATAGGGATAGAAATGTAGAGTTTCATTTGGGTAGATGACTGATTATCTGTATCTTTGCACTCAGATAAGGCTTCACAATTGTGATGCACGAATATCAGGTCAGTAGCCCCGGGTCGCCAAAATGTCCACTGGTCCGGGGGGATGCAGTGACATAGGCGAGAGGGCATTCTACTCGCCTTTTTTTTATCATGTATCCACTCATAGCCATTACCACTACTGGCAACGGCTCATATACATAAAAATTACGGGAAATCCCTTTCTATTTAGTTTGCAGGTGGGTTAGGAGAAAAGGTTTTTACATAACCTGGCCTGTTTTTGAATATTATTCCGACTGATTACTCCACCATCTCATCCTGCAGTACTGCAACATTTATTCAATTCCAGTGAAATGCCGAGTGGAAAATAGTGAATATCAACAATATGACCGGATTTGTTTTGAGTGATTCAGTATTATGGGGTAAAATACGGTGGCGGCCGTGAACCAAATCAAAACAGAATTTGTTTCAAGAATATTCTGGATAAATTTCCTTATATTTTTCACTCTTTAACCAAAATTCATCGTATGAGAAGTATTACTACTTTTGATCTTCAGTATGCCCACCGTTTCTACGGATTCAAGGGTGAGGCACAGTACCTTCACGGCCACACAGGAATAATGACCATTGAAGTGGAAGATACCGTAAATGAAGGTGTGAATATGGTGTTCCCATGCAATGAAATCCGCAAAACAGCATGGAATGTGCTTCAGAATTTCGATCATGCTCTTGTGCTCAGGGAGGATGATCCGCTGCTTCCAGCCATTCTGGGTGTGTATGAGAAGCAGGGTATCCTGCACGGTCATCCCCAGAACACAATGAAGGGAGAGGCTTTCAAGACTGAACTCGCCACGGCTTACCCTGACGCCCGCCTGGTGGTTACCAAGGAAACCATGACCGTGGAGGGTATGATCAAGATTGTCTATGACCTGCTGAAGGATAAACTTAATATTGCAAAAATCAAGTTCACCAGCGGTGTTAACGCTGCGGAAATGGAGTTTGAAACCCATAATGACATTGACCGCTGTCCGCTCTGCGGGATTGCACTGGATGAAAACGGAGTGTGTCCTAAATGCGGATACCGCAAGAGGTGAGATCATTAGTTTAGCATCTTAAGGGCGTGCCACATATCTCCGGCACGCCTTTTTTCTATATTATTTATCAATCCCGGATAATTCAGTTTTCAGCATCCCCCCTACTTTTTATTCCGATTTTTTTCATAACTTTGGAGTTGATTAAGAAACTGAAACACCCTATATCTTTTCAACTCTTTCATCAACCGGTAAATCATTACTCATGCATGACATCTGGAACCCTTGGCACGGGTGCATAAAAGCGAGCGAGGGATGCGACAACTGCTATATGTATTTCCTTGACAGTATCCGCGGTGAGGACGGACGGAAAATCTACAGGACCGGCAATTTTGATTACCCTCTGCAACGGCGTCGGAGCGGGGAGTATCGGGTCATGTCGGGTGAGTTGATACGTGTGTGCATGACCTCCGACTTCTTTCTTATGGAGGCCGATGCGTGGCGGCCGGATGCATGGAGAATTATGCGGGAACGCTGCGACGTGAAGTTCTTCCTTCTGACCAAACGGCCTGAACGGGTTGAGCAGTCCCTTCCTCCGGGATGGAATGAGGGATGGGATAATATTTTCTTCAATGTCACATGTGAGAATCAAAAGCGTGCCGACGAACGCCTTCCCATTCTCCTTGACCTGCCGTTCAAACATAAAGGGGTGATGACTGCACCTTTGCTCTCCGCAATCGATATGGAAAAATATTTAGCCACCGGTGTCATTGAGCAGGTGATTGCCGGGGGTGAAAACTACAACGGTGCCCGTTCATGTGATTTTGACTGGATAAGGTCTCTTTCATTGCAGTGCAAGCGGATGGATGTGAATTTCTGCTTTATTGAAACAGGCACGAATTTCATCAAGGACGGCAAGCGATACCACATACCTGACAAGCGTGTGCAATCTGAAATGGCATTTAAGGCGGGTGTCAATCACGTTGGCAAACCTATCGAGTTCCATCTCCGGGATCCCCTCGGCTTTGAAATTGAAAAGGAATATCTCCACAAGCCCTATTTCCAACCGTCATGTATGCGTTGCGGTAGCCGTCAGATTTGTAATGGCTGCAGCCGTTGCGGCAAGTGCAATCCGCAGAGAGAGATTTAGGTAGTCATTTTCAACATCTGCTTATATAAAAAAACCGCGAAGCGTTCTCAGGGATGCTTCGCGGTTGTTGTTTTATCGCAAATGAGTTATCAATACATGGGGGTGAAGGGGGGAACTACTTTGAGGGCCTTGGTCTGGTCACCGCAGGCGTTGAGCATGTCGGTGGTGGTGATTTTCCTTACGGGTGCACCTTTGCGGAGGTCACACTTGTTGAGGTCGACGTAGTAGAATCCGTTGGCTACTGCGAGGTCGAAATAGTAGCGTTTGTCGCGCAGGTTGGAGAATGAGCGCCACTGTGTTGATGACACATTCGGTTCACCTTCAACGGTATAGGTGTAGGGCACGCAACTGTTGAACAGAACTGTGCGGGCTATTGAAGCACCTAAGTCGGCATCGCCGGTTTTTTCAACATGGGTAACGAAATATGTTGCTCGCACGCAGCGGTCGGGGCTTGAAACGGTGCCGGGAAGCATGTTACGTCCGCCGATTTTTTCCCAGTAGTTGACTATGGCCTGCATCTGGGGCCATGAGGGGTCGTTGGTCATGGCGTGCATGTCGGTGGTACCTTCGTAGATTTTGATGTCGCCATGGTCAAACTCAATCACGGCAGAGTGTCCGGTGGCATCGGTCACACCCCAGTGAAGGGCTGAGACGGTACCTTCATCGAAGGTCGCGCCTGAAAGGGAGAAGTCATGTTTGCGCATCACTTCAATCACTTCATCGGTGGTTGCATTCATATCCAGCAGCCAGGCGGGGAACATAGCCAGCGACATGGGTGGACTTGTTGCGGAGGTGTCGTTGTCATAAACCGTTCCTTTGCAGAACAGACCGTTAACGGAGAGTCCTTTTTCGTTCATACCTTCGGTGACACCGCCGTCATAACCTACGGCATACACCGCACCATATTTTGAGGTCCAGGTTACGGCACCCGGACGGTCAGATCCTTGTTTTTCCATCCCTCGGGGATAAACATACACGTTGGTTGGGATAGGTGTTTTCCAGTCCAGAGAGCGACCGATGACAATCAGGCTGTCGTTGCCCTGATAGATGATGCGTGTGCAGGCATCTGCCTGTTGCGATGATACACCTGCCACCAGTGCGGCTGCCATAAACAATCCCTTCTTCATAAATTTAGATAAACGTGTCATAACTATTTCTTTTATAATTGCTTGGTTAATATTCTGTTATAAAAACAATAGTGTGAGGTGGTTGGTTCAGTCGAGAAATAAAGAAAAAGTTGCATATCTCAAGATTTCTGACGAAATTTGCTAATATAATTGATATATGAATCATGGAACTAAACATAAAACGATTTGAGGAACTGACCACACGGGAGTTGTATGAGATACTTCGCTGTCGCTCAGTGGTTTTCGTTTTGGGTCAGGAGTGTGTTTATCAGGATGTGGATGAACTGGATTTCTGCTCCACACATGTATATTTCAGCGAGAACGGCAGAATTATGGCTTACCTTCGCGTGATTGACCCGGGAGTGAAGTATGAGAGAGCCTCCATAGGGAGGGTTCTGACCATGGATGAATTCCGCGGTCACGGACTGGCACGCTCACTGATGATTGAGGGTATAAAAATAGGAAAATCACGCGCCAAAGCCATTGAGATTGAGGCTCAGGCTTATCTGCGTGATTTCTATAAGTCGCTTGGGTTCAGAGAAATATCAGAGGTGTTTATGCTTGAGAATATACCTCATGTCAGTATGGTACTGGAGTGATTTAGAAGTAGCCAACGGGAACGTAAATATTACCGAATAGTTAATATAAACCGATAATATTTTTGAATTATGAAACGGACTGTAAAATCACTCGATGAAATGTTAGGTCCAATTCCTGACAGTCTGCAAAAGGAAACCGAACTTTCTTTTCAGATTTCAGACCGCATATTTGAACTTATGCAGGAACGCGGTCTGTCTAATAAACAATTTGCCGATGCTCTTGGGAAACGTCCTTGTGAAGTTACCAAATGGCTTAGTGGTCAACACAACTTCACTATCGCAACGCTGGGAGCACTATCTTCGTTTTTTGGTCAGCCCATCATTACTGTTGTATAACACTGAAAATCCCCTCTGATTCACTCGGCGTACCTTTCGGCACGCCATTTTCATGACTCGTTTATAACCGGGGACGCCTATGGCGTGCCCCCGCTACACAAAATCGACGTCCTGCGGACGCCCATGGGTTTGTGAGTTGATTGATAATCAGGTTGTTGGTGTAATTCTCCTGTTCTCTTTCTAAAATTTTCACGGGGGTGCGACAGGGCTATGTCAAAAAATGCAGCCTATATTTTTTATGTGTTGTACGTTCATGGACAGTAATGTATATTCAGCGGATACTCCAGGGAGCATCCATACACTCTTGACAATCAACACATTAACTCTGCAATACTGCCCCGTAGAGCAGCCCTACAGGTGGATGGGGCGAGGATGGGGACACTGAAATCGTTGAGTTTCCTTCTTTGGGAGGCTCCCGCCGGCTCAACTGTGGCGATACTTCAGTTCGCTTTCAAGGTCCTCGATGGTTACCCCCATCTGTTCGAGCAGAACAAGGTAGTGGTAGATGAGGTCGGCGGTTTCGTAGATGAATCTGTCGCGTCGTCCGGTCACGGCTTCTATTATCGCCTCGGTGGTTTCCTCACCCACTTTTTTGGCTATTCGTTTCGGCCCCTTGATGAAAAGAGAGGTGGTGTAGGAATTGTCAGGCATCTGTTCATGGCGTTTCGCAATGACTCCGGCCAGAGTGCGCATGAAGCCATCGGATGCCGGCGTGTCGAAACATGACTCCGTTCCACGGTGACACGTAGGACCGTGGGGAGTGGCTTTGATAAGCAGCGTGTCCATATCGCAGTCGGGATACATTTCGTTCACATCCAGAAAGTTACCCGATGTCTCGCCCTTAGTCCAAAGTTTCTGACGTGTTCGGCTGAAAAAGGTGACACGTTGTTCGGCAACGGTTTTGTCGAAGGCTTCGGCATTCATATAACCCAGCATCAGCACACGCAGCGTGGCAGCATCCTGCACTATCACCGGCAACAGTCCGTCGCCACATTTATCTAATTTGAAGTCTGAGAATTTCAGCATAAAAAATTTACAATCTAACAGGAATATTTCGTTCGGCAAGCACCTTTTTGACCTCACCGATGGAGAGGGTGCCATAATGAAAAATTGAAGCGGCAAGAGCGGCATCGGCACGTCCGGGCTCGAGCACATCAGCAATATGCGATGCGTTGCCGGCGCCACCTGAGGCTATCACCGGAACGGGCAGTTTGGCGAGGCGTTCATACACCTCCAGGGGGTATCCGTTGCCGGTTCCGTCATGATTCATTGAGGTGAAAAGAATCTCACCCGCACCACGGCGGCATGCTTCCTCTGCCCATGAGAAGAGTTCAAGGTCGGTCAGACGTGACCCTCCGTGAGTAGTCACTCGCCACACCCCATCCTCACCCTGACGGGCATCGATGGCAACGACCACAAACTGACGACCGTAAACTTCGGCAATCTCCGAGATGAGGTCGGGATTAGCCACAGCCGCACTGTTTATGGATATTTTATCCGCACCGGCATCAAGCAGTAAGGCAGCATGCTGCAAGGTTGAAATGCCGCCACCCACGGTGAACGGTATGTTCAGTTCGGCGGCCACACGTCCAACAAGTTCCAGGAAGGTGGAACGCCCCTCGCGTGAGGCGGATATATCCAGATACACCAGTTCATCCGCACCCTCAGCGGCATAGCGGCGACCTAATTCCACTGGGTCGCCTACATCGCGCAGCCCTTCGAAATTGATACCTTTTACGGTGCGTCCCTCCTTAACGTCGAGACACGGTATGATTCGTTTTGCTAACATCCTTCAACCAATTTTTCAAGTTCTGTCAATGACACGCGATTTTCATAGATAGCCTTACCGACAATGACACGTGGCACACCGTCGGTGGCCAGACGCTCGATGTCGGCGAGCGAGGATATACCCCCGGAGGCAGTGAAGATGATGGCGGGATACTCTTTCATCAGTCGTTCGTAGAGTTTGAATGACGGTCCCTGCAGCATTCCGTCGCAACTGATGTCGGTTGTAATGACCTGAGTCAGTCCGGCAGGAATGAAGCGATCTATGAGGTTCTCCAGCGTGAGTTCCGATTTCTCTTCCCAACCGTTGACAGCCACACGTCCGTCGCTGTCAGCGTCCGCACCGAGAACCATCCGGTCTGCTCCGTAACGTTGCAGCCATTCTGTGAACAGATCGGGAGTTTTTACAGCCAGACTGCCCACAACCAAAAATGAGGCACCGGCATTAAGCGAGTCATCAAGTGCCTGCTGCGATTTCAATCCTCCACCCCACTCTATCTCGGCTCCGTTTACCGAAGCCATACGCTCCAGAGCGCGCAGGTTACAGGGAGCGGAACACCGTGCCCCGTCAAGGTCCACGGTGTGCACACGGCAGAATCCGTGGTCGACATAGCGTTTGACCATGTCGGCAGGATCGGCGTCGTAACGCTTTACGGTGTTGTAATCACCCTTTGTCAGACGGACACATTTTCCGTCAATGATATCTATGGCAGGTAAAATTTCTATCATAAGTAGACGTTGAAAATATTTTATAGCGCCAGGAAGTTTTTAATAAGTTTCTCACCGGCCTCGCCACTTTTTTCAGGGTGGAACTGAACACCGTAGAAGTTCTCATAGCGAAGTGCGGCACTGAACATAGGCTCCGATGCACCGAACCGGCATGTGGCGATAGTGTCGTAGCAAAGGGGTGCATAGTAGGAGTGGACAAAATAGAACATCTCACCCTTGCGGATATCCTTGAACAGTTTCGACTCAAGGTTACCGAGGGAGTCCCACCCCATGTGAGGTATTTTCTCGTCAGGCTTAGGCTCGAGGAGTTTCACACGACAGTCAAAAATGTCCATGCACTCCACATCCCCCTCTTCGGAGGAACTGCACATTATCTGCATCCCGGCACATATACCGAGCACAGGGCGACGCAGATTCTTTATGGTCTGCTCCAGACCACGCTCGCGGAGCGCACCCATGACGTGTGCGGCATGTCCCACACCCGGCAGAATCACATGTGAGGCCGATTCAATCTCATTTTTGTCAGCGGTCAGTTTCCACTCGGCACCCAGACGGTTCAGCAGATTCACCACCGAGCATATATTTCCGGCATCGTAATCGATTATCGCTATCATAATATTCCTTTTGAGGAGGGTGTTTCATGGCTGAACAGGTCACGTCGCACCGCGGCCTTCAAACTGCGGGCAAACGCCTTGAATACCCCTTCTATTAAATGATGGTTGTTTTCCCCACGGGCTGTTACATGAAGGTTAGCCCCCATGTTATAGGCCAAGGTCTGGAAAAAGTGTTTGTACATTTCGGTGGGGGTATCTCCGACATATTCACGTGTGAACGGCACATCCCATTCAAAGGCGAAGCGTCCGCCGAGGTCGATCAGCACCATTGCCTTACATTCATCCATAGGCAAGGCGAAGCCGTAGCGTTCTATACCCTCTTTTTTTCCTAATGCGGCTGTGAAAGCCTGACCAAGCACAATGGCCACATCCTCCATCGAGTGATGTTCGTCCACCTCAAGGTCACCCTTGCATTTCACCTCAAGCGAAAATCCGCCGTGGTGAGGCAGTTGTGAAAGCATGTGGTCGAAAAATTTCAGTCCGGTGTCGATGTCGCATACACCCTTACGGTCAAGGTCGAGTACTACCGTCACATCGGTCTCAGCCGTTTTGCGCTCGATCACCGCGCGGCGTTGCTTACCCATGACCTCACGCAGAATATCCTCCCATCCGGGAGTTTCCTCGCTTCCCAGACGCAACCCTTTGGCACCTAAGTTTTCCGCCAACTGCAGGTCGGTCATCCTGTCACCTATGACAAACGATGAAGCGAGGTCATAGTCACCGTTCATATATTCGGTGAGCATCCCTGTACCGGGCTTGCGGGTAGGGAGATTCTCGTGGGGAAACGAACGGTCAATCAACTGATTGTCGAACACCACGCCTTCACCCTCCAGCGTGGCGAGCATCTTGTTGTGTGCCGGCCAGAAAGTATCTTCGGGAAAGGAAGGTGTGCCCAGTCCGTCCTGGTTCGACACCATCACCAGTTCCCATCCCTGACGCTTCAGTGCAGCCAGAGCGGAGATAGCACCCGGCACAAACTCCAGTTTCTCCAGCGAATCGATCTGCTCATCGGCAGGTTCGCGGATGATGGTGCCGTCACGGTCTATAAATAAAGCGCGTTTCATTGCTCAAGAAGTTTTAATAGTAATTCGTTCTGCTCGGGGGTACCGACGGTTATGCGCAGGCAACCCTCGCATCCGGGAACACGGTTGCGGTTTCTGACCAATGCGCCACCCCGCAGAAGCATCTCATAGACTGCGTCAGGGTCATCGAACTTCACCAACAGAAAGTTGGCATCGGAGGGATAGACCTTCTTCACGCCTGCCACCTGCGGCAGTTTCTCTTCAAGGCGACGGCGTTCTGCAATCAGCGTTGCCACATCCGGCGCGATGTCAGGCGTGGCTTGAAGTCGGCGTATTACCTCCTTTTGAGTGGGACCGTTGACATTGTAGGGATATTTTGCCATTGCCATTGCACGTGCCACTGAAGGGTGTGCGAAGGCCATACCTAAGCGAAGCGATGCCATACCTCGCGCCTTTGACAGCGTACGCAGCACTATCACGTTGGGGTACCTCTCCAGCAGCGGAAGCATGGAACCTTTGGTGGAGAAGTCAACGTATGCCTCGTCAATAACCAGCATACCTTTAATTTTCTCCGCCAGACGGCATAATTCTTCAATGGAAAAAGCGTTGCCGGTGGGGTTATTGGGAGAACATACCCAGGTAAGTTTGGTGTTGTCATCCGCAGCCTCAACCAGTGCATCAATCTGTAGGGAAAAACCTTCGCCGAGGGGTACCTGTCGCACTTCAATATCATTAATGGCGGCAGACACCTCATACACTCCGTAGGTAGGGGCGATAGTGACGATATTATCCTTTCCGGGGATACAGAAAATGCGCATCAGCAGGTCTATAGCCTCGTCGGAGCCGGCGCCACCGATGAAAATAGTGTCGACCGGGGCACCGAAAAGTTCCGATACTACCTTTTTAAGTTCCTTCTGGTGCGGATCTGGATAACGGTTCACACCGTTGTCAAACGGACTCTCATTGGCATCGAGCCATGCAGTTATCCCTTCACCCGAAAATTCATCGCGTGCGGTGGAATATGGGGTCAGCGCCTTGATGTTCGGGCGCATCAGTTCAGTAGGGTCGAATATCATTTTTCGGTGCGTATTGTAACGGCAAGCGCGTGGGCATCCAGTCCCTCGGCACGTGCCATAGCGGTTATAACGGGAGCGAGAGCGGTCAGTCCCTCCCTGGTGAGAGTCTGATAGGTCACTCTGCGCATGAAACTGTCGGTGTTCACTCCACTCAGAGCCGAAGCCCATCCACCTGTAGGGAGAGTGTGGTTGGTACCTGAGGCATAGTCCCCGGCACTTTCCGGTGCGAAGTCACCGACGAACACACTGCCCGCTTCGGTGGTGAATTGTGCCACCTGCTGCGCATCGCGCATGGCGATGATAAGATGTTCCGGAGCATATTCATTGGATGCCTCGATCATGGACTTGACATCAGGAAGCACTATAATATGGCTTTTCGCAAGCGAACTTTCAATGCAGTCGGCACGGTGAAGTTGGCGGCGCAGTATCTCCACCTGCTCCTGCACTTTCCGAGCGAACTGTTCGGATAGGCATAGCAGCACCGACTGACTGTCGGGACCATGTTCGGCCTGCGACAGGAGATCGGCGGCTACGTAGGCGGGGTTAGCCTCATCATCAGCCATCACCATAACCTCACTGGGTCCGGCAGGCATATCAATGGCAGTGAACAGCGACACCAACTGCTTGGCCTTGGTAACGAAGCGGTTGCCGGGACCGAAGATTTTGTTCACGCGGGGCACACTCTCCGTTCCGTAAGCCATGGCGGCAATAGCCTGCGCTCCGCCAACGGCAAACACTTTATCAACTTTGCAAATAGCGGCGGCAGCAAGTATTTCGGGGGCAATATATCCTCCCGGGCCGGCAGGTGTACACAAAATTACTTCGCGGCATCCGGCCAGACGTGCCGGCACCGCAAGCATAAGAACGGTTGAGAACAACGGTGCACGTCCACCGGGGATATACAATCCCACACGGGGTATCGGCACCTGACGCTGAACGCAGGTCACACCGGGTTGGGTCTCGACCACTATGGGCTCAACCAACTGCGCTTTGTGAAAAGCCTCGATATTGGCCGCTGCCCGATGTATCGCATCGAGAACATCTTTTTCTACATCTTCAAGGGCCTGTTCCAGACGAGAGTGATCCACCTCGATTACATCCAGTTCAGCCTTGTCAAACTGACGGGCATAGCGCCGCAGTGCCTCATCGCCGTTATCACGCACATCGTTTATAATGTTACGCACACTCTCCTCAACGCAGATGTCATCCTGGGGAATGTTGCGTCGGAAAAGTGTTCGCAGTTGTTGTTCAGAAGGGTTAACTGTAATATCCATCTGTTTATTTTACCAGATTATCAAGTTGCACAACCAGAATATCTTCAGCCCCCAACTGCTTGAGCGCCTTAATTTTGGTCCACAGTTCATTTTCGGCAATCACGGCGTGGATTGAGACCCACCCTTTTTCAGCCAGCGGGAGCACCGTAGGGCTTTTCATGCCGGGAAGCAGTGCCACGGCTGCCTCGAGGGCAGACTCGGGAAGGTTAAGCAGAACATATTTCATTCCGCGGCTTGAAAGGATTGACTCGAAGCGGAACATCAGGTCGGCGAAAATCTCTTTCTTTTCCTCGTCCAGCCCCGGATGAGCAATCAGCACAGCCTCAGAGAAAAATACCTTTTCCACCTCTTTCAGTCCGTTCTGAATCAGAGTACCTCCAGAGGATACGATGTCAAAGATGGCGTCGGCCATACCCACGGCGGGAGCAATCTCCACAGATCCGGCAATTCGGTGAATCTCAGCCTCTACACCTTTCTCCTGAAAAAATTTACGGAGTATGGCGGGGTAACTGGTTGCAATACGTTTTCCCCGGCACCATTCCACGCCGGTATATTCTTCCGTTTTGGGAACGGCAATGGATATGCGACATGAGCCGAAGCCGAGTTTCATTGCTATATCCACTTTCTCGCCTGATTCGGCAACCTCGTTCATACCCACAATACCCACGTCGGCCACACCCATGGCAACAGCCTGCGGTATGTCGTCATCACGTAAGAAAAGTAGGTCTACGGGGAGCCCTTCGGCACGGGCGAGAAGTTTTCGGGAATCCGCACCTGAAGCGGATATGCCGGCATCAGCAAGCAGCGACATACTCTTTTCGTTGAGTCGTCCTTTTGCCTGAACTGCAATTCTAAGCATTCTTAATTATCTTTGTTTAAATTTGAAAAGTGGCGGCTGTTTCACCACCGGTACCTGCATAATTATTAGATAAGTTGCATATTTCCATTTTATCTAATAAATCATATTGCAAATTTACACATTTAAATTCAAATTCCACACATTTACACACATTTTATAAAATAAAGCGATTTTTTTAACCAAGAACCTGTTTCAGCACAACAGCATTATTATGCTCCCGATCGTGCGATGAGAAGAGAAGCGTGACAACAGGTTTGTCCGCCAACTGTGTTTTAAGTGAGGCAAACGCAGGGTTATCGTTCAGTTCTTTCTTGTAACGCTCCGCAAACTCATCCCAGCGGTTTTCCGGATCGGCATGAAACCACTCGCGCAGTTCCGTAGAGGGTGCAATCTCTTTATCCCACAAGTCATAGTGGAATGTAGCGTGTGACAATCCCCGTGGCCAGAGCCTGTCGATGTACACTCTGAATCCGTCGCTATCGGCAGCCGGGTCGTATGCTCGTTTAATCTCAATTCTCTGTTCCATATCATAGTGTGTTTTTTATCTCCAACATCACCCGGCAGGATTTTGTTCTGACAAAAAAAATCACCCTGACTCCACGAATGGAATCAGGGTGAGATATACATTGTATTAATATGTATCAGGCGAGTTTTGCCAACGCCTCACGGATGCGCTTCATTGCTTCGCGGATGTTGTCGTCGCTTGTGGCATAACTCAGGCGTATGTAGCCGGGGAGACAGAATGCTGCGCCGTCAACGGTGGCAACATGTCCTTCCTCAAGCAGATACATGGCAACATCGCCGGCGGTTTCAATCACACGGTCGCCATACTTCTTGCCGAAATATGATGACACTTCGGGGAAGAGGTAGAACGCCCCCTGCGGACGGTTAACCTTGAGCCCGGGTATCTGTGATGCCAGTTCCACAACCAGGTCACGGCGACGCTCGAAGGCTTTGCACATCTCCCGCACACATTCCTGCGATCCGGTGTAGGCTGCCTCAGCCGCCTTCTGTGCTATTGAAGAACAGCCGGAAGTATACTGACCCTGGAGTTTGTTCACCGCCTTAGCCACGGCAAGAGGTGCGGCACAGTAGCCCACGCGCCAGCCGGTCATGGCGTATGCTTTTGACACACCGTTGATAATCACCGTGCGGTCTGCTATTTCAGGGAAACTGCCCAGCGAAGTGAATGAGCCGGTGAAGTTGATATGCTCATAAATTTCATCGGCAAGCACCAGAATGTCGGGATAATCTTTCAGCACATCCACCAATCCCTGCAACTCCTCTTTTGAATAGACCGAACCGGTGGGGTTGGAAGGTGAGCATATCAGCACCATGCGGGTGCGGGGGGTGATGGCATCGCGCAACTGCTGCGGAGTGATTTTGAAATCCTGAGTAATATCAGCCGGTACAAGCACATTGACACCTTCAGCGAGTTTCACCATCTCAACGTATGACACCCATGCCGGAGTGGGGATAATAACCTCGTCACCCTTGTTGATTGTGGCAAGAATAACATTGCAAAGCGCCTGTTTGGCACCGTTACCCACAACAATCTGTTCGGGAGCGAAATCCACACCGTTTTCGTTTTTAAGTTTCTCGCTGATAGCCTTGCGGAGTGAGAGATAACCGGGAACGGGGGTATAGAAGGTGAAGTTTTCATCGATGGCCTTGCGCGCAGCCTCCTTGATATGTTCGGGCGTAGTGAAGTCAGGTTCTCCGACGGAGAGGTTGATGACATCCACACCCTGAGCCTTCAACTCGTTGCTTTTCTGTGACATGGCGAGGGTCGCCGACGCTGCCATAGCCTGTATTCTGTCTGATATCTGGATCATGAGAAATGTTTTTATGTTAACGTTACAAAATTATGCAATTTATTGTAGTTTTACAAATCCAAAGCCGCAAACTTCCGCTTTCATATTATTTTTTTCACACCTTATTATGCCAAAATATTTAATTGCAAACTTTTTTAAGCAAATATTCACCTGATTAACATATATTTTTTGCAATCATTGAGAATTTTTTATTAACTTTGCACCCTAATAATTCACATTTATATAACCGAAACGAAACAAACCGATATATTATGACAATTTTACGCAAGGCCGGAGTTGTTCTGGCAACAGTTTTATGCGCTTTCGCATCGTCAAGCCTCTCAGCGGCAGAGACCGTTCTCGCCGAGGCTGACTTCTCAACCCTCACCAATGGTAGTGAGGATGAACCCGAAATCTTCAAATACATGTCAAGTTTCACCGGATTTACCGGATGGAGCATTGTGACTGGTAAAACCGGTGAAGCCGGCGGCTCACTCTATCTTGCTGACGGAGGTAACATCAAATCACCCTACCTCTCAGGCGTTTCCACCACAGGCGGTGCTATCAAAATCTCCGCTGAGGTTAAACTCAACAAAGCCGAAATCGGTATGGTTCAACTCGCCTATGGCTACAGTTCAACCATGCAGACAGTAGTGGAAGGTACTGACTGGCAGACCATTGAATTTATCGTTACCCCCACTTCAAGTTCACAGTACAGCAACTATGCCACTCTTTCTCCTCAGTGGCTCGCCGACGGTATCTTCGTAAAGACTATCAAAATCGCTCAGTCTCCCGAATTCCTCGGTACTCCCACCGTTAATCAGCCCACAAATGCTGACGGCACATCATTCACCGCAACATGGAAATCTGTGTCAGGTGCAACCAAATATTTTATTGACGTTTACAGTTTCGGTGCCGATGGCCAGAAGGTTTACTTCATTGAAAACCAGGAATGTACCACCACCAGTTACAAAGTGGAAGGTCTTGACCCCGCAGTAACCTATTTCTTTGTTGTACGCGCTGCCAACGAAACCGGTACATCTGCCGACTCTGAAGAAATTGAAGTTGTGAAATACATCGCTTCACTCGAGGCTCCCGTCCTCAAATTGGTTTCATGTGACCAGGATGGTAATTTCGTCACCGAATGGGATGCAATCGCTGATGCAGAGGACTATACCCTCACCATCTTCCGCACCTCAACCATGGCAGAAGCAGGTGAAGCAACAGTGATGGCTGAGGATTTCAACGCCTTGACCACCGGCTCACTCTCAAGCCCTGAATATATCTACGAGCGTCATCTGGCAGTCCTCAACGAACCGGGCTGGAGCGGATATAACATGGCATGCATTGATGGTGCAATCGGTCTCACCCCCTACAGTTCAGATGCTTACCTCATCACTCCTGCAATTAACCTCAGTGCCGACGAAGGCAAGTTCAGCATCCTCATCAACATGGCTGCAAACAACCTTGGTACATACTACACTGACGAAGTGGTGACCATTACTACCATCGACGCTGACAATAATGAAAGCGAACCCGTCACCGTCACCATCGATAAGGCTCAGTTCGCTGACTACACCATCAACCTCACCGGTGGTACTGCAGCAACAAAAATCAAAATCAGCAGTGCTTCAAGCCGTAAAATCTTCATCGACAACTTTGAAGTAAAACAGGTTCTCCCCGCAGGTTCTCAGACCACAAACACTTACCTCACCGAGGACACCGAAGCAACAACCTTCACCGGCAAAGTTGAATTCGACAACAACGCCACTTACAAAATGGTTGCCGTTGCCAACGGACGCACTGTGTCAGCAGGTGCTATCGCAGGTATCTCATCTGCAGCAAGCGAACCTCTGGCAATCAGCATCACTTCAGGTATCGAAGAAGTTGCAGCATCAGCCGACGAAGTAGCCATCAGCAAAGCAGGCGAAGGTGTGATCAACGTTACCACTCCCGAAGCAGTGAAGGTTACCGTTTATGACCTTAACGGACGTGTACTTGGCTCAATCGCCGCTCCCGCAGGTTCTTCTTCAATCGCAGTCGCTGCAAAAGGTATCGTAATTGTTAAAGCAGGTGACAAAGTTGCCAAAATTTCTCTCTAATAACATAACACATTGAATATGAGGGTGAGGCAATCAACGTTGCCTACACCCTCATATTATATATCCAATCATTAGCATGAAAAAACTTTTCCCCTTATTTTTGGGTATGGCATGTGTCTCGACGGTTGCCGCACGCACCGTAGAACCGGCAGAAGCGAACGCCATCGCGTCTGACTTCATGCAGATGCTCACCCCCGGACGTGTATCAACACTCAACCGCACCGTCCTGAAAAGCGTCTCCAATGCCACCCCCCAGCCCTACTATATTTACAACAATCCCAACGGCGGCTACGTAATCGTTGCCGGCGACGACCGTCTCGGCTCCATTTTAGCATACAGCGACAACGGAGTTATCGAACTTGAAAACGCCCCTGACGGTCTGACAGGGCTGCTCGGTCAGTATGCCGCAGCCTACACCGCCCTTCAGCAGAACCCCTCGGACTATCCCGCCACCGCAATCTCTCAGACTCCCGTTCCGGAAGTCCACCCTATCCTCAACCCCATCAACTGGGGACAGGACTCCCCCTTCAATCTTATGACTCCCACCTACACATCCGGACTGAAGAAAGTGAACTACTACACCGGGTGTGTTGCGTGTGCGGCTACTCAGATTATGCGCCACTACGAATGGCCCAAACAGGGAACAGGCTCCAAGACATACACCGACCCCCTGAGCAAGAACACCCTCTCGGCCAACTTCGGTGCAACACAATATGACTGGAGCCAGATGCCCAAGGTGGTTCCCAACGACCCCACGGCTGCCCAGCAGCAGGCCTATTCTACCCTCGCCGCCCACATGGGTGTTGCGCTGGAGATGCAATATGAAGCCTCAGGCAGCGGCACCTACGACATGCTCGTGCCCTACGCGCTGCGCAACTATTTCGGCTACGACAACGCTGTGCGCAGCCACAACCGTGCATACTACTCCACCGGTGAATGGATGCAGATTATCAAGGATGAACTGCAGGCAGGCCGTCCCGTGTTCTATGGCGGCACAAGCGATGCCGGCACCGGAGGTCACGCTTTCGTAATCGACGGTTATGACAGCGAAGGTCTGGTTCACGTAAACTGGGGATGGTATGGTCGCAGCAACGGCTACTTCATGATAAACCATCTGGATCCCACTTCATTAGGTGAAGGTGGCGGTGCTGGTGGCTACAATCTCAATCAGGATATGGTAACCGGTATTCAGCCCGCTCAGCCCGGATCTGAACGCTCTTATTCAATCTACGGTGCCACACGCCTGAGCGTCGACGGTCCGTTCGGTGATGCGCTCACCATAATGACATACATTGAAAACACCGACATGGAACCGTTCACCGGCTTCGTTGACGTGCTGCTGTATGACGCTGACAACAACCTTGCCGCTACTCTCGGCACTACACCCGTCACAATCCCCGGATTTCAAAAAGGTTTCGCCGGAAACCTCCTATACAACCCCAAGGATATCAAACCCTCGTCAGCCGGCAAACTTCCCGACGGCAATTACACCATCCGTCTGGGCTACAAATCGGAGCAGAACGGTCAGCCTATCCTTCTGCGTCACCCCAAAGGTCTGCCCGCCTACGCCGAAGCAGTCATTTCCCGCGGTGCCCTCTCCATAACCGGTAAACATCAGCCCGCCCCCGACTGTGTCCTGCTCGCTCCCCTCACCACCGACGGTGACATCTACGCCGGAGGTAACAGCCTGGTGAACATCTCGGTTGAAAACCGTAGCGGTGACTATGTCATCTCGGAGGTTACACTCCGACTGACCTCAGTCAAAAACCCCGATGAAAAATATGACACCACCGTAAGCCACACAGTCTATGACCAATCTTCGGAAGATTTTGCTCTGCTGATGCCGGTTGATGCCACTGTTCCCGCAGGAAAATACAACCTTACCGCACTGGTAAAGAACAGCAACGGCGAATATCTGTTTGACAACACTGAGGTTGGCGCCACTACAGTGGATATTCTTCCCGTGTCAGCAGAACCCGTGATCCGCACGGCCTCTCAACTCGTTTGGCGCACCGCCACCGTGGATTCGCCCGAATCTATCAACCAGGGAGAGATGCTCTACGGAGTAATCTCGCTGCGCAATGCCGCCTCAAGCGGTAAGACAGCCCTGCTGGTACGTCTGGTCAACAAAGCAACAGGTGAATCGTTCCCCTACATTCAGGCCAACGTAGATTTCACCTCAGCCAACACCCAGTCTGTTACCTTCGGTCGTTACATTCCGTTTGATCCGGGTACTTACGCCATCGAACTCCGACAGGTGAACACCTCTACCTTCGAGGAAACTCCCGTTGCGGCTACCTATCCGATCAATGATCTTACCATCAATACTTCACCCGACCTGATTGCCGAAATGGTAGCGATGGATTTCCCCACTGAACTCACTCAGGGCAAACGCATTTCAGCCTCAATGACCTACCGCGGACTTGACACGGCACGACAGAGCCTTTACGTGCGTGTGCGTCAGTTCACCAACTCCGGTGGCGAACTCGCCTACATGGGTTCACAGTCCTTCACTCCCGGCACAGAAAAAACCATCAACTTCGGTTATACCCCCTCGGCATCGCTCGCCGACGGTCTGTATATGCTCATTGCCGACACCGGCAACTCCAGCGCTCAGACACCCCTGGGCAACTATGGTGCCTACGGTCGTGTAGTAGCAATAGGTAATGTCTCCTCAGCAGAGGTGATTGAAGCCGAAAACAGTGCCGTGGCAATATGGACCGAAGGTCGCACCCTGCGCGTTCAGGCCGCCGGCGACAAAAGCGTGAGCAACATCAGCATCTACAACACCGCCGGAGCACTGGTAGCCGCCGATACATACGACCTGTCAAATCTCCCCGCAGCAATCTACATTGTTCGCGTGACACTCGGCAACGGCAACTTCACCACTGCCAAAATTACACTCCGCTGATTTTTCGCTTTTTCCCAAGAGTGTGTTTGAATTTATGTGCGAATGATTTTGAGGATATTTTTGGATGAGTTTTGCAAGTTGAGGAGGGAGCGATGCGGGCATCGTGACCGACGAAACTTGGCAAAAATCGCCAAAA
>JAAVGE010000048.1 GCA_014800385.1 Bacteroidales bacterium
AATTTACTAAAAATCCCTGACATAACAAAGGCTTTCCCGCTGAAATTCAGCATGAAAGCCTTATTTTTTTGCCTGCGCAATAAAGAGAAAGAGGCCGCCTAAACTTGTTAGACAGCCTCTTACTCAAAGTCGGCGTCCTTCGGACGCCCAGGGTTAGACACACCAAATCTCCTGTGCACCAGGCTCTTTAGACATCAAATCTGCTGTTCCTCCTGTGCTCCTGTCCCAGAAAAACAAACAGCCAATCACCTGTTCCTGTGCTCCCGTCTATATATACCTGTGCTCCTGGCTGTAGACGACGGTACACGCCATAGTAGTTCAGGGTGAATTTATCGGTGTTCTGCGATTGGTTTGGCTGGGTTTGGGTGTTCTTTTGGCAAAAATTTATTAATGTTTGAAATTTAATTGAAAATGGTGGGGGTGTTTGGATAAAAAAACAGTAATTTTGTTGTCAGTTTTAATGACAACCAGTTATTACATTGAAGAATATTTTTGACAACGGACGGGTTAATCCCGGTATTTTTATCTCCTCGCTCCCTTTGATTTTTCTTGTTTCGACCCTCATTGGCATTATTGTTTTTATGGGTGCTGACAGGGTGGGTGACTTTAGTCCGCTTATTTTGTTTTCGGCGGGATGTGTCACTGTGTTGCTGTCGCTGCTGACTACGGGGCGTGGATGGCGCCATCTGTGGATTGGGCTGGTGAAGAGTTCTCGGCAGATTTTGCCTTGCGTGCCTATCTTGATGTGTATCGGTGCTGTTGCTGCTACTTGGATGCTGAGCGGTGTTGTGCCTACTATGATATGTTATGGCCTGGAGTTTCTGCAGCCGGAGTTGTTTTTGCTGGAGGCTTGTGTGATCTGTGCTTTGGTGTCGGTGCTGTCGGGTAGTTCGTGGACTACTATCGCTACTGTCGGTGTGGCGCTGATGGGTATCGGCACTGTGATGGGTTATGACACGGGGTGGATTGCGGGTGCGATTATCTCGGGTGCTTATTTCGGTGATAAGGTTTCTCCGCTGAGTGATACTACGGTTCTTGCGTCGTCTACTTGCGGGGTGGGGCTGTTCGGTCATATCCGTAATCTGATGTTTACTACTGTTCCTGCTATTGTTGTTACTCTGATTGTGTTCGGGGTTGTCAGTATGAATCATGCGAATACGGGGACGGCGGAGGCTGATGAGGTGATACGTCGTTTGCACAATGTGTTTAATGTGAGTCCCTGGACTATGGTTATTCCGTTGATGACTATTTTGTTGTTGGTGTTCCGCACGGGGACTACTGCAACGCTTGTTTTGAGTTCGCTGGCGGGCTTGGCGGGGGTGTTTATTCTGCAGCCGCAGTTGTTTGCTACGCTTGGGCTGGATGGTGAAGGATGGTGGCACTGGCTTAAGGTGTCGTTTTCGATGATTTTCAGTTCTACTGAGTTTGCTACGGGTGACGATATGGTTGATGCTCTGGCTACTACCGGTGGTGTGATGGGTATGATGAATACGGTTATTCTGGTTCTCTGCGGTATGTTTTTCGGAGGGATGTTGTTAGGTGCGGGTATTATCACTACTCTGACGCGGTGTTTCCAGAAGAGGCTGACTAACCGCGGTGGGATTGTTGCGGCTACGGTGAGCAGCGGTGTGGTGATGAATTCGTGTACTGCGGATCAGTTTCTGTCGATTATTATATGTGGTAATCTTTACAAGGGGATTTTCCGCCGTGCGGGTATTGATTCGAAGGTGCTCAGCCGTTCGCTTGAGGATGGTATATCGGTGACTTCGGTGCTGATTCCGTGGAATTCGTGCGGTGTGACCCAGAGTACGGTGTTGGGGGTTGCTACGTTGAGTTATCTTCCTTACTGTCTGTTTAATATCCTGAGCCCGTTGTGCTCGATAGGTCTTGCCTACGGGGTGTATTACTTCCGCTTGAGAAAGCGGAAGTTGGTTATTGCCTGAAGGTGATGGGGAGGAGGTAGAAGACGGGGACGTTTTCGCCTTGGCGTATGCCGGCAGTCCAACGTGGCATGTTTTCGATGATGCGTACTGCTTCGCGGTCGAGTTCGGGGTGTATGCGTCGCATGACGGTGACGTGGGATATTGCTCCGTCGGTGTTGACTACAAATCCGCACAGTACGCGTCCGTGTGCGCCGTCGTTGCGTGCGCCTTCGGGGTAGTTGCGTTCCTTATTTATATAGTAAACCATGGCATTGTTGCCTCCGGGGAATTCCGGGGGTACGTCGACGGCGTTCATTTCGTAGACGTCGGTAATTGTTTTGGCGGACAGTTGTCGCGAAGCGGGAGTGTGTGTTTTCTGTCGGCTCTCGTGAGGCTGTTTACCCCATACCGAGCAGACGGTCAATAGTGAAAGAGAAAGAATGACAGGTTTATATTTCATAGAATGAGGTAAGTTGAATTGAAATGCAAATTTATAGGTTTAACGCTTAATAATCAAGCGGTTTGATAATGATTAGGATAGTTTTAGGTTTATTCACATTACGTATTGAGATAAGGAATGATGTTTAAGTAGAAGTTGAAAAGATTTTATCCTTATTTCATTTCTCTTTTCGGCGCTATTCCGTTTTTTTTCATCAGTCGTGTAGTTCACTACACTCCTTCTTCAAAAACAAAATATCGCTCGAAAATAGAAACGAAATAAGGATAAACTAATTTTCAACATCTACTTAAAATGTTAAATTGATAGAATAAATGTGTGGAATCTGCAATTTTATTTGTATGTAATGTTGAAATTTCGTACCTTTGCAGTTTATTAGGATAATAGCATCACATTCTATATCCTTTCGTTATCGCAAACAAGAAACAGAAAAAATAAAGGTAGAAAACATGAAGAAAATTTTCATCGGCGCTCTTTGTGTGGCTGCATCTCTCACAGCCCTTGCCGACAATGCCAAAATCAGTCCTGCGGGACGTATGTACATGTTGGAGCAGGAACTTAATCCCACCCGTGGTGGTGAGGCGGTGAAGGCTCTTGTTAAAATGTCTGAAGGTTACACCACAGCGGAACTTGATGATTATGAGATCGCTGCATCGCTGAGCGACCGGATGGCAATTATTGAAATCACGCTTCAGGAGGTTGAGAAACTTGCTGAGAATGAAGCGATTGAGTCTATTTCGTTCGGTGAGATGGTTACTCCCTGTCTTGACGTTGCGCGTAAGGACACCGGTGTGGATCTGGTTCAGGCCGGAACAGGTCTGTCAGGTGCATTCAATGGTAAGGGTATTCTTGCGGGTATCTTCGACACCGGTATTGACCCCAACCATATCACCTTCTTAGGCGCTGACGGTCAGACTCGCGTGCAGCGTTTCTATATTCCTGACAGCGGACGTGAATATACTGCAGCAAACATTGCATCGGCAACCACTGATAATGCATCGCAGACCCACGGTACACACTGTGCGGGTATCATGGGTGGTGCCTACGGAGGTCCCGGTAAAGTGATCGGCCTGAAGAAGATTCTTGGCAAGGATCGTCCGGCTATTGTAGACGGAGATGTGCCTTTCTATGGTGTAGCACGTGAGTCAGATCTCTTTTTGTCAGGTAGTACACTGTCAACCAACAATATCATATTGGCGGTAAACAAAATTGCTGATTACGCTAATGAGCAGGGTCAGCCCGCGGTGATCAACCTGTCGCTCGGTTCGGTTCCCGGTGCTCACGACGGCTCGTCGCCCACATGTGAGGCTCTGGACCTCGTGGCGGACAAAGGTGCGCTGATCTTCGTTGCCGCAGGTAATGACGGTGATGCGAAGATGTCAATCAAAAAGCAACTTACAGCCACAGATAATGCTATCACAACGTTTGCTACCACAACGTCACAAAACCTTGTTGAGTTCTGGGCAAGCAACAATGGCAAAATCACCGGTACGTTTGGTGTATACAATAAAACAACCGGCGAAGTTACAGATATTTATGATGTTGATACAAGCAAGGAACAGCAGGTGATTATTGCAGGTTCATCTTACAATAACCCCACTTACATTCAAAACTCTACCTTCCAGACAGCCTTCGGAGGCAGTTCAAATGTTATTATCAATACAGGTGTGCGCAAAAACAACAATCGCTCCTACGTGACCTTCTCACTGAGCCTGTCAGCGTCATCGAACTACTATCCTGTGTTAAAGGTGAAGGGTAATGCCGGTCAGACACTGTTGGCAACCGTCACCAAAGGTGAGTTGTCAAACTATGGTCTTGCAGGATTTGATAACGGTACTAACCTTGAGAATATCAACGATATGGCAACAGCATCGAAGGTTATCTCAATCGGTTCGTACAACACCCGTCTGTCATGGGATATCTTTAACGGTTCCAATCCTCAGACTGTGTCATACAACAATTATACCGCCGCTGACCTGGGTAAGGTATCGGATTTCTCATCGTTCGGCACATCATTCGACGGTGTGAACTTCCCCGTTTTATGCGCTCCCGGTATGGGTATCATCTCATCTTACAGCACCTACTATCTTAACGGTGCCGGTAGTTCTGAAAAATCATATATCTGTGCTTCAGCAAATGCTAACGGACGCGACAACTACTGGTTGTGCGAACAGGGTACATCAATGGCTACCCCCTTTGCAGCAGGTACAACTGCGCTCTGGCTGCAGATCAAGCCTACCCTCACCCGCGATGAGGTTGTGGCCCTGATGAAAAAGACAGCAGTGCGCGATGCTGCCGTTGAAGCGGGTAATCCCGTGCAGTGGGGAGCAGGTAAGATCAGTGCTATCAAAGGTGCGCAGGAACTTCTTGGACTCAACAGCGTGGGTTCAATCTTCGAAGATGAAGAACTCCGCCTTATCGTAGAGAATGAAAACGGCAAGAACTTCAACATCACCGTAAGCGGCGAAAACGGCTACACTGCCCGTCTGTACAGCCTGAGCGGTGCGATGGTGAAAACCGCTTCAACCTCATCTTCACAGATGAACCTTGATGCGTCAGACCTCGGCAAGGGTATCTATGTGCTCGAAATCGTTGGCGAAACAGCCCACTACACCAAGAAAGTGACAGTGAAATAATCTCCTGTTCACAGACCCCTCATAATAACCGGAGGCGTACGGATTGTGCCGTGCGCCTCCGGTGTGTTTGTGGAGGGGTGGGGGAGTTGACCACCGAGGAGATATGCGGTTCACAAAAACTGCTGCCTGAGAATTTGTGGGAAATGCAAACGCAGTATAATTACCGCTTTTTTTCCTTAATAAATTAGGTTAACAAAAATTTAATCACTATATTTGCAGCATAAAATAACATTAACCCTATTAAATCAATATCAACATGTCAAAAGTAACAGTTGTAGGCGCCGGTAACGTAGGCGCAACTTGTGCTAACGTGCTTGTTACCACTCAGGTAGCAGACGAAGTAGTTCTTCTGGATATCAAAGAAGGTGTATCTGAAGGTAAGGCTATGGACATCATGCAGACCGCAAATATCCTTGGTCTGGAAACCCGTCTGACCGGCGTTACTAACGATTACGAAAAAACCGCAGGCAGCGATGTTGTTGTAATCACTTCAGGTATTCCCCGTAAACCCGGTATGACTCGCGAAGAACTGATCGGTGTTAACGCAGGTATCGTTAAATCTGTAACTGACAACGTTCTGAAATATTCTCCCAACGCTGTTATCGTTTGTGTTTCAAACCCCATGGACACAATGACTTACCTGATTCACAAGACTTCAGGTCTGCCCAAAAACCGTATCATCGGTATGGGTGGTGCTCTTGACAGCGCACGTTTCAAATATTTCCTCTCAATTGCTCTTGGTGCTAACCCCAAAGAGGTTGAAGGTATCGTAATCGGTGGTCACGGTGACACTACAATGATCCCCTTGACCCGCTATGCTGCATACCGCGGTGTTCCTGCTTCAGATTTCATTTCTGCTGAAAACCTCGCTGCTGTTGCTGCTGACACTATGGTTGGTGGTGCTACCCTGACTAAACTTCTCGGTACTTCAGCATGGTATGCTCCCGGTGCTGCTGCTGCACAGGTTGTTGCTGCTGTTCTCCACGATGAAAAGAAACTGATTTCTTGTTCAGCACTTCTGGATGGCGAATATGGCGAATCTGATCTCTGCATCGGTGTTCCCTGTATCCTCGGTAAAGAAGGTATTGAAAAGATCGTTGAGTTTGACCTCAACGAAGAAGAAAAAGCACTCTTCCACAAGAGCGCTGAGGCTGTTCACAAAACTAACGCAGCCCTTGCATCTGCACTTTAATTAATGACATAATTCAAGGGTGGATCCGCGGGTTGAACAACCCCTCATCCACCCTTGTTGTATCATTGAAATATTAAAATAAGAATCCTATGATGAAAACATTGAAGAAAATCTGTGTAGTCATGGCACTTTTTGTTGCTGTGATGATGGCCTCCTGCGGTGGGGCTAACGCGGGTGTTAAGGTTCTTGCGCCCGGTGAGAAAATAGAGATGACTAAGCCTGAGAAACTTACTATCATTGATTTTAACGCTACTTGGTGTGGTCCCTGTCGGGCGTTTGCTCCTACGTTTGAGGCGGCTGCGGAAAAGTATGGGGCTAAGGTTGATTTTTACTCTGTTGACGTGGATCAGCATCAGGCTCTGGCACGTGAACTGAATATCCGTTCTATCCCTGCTATCCTCTTCATCCACCCTGACGGTACGCGTGATTGGTCAATCGGTCTGATGACTGCTGAGGAGTTTGACCAGCGTATTCAGGATGCACTGGAATGATTAGATGTAATACTTTAATTTTAGAAGTCGCTCTTTTGGGCGACTTTTTTTGTGGGGAGATGTGGGGCATGGGTTGCTTCACTCGGCGTACCTGGCGGCACGCCCTGCTTGGGGTGGCGCTATCCGGGCACGCCTACGCTTCGCTCCGGCGTACCCGCATGGTCGGCGTCCTGACGCCCCTTGGGTGATTCTATTATGTAAGGGCTGTGTCAAAAATGTAGCCTGTATTTTTAATGTGTTGTACGTTCATGGACAGTGATGTATATTCGGCGGATGCTCCAGGGAGCATCCCTACACTCTTGACAATCAATACATTAGCCATGTAGGGCTGCTCTATGGAGCAGCCGCATAAACCTGTATACGGCGAGGGTGTGCCTATTTTGACACACCTTCATGGTCGACGTTTCTTGGATGCGGACTCCGGCGGTTTGCTGTTCCTTGTCGGTAATATTGAACTATCGGTGGGGAGGGGGTGTTATATCTTCAAAAAAGAATGCTATGAAAACAGTTAGAGATACACTTCTTGGACGCAGGTCCATCCGTCGGTATGAGCGTGAGGAGATTACGCCTCAGCAGATGTCGTTCATTTATGATGCTATCCGTAATACTCCTACGAGTTATAATGGTCAGCAGTTTTCGGTTATCGATATTGATGACCAGGCTATTAAGGAGTCGCTTTATGAACTGACTAACCAGAAGCAGATTAAGACTTGCTCGCGGTTTCTGATGTTCTGTGTGGATTATTATAAAATCGCTATGGGTGCGGAGGCGAAAGGGTTGGAGATGCCTGATTTTCCTAAGACCGCGGATGGTGTGATCGTGGGGGTGGTTGATGCTGCTCTGGCTATGATGAGTGCTATCGTTGCGGCTGAGTCGGTAGGTCTGGGTACTTGCCCTATCGGCTATGCGCGTACGGCTGCTCCGGATGAGGTTTCGCGTATGCTGGAATTGCCTAAGGGTGTGTTTGTGGTGTGTGGTCTGGCGTTGGGTGTGCCTCGTGAGCATCCTGATCTTAAGCCTAAACAGCCGCATGACCTTATGTTTTTCCGTAATAAATACAGCACTGAGAATATTCCGCGACGTGTTCTTGCATATGATCAGGTTATCAGTGAGTATAATACTACCCGTGCCGGTCATAAAACGGATAATGACTGGGTTTCACACATGTTGGGCTATTATTCCGAGGCGATGAAATATAATATCCTGGCTGCCCTTGAGAATCAAGGGCTTGGTGTGGAGCGATAGGAATGTGTTTAATTTTATGATTTTTTTTAAATCTTATAAGTTTTATAATTTTTATAAATCTTATAAATTTTATAATATGGAAAAGGCTGTACCGCACAACGATACAGCCTTTTTGAGTAGATTAATCTATGGGTTAGCCTTTGAGGGCGGCCAGAGTTTCCTCGATTGTTTTTATTTTTGATTCGGCATCGGCCTGTTTGCGTCGCTCTGCTTCGACAACTGCTGCGGGGGCATTGCCTACGAAGCGTTCGTTGCTGAGTTTCTTCATGACTGATGCGAGGAATCCGCGGAGGTAGTCGAGTTCTTTTTCGAGGCGTGCTTTTTCGGCATCAACGTCGATGCTGTCGGTAAGGGGAACGTTGAACTCGGTGGTGCCTACCATGAACTGGGCTGCTGCGGGGTCTTTTTCCTTCACAACTTCAATTGCGGCGAGGTTGGCGAGTTTGGCTATTGTGCCCTGAAGTGCGGGGAGTTCATCCGATACGACGCAGAGTGTCATCTGCTGTTTGGGGGGGATGTTTTTTGATGCACGTACGGCACGTACTCCGGCGATGATTTCCTTGGCACGCTCCATCTGACCGAGGATTTCGTCGTTTTCACTTATGGCTTCGGGCATGGGTGCATACATGATTGATTCGCCGGGGCGACGTTCAACCAGGTGCTGCCAGAGTTCTTCGGTGATGAAGGGCATGAAGGGGTGGAGGAGACGGAGCAGTGAGTCGAAGAATCCGAGGGCCTGGGCGTAGGATGTTTTGTCGATTGCTTCGCCGTAGGCGGGTTTGATCATCTCCAGATACCATGATGAGAATTCGTCACGGAACAGTTTGAACACTGCCATGAGGGCTTCGCTGATGCGGAATTTGCTGAAGAGGTCGTTGATTTCGACTATTGTTTCAGAGAGTTTCGCGCGGAACCAACGGTCGGCGACGGCGGCTGTCTCTGGCTGAGGTTTGTCAGCCACTTCCCAACCTTTGACCAGACGGAAGGCGTTCCAAATCTTGTTGCAGAAGTTCCAGCCCTGTTCGCAGAGTTTTTCGTCGAACATGATGTCGTTACCTGCTGGGGCAGCCAACATCATGCCCATGCGTACTCCGTCGGCACCGTAGGTGGCTATCAGTTCCAGCGGGTCGGGTGAGTTGCCTAACTGTTTTGACATCTTGCGACCAATCTTGTCGCGAACGATACCGGTGAAGTATACGTTGGAGAAGGGTCGTTTACCGATGTATTCATATCCGGCCATTATCATGCGTGCCACCCAGAAGAAGATGATGTCGGGACCGGTCACGAGGGTGCTGGTGGGATAGTAATAGTTGATTTCTTCGTTTCCGGGGTTGTTGATGCCGTCGAACATTGTGATAGGCCAGAGCCAACTTGAGAACCATGTGTCGAGCGCACCTTCATCCTGACGCAGATCGGCCGGGGTGAGGTCGAGACCTGATTCCAGGCGGGCCATTTCGAGTGCTTTGTCTGCGTTCTCGGCTACTACGAATTTTTCTGAGCCGTCAGCGGCATTGTAGTAGTATGCGGGGATACGATGACCCCACCAGAGTTGGCGTGAGATGCACCAGTCCTGAATGTTTTCGAGCCAGATGCGGTAGGTGGTTTTGTATTTTTCGGGAACGAAACTGATGACATCTTCCATTACGGGAGCAAGTGAGATGTCGGCAAAATGTTTCATGTTGATGAACCACTGGAGCGACAGACGGGGTTCGATGGGCACTTTTGTGCGTTCGCTCATGCCAACTTTGTTGGCGTAGTCCTCAACCTTTTCCATCAGTCCGGCTGCCTCGAGGTCTTTGGCAATCTGATCACGTACTTCAAAACGGTCCATACCGCAGTATTTGCCGCCGAATTCGTTGAGTGTGCCGTCTTCGTTGAAGATGTCGATGGTTTCGAGGTTGTGGGTTTTGCCCAGCATATTGTCGTTCTTGTCGTGTGCGGGAGTGACTTTGAGACATCCTGTACCGAACTCAATTTCAACGTATCGGTCCTCAATGACGGGGATTACGCGGTCAACCAGGGGCACGATGACTTTCTTTCCTTTGAGCCACTGGTTTTTGGGGTCTTTGGGGTTGATACACATTGCGGTGTCACCCATGATGGTTTCGGGGCGTGTGGTAGCAACAACGGCGTAGCGTCGACCGTCGGCATCGCGGTGTACAACTTCGTTTTCGTCGCCTGTTTCTCCGGTCATGTCGTCGTCGGCGACGTAATATTTCAGATAGTAGAGTTTAGATTGTTCGTCAACGTAGAATACTTCGTCGTCGGAGATTGCGGTTTTGTTCTGAGGGTCCCAGTTGACCATGCGCAGACCGCGGTATATCAGTCCTTTACGATAGAGGTCGCAGAACACTTTGATGACGCTTTCGGAGCGTTTTTCATCCATTGTGAATGCGGTTCGGCTCCAGTCGCATGAGGCACCTAATTTGCGGAGTTGCTGCAGGATTATGCCGCCGTGCTTGTGGGTCCATTCCCAGGCATGTTTGAGGAATTCTTCGCGAGTGAGGTCGGTTTTCTTGATTCCTTCGGCAGCGAGTTTGGCTATTACCTTTGTTTCGGTAGCGATGGAAGCGTGGTCGGTTCCGGGAGCCCAGAGTGCGTTTTTGCCTTCCATGCGGGCGCGTCGCACCAGAATATCCTGGATGGTGTTGTTAAGCATGTGACCCATGTGGAGAATACCGGTCACGTTTGGCGGAGGGATAACGATGGTGTAAGGTTCGCGAGCGTCAGGAACAGACTTGAACAGGTCGTGTTCCATCCAGTAGGCATACCATTTATCCTCAACGTCGGCGGGGTTGTATTTGGTGGGTAATTGTTCCATTGTCGGTTTATAAAAATGAATCAGGGCACGGGGACCGCTTGTGAGCGGTTCCGGGCCCTGATGTTAGTGAGATATATTATCCGGCTGATCTATTATTTACCCTGGTGCTCGTAGGTGAGGGTGAGGGTAGGCTGATCGCATACTTCAGCGGGACCGAAGTACTGGATGGGGCCGGGATAGATGTAGCAGGTTTCAAGAGCCCATTTGTCGCGTTTCTCTTCGAATTTGCGGAAGGGAGCGCCGTCGAGACGAACGAGTGCTTTCTGGATAACGGGTTTCATTGCGCCGTGGCGACGTTCCATGTTCATCATCATGGTGATGGGTATACCGCCGGCAATCCACTGAACAGAGGGTTTAGAGAGGTTGCGAACGGATGACATGTAGCCGGTCACGCCTGCTTCGATGAGGCAAGCGGCGTTGAAGCCGAGTGCGTAGCAGTAGTCAGCGTCGAAGTTTGAGGGAGCGGCGCAGCGACCTTCGTAGCCGAAGAAGTGGTGGAGTGCAGCGAATTTGCCGTTGTATTTACCTTCGGCGCGGAGTTCTTCGAGGCGTTTGCCAACCATTTCGCTGAGAAGTTTTTCAGTTTCGATCAGTGACACCTGAACGTTGCCGTGGGGGTCACGGTCAAGGCTCAACTGGCGAGCGACGCCTGCGGGGAGAGAAGCGTAGATTTTTGCGTTTTCAGCGGTGAGGTTGTCGATGATCCACTGACGCTGGTCATCAGCGGCAACGGCAGCGAATTCAGCGCCTTTAGCAGCGAGCAGGTCGTTGAGTTCGGCGATGAGGGCTTTCATTGCGGGGATGAATTCGATGAGACCTTCGGGGATGAGGACAGTACCGAAGTTGTTGCCGTTTTCAGCACGTTTTACAACGATGTCGGCGATGTAGTTGACAACATCCTGGAGGGTCATGTTCTTGGCTTCAACCTCTTCGGAGATGATGCAGACGTTGGGCTGAGTCTGGAGGGCACATTCCAGAGCGATGTGAGAAGCGGAACGACCCATCAGTTTGATGAAGTGGTAGTATTTGCGGGCGGAGTTACAGTCGCGTTCGATGTTACCGATAACTTCAGAGTAAACTTTTGTAGCGGTGTCGAAGCCGAAAGAAGTTTCGATAACTTCGTTCTTGAGGTCACCGTCGATAGTTTTGGGACAGCCGATAACCTGTACGCCGGCGCCGATAGCCTTGTAGTATTCAGCGAGTACGGCAGCGTTAGTGTTGGAGTCGTCACCACCGATGATTACCAGAGCGGTGATGTCGAGTTCGCGGAGGATTTCCAGACCTTTGTCAAACTGTTCTTTCTTTTCCAGTTTGGTACGGCCTGAACCGATGATGTCGAAACCGCCGGTGTTGCGGTATTCATCGATAATATCCTTGGTGAGTTCGATGTAGTTGTGGTCAACGAAACCGCCGGGGCCCATGAGGAAACCGTAGAGGCGGCTTTCTTTGTTGAATTTTTTGATACCGTCAAAGATACCGCATATTACATTGTGTCCGCCGGGAGCCTGACCGCCAGAAAGGATGACACCCACGTTGATGGGTTTGGCAGGGGTGGGGTTACTGTTTTTTTCAAAAGTCAGTTCGGGCAAACCGTAGGTGTTGGGGAAGAGGTTTTTGATATCTTCCTGGTCAGCAACAGACTGAGTGGGGTTGCCTTCCACCACTTTGACTGCGCCTGTGAGAACCACGGGCAGTTTGGGCTGATAAGCAGCACGGGCTTTTTGCAATGCGCTCTTTTTCATTTTATTTTTGTATGTAGGTTGTTTTTAGTATTTCAGACTGCAAAATTACATAAAAAATTCCGCAATTTCATGCTGAATGTTGATTATTTTATTCCATCAGTTTACGATAGCGTCGGCGCACGGGTTCTTTACCGTCGTTGTGTGCGCGTTTGTACTCTTCGTAGTCGGAATAAGAGCCTTCGAAGAACACTACTTTGCCATCGCCTTCAAAGGAGAGGATGTGGGTGCAGATACGGTCGAGGAACCAGCGGTCGTGGCTGACTACGACAGCGCATCCTGCGAAGTCGTCCAGACCTTCTTCCAGGGCACGGAGTGTGTTGACGTCAATGTCGTTGGTAGGTTCGTCAAGCAGCAGCACGTTTCCTTCTTCCTTGAGGGCCATGGCCAGATGCAGACGGTTACGCTCACCACCTGACAGGACTCCGATTTTCTTTTCCTGGTCGGCGCCGGTGAAGTTGAATTTGCTGAGGTAGGCGCGTGCATTCACGTCGCGTCCACCCATTCGGAAACTGTCGACACCCTGCGAGATGACTTCGTAGACGGTGCGTTCGGGGAGGAGGTCATGGTGGGTCTGGTCAACGTAGGCGATCTTCACTGTTTCGCCTACATCGAAACTACCTGCATCGGGTGTTTCCTGCTGCATGATAAGTCGGAAGAGGGTTGTTTTACCGGCACCGTTGGGACCGATGACTCCGACGATACCTGCGGGGGGAAGTGCGAAACTGAGGTCTTTGAACAACTGTTTTTTGCCGAAGGCTTTGCTCAGACCTGTAGCCTCGATTACCTTGTTGCCCAGACGGGGACCGTTGGGGATGAAGATTTCCAGACGTTCTTCTTTCTGCTTCTGGTCTTCGTTGAGGAGTCGGTCGTAGGATGACAGACGTGCTTTACCTTTGGCCTGACGTGCTTTGGGTGCCATACGGACCCATTCCAGTTCACGTTCGAGAGTCTTGCGGCGTTTGCTTGCCTGTTTCTCCTCCATTGCCATACGTTTGGTTTTCTGGTCGAGCCATGAGGAGTAGTTGCCTTCCCAGGGTATACCTTCGCCGCGGTCAAGTTCCAGAATCCAACCGGCTACATGGTCGAGGAAGTAGCGGTCGTGGGTGATAGCGATGACCGTACCGGGATACTGCTGGAGGTGCTGTTCCAACCAGTCGATAGACTCGGCGTCAAGGTGGTTGGTAGGCTCGTCGAGCAGGAGGATGTCGGGTTGCTGGAGCAGAAGTCGGCAGAGAGCCACACGACGTCGTTCACCACCGGAAAGGGTGCTGATTTTCTGGTCGTCGGGGGGACACTGCAGGGCATCCATGGCGCGTTCGAGTTTGCTGTCGATGGTCCATGCGTCGGCGGCATCCAGTTTGTCCTGTAGTTCGGCCTGGCGTGCAATCAGAGCATCCATCTTGTCGGGATCCTCAAGCACTTCGGGGTCGGCGAATGATTCGTTGACCTTGTCGAATTCGGCCAAAAGGTCGGTTATGTGGCTAACCCCTTCGCGTACCACCTCGATGACTGTTTTGTCGGGGTCGAGTTGAGGATCCTGTTCCAGATAGCCTACGCTGTAGCCGGGAGAGAAGACCACTTCGCCCTGGAAACTTTTGTCCAGGCCGGCGATGATTTTCAGAAGCGATGATTTACCGGAGCCGTTAAGACCGATGATACCGATTTTGGCGCCGTAGTAAAAACCTAAAGAGATGTTTTTGAGAACTTGTTTCTGCGGGGGGTAGATTTTGCTTACCCTCACCATGGAGAAAATGACTTTCTTATCTTCTGCTGCCATTATTTTTTCTTTTTGGGTGCATATTTTACGGGATAGCCGCAACGGGTTTTGCCATCCATGATGTTGTGAAGTTTGCCGCGTATCAACTGTTTGCGTATGAGTGAGACGTGGTCGATGTAGAGTTTTCCTTCGAGGTGGTCACATTCGTGCTGTACCACACGTGCGAGGAATCCGGAGATTTCCTCTTCGTGGGGCTCGAAGTTTTCGTCGACCCATTTCAGGCGGATATGTTCCACGCGGGGAACTGCCTCGCTGAGACCGGGAAGTGAGAGGCATCCTTCGTCGCGTGTCACCTTCTCGCCGTCGAGGATTTCGATGACGGGGTTGATGAGGGTGAACTTACGTCCGGCACATTCGGGGAAGTGCTCGCCTAATGGATCGGCATCGATGACGACAATGCGGTCGTTACGACCAATCTGGGGAGCGGCCAGACCAACACCTTCACTGGCATACATGGTCTCGTACATGTCGGCCACAAGTTTCTGCAGTTCGGGATAGTCCTTGTCGATATCCTTGGAGATGTTGCGCAGTACAGGATGACCGTATAAATAAACAGGTAGTTTCATCTATTGTTATATGTTTTGCTTTGTAAATAATCGTTTAGAATGATTGTTGCGGAGATTTCGTCGACAATGGCTTTGTCGCGTCGGTCCTGCTTTTTCATTCCACCGTCGATCATTGCTTTGTGGGCAAGTACGGAGGTGAAACGTTCGTCGAAAAATATGATTTCCATGCCGGGGAGTTCCTTCCTCAGGCGGTTTATGCCCGGAGTGATGTATCGCATGGATTCGGAGGGTTCGCCGCGCATGGTTGTGGGGAGTCCGACGACAATCAGGTCAACGGTTTCGCGGGCGATGTAACTCTTTATGTATGAGGTGAGTTCTGATGTTGCGACAGTGGTCAGGCCCGTGGCGACGATGCGACACGGGTCGGTCACGGCTATCCCGCAGCGTTTGCGTCCATAGTCAATCGATAATATTCTTCCCATAATGCTACAAAGTTACGAAAATTTTTGGTTCGTGGCAAGATGTGGGATTTATAAGAATTATAAGATTTATAAATTTTATAAGATTTATAAGTTTTATAAGAATTATGGGAATGCAACAATGCCACCCTGGCGGGTGGCATTGTTGAGGATGTTGGGGAGGTTGATTATGCCATGTGGTTGAACCCTTGTGCTTTGAGGGGTATTTCGTTGCCGTCGCGGGTTATCATCGCGCAGCCTAAGTCCTCTTTGGTGATGTGCCCTATGACTTTTATTCCGGGGATTTTTTCCACTTTTTCATGTTCGTGGAGAGGGACGGTGAAGAGTAGTTCGTAGTCTTCACCTCCGTTGAGGGCAGCGGTGACGAGGTTCATTCCGAGTTCTTCGGCCATTACGGCAGTCTGATAGTCGATTGGAATGCGGTCCTCGTAGATTCGGCATCCGGTGTGGCTGCTCTTGCAGATGTGGAGCAGTTCGGATGAGAGTCCGTCGGATATGTCCATCATTGAAGTGGGTTTGATTCCGGCGTTTCGGAGTGCTTCAATCACATCGCGGCGTGCTTCGGGCTTGAGTTGGCGTTCCACCAGATATTCCTTGCCGCTGAAATCGGGCTGGAAATCTTTCTGTCCGGCTGATGCAACCTTTTCGCGTTCGAGCAGTTGCAGACCCATGTAGGCTGCGCCGAGGTCACCGCTGACGCAGATAAGGTCGGTGTCCTTTGCGCCGTCGCGACGCGCAACCATCTCGGCGGGGGCATCGCCTATGGCAGTGATACTGATTACCAGACCCTGACGTGAGGCAGTGGTGTCGCCACCTACAAGATCCACGCCGTAGACTTCGCAGGCCAGACGGATGCCGTCGTAGAGGGCGTCGATGTGTTCTACGGCGAAGCGTTTGGATATGCCTAACGACACTGTTATCTGACGGGGTGTGCCGTTCATGGCATAGATGTCGGAGAGGTTGACAACCACGGCTTTGTAGCCGAGATGTTTAAGCGGCACGTAGGTCAGGTCGAAGTGTACCCCTTCGAGCAGCAGGTCGGTGCTGACAAGCAGGTCGGTATCCTTGTATCGCATGATGGCGCAGTCATCACCGACACCTAAAATTGTTGATTCGTTGACGTTTTTGAGTCCGGCGGTCTGACGTTCAATCAGTCCGAATTCGCCTAACTGTGATATTTCGGTGAGTTTAGGTTCCTCCATAAGTCATTAATTAAATTTGTTAAAACCCCGGTGACGACATGTGGTACACCGGGGCTGAAAGTTTCGTTTTTAGAATAATCACACGCGGGCAACCATCTCCTTGATGATGGCCACGGTGGTGGGCTGAGCCTTGATAGCGGCCTGCTGCACCTCTTCGTGTGAGGGGACATCGGTTATATCCTTTCCGCCGAGGTCGGTGATTACTGATAAGCCGAATACATCCATTCCGCCATGTTTGGCCACGATTACTTCGGGCACGGTTGACATGCCGACGGCGTCGCCACCGATGATGCGGAAGTACTCATATTCAGCGGGGGTCTCGAAGGTAGGACCAGTGGTGCCTACATACACACCGTGAACCAGACGGATTCCTTTTTCCTCGGCGATTTTGTCGGCCAGGGCGATATATTTCTTGCTGTAGGGTTCGGTCATTGCGGGGAAGCGGTCGCCGAGTTCCTTGTAGTTGTGACCGCGGAGGGGATTTTCAGGGAAGAGGTTGATGTGGTCGGTGATGATCATAACATCGCCCACCTGGAACTCTTTGTTCATGCCGCCTGCTGCATTTGAGACGAAAAGAGTTTTTACGCCTAGAGCACGCATGACGCGCACGGGGAAGGTTACCTGTTTCATGTCGTAGCCTTCGTAGTAGTGGAATCGACCCTGCATGGCCATGACGCGTTTGCCACCCATGGTTCCGAAGATGAGGTTACCGGAGTGACCTTCCACGGTAGATATGGGGAAGTTGGGTATTTCAGCATAGGGGATATACTGTTTTTCGTCGATATAGTCCACTACGGGACCGAGTCCGGTGCCGAGAATAATTGCGAGTTCGGGCATTTTGCCGTCAACACGTTCGCGGAGGAAGTCGGCGGTCTGTTGTATCTGTTGTAACATGGTTTTTAGTTATATTGGGTTAATAATGATTCAATAATTCAACAGCCTCAAACGCTTTTTGTTTTGCGACGCGGCACATTTTTGAGTATCAGTTCGTCGAAAGTGCATCCGTCGCGAGGTTCCACCTTGACCGCAATGGGGAGATAGTAGATGTATTTTCTCAGTCGAGGAGGGAAGTAGGGGTTGTTGATAAGTCTGACTGCATCCTTCTCGGTGGTTATAATCAGGCGGTTTGTTCCGGGCATGGCATCGAACTTATCCTCGATCAGTTTCAGGTCTTTTTTTGTGAAGTCGTGGTGGTCGGGGAACAGTTTTACTCTCACTTTCGGCTTGAAACTGCGCAGGTAGGTTACGAAAGGACGCGGGTTGGCGATACCGGAAACGGAGAGTATGGAGTCGTCGGCGCTGAGATATTCCAGCGTCGGGTTGTAATTTGTGTCGTCGGGGAACAGGGGTATCGGCTGCCTGTAGATGAAGCGGGAGAAGAACAGGTGCTGATAGGGGTAGAGTTTGAGGTTTGTCTTGAATATCCTCTGCTCCAGGGGTTTGATATGCTCGGGACATTTGGTGACGATGACGATGTCGGCGTTGTCAATGGCTCCGGCAGGTTCGCGCAGACGACCGTAGGGCAGGAGGTGGTCGAGGAAGAAGGGGCGGTTGAACTCGGTGAGGACAACGGAGATGGATGGCTTGACGTAGCGGTGCTGATAGGCATCGTCAAGGACAATTACGTCGATGTCGGGGTCAAGGCGTAGCATCTCCTCGATACCTTTCACACGGTTCTCGCAAACGGCGAACATTGTGCCGTCGCCATATTTGCGGAACATCTGGTAGGGTTCGTCGCCCACGTCGCGCGGGGTGGAGTTCTTCGTTACCTGTATGAAGCCCTTGGTTTTGCGGCCGTATCCTCGGCTGAGCACACCGACGTGGCGTGTCAGTTTGAGCATACTTATAATATACTCCGTGTGGGGAGTCTTTCCGGTACCCCCCACAGAGATATTACCCACCACAATCACGGGCACTTTGAACGTACGACGCTTGAGCAACCCCCATTTGAACATGAGGTTTCTCGTTCTAACCCCTATTCCGTAAAGGATCGAGAGGGGGAAGAGGATGGTCCGTGCGATTAGTTTGTTTCTTGCCAACTGATTGTGGTGGAGAATTAAGAATGTGTTATTTTATTGTCATGAACTCCATACGTGCCTGAACTGAAGGTTGCTCGGTGAGCGATTTAACCTCCTGATACATTTTGTATTCCTCGTTCATTGACTGAGGAATCATAGCACGGATGGCACCTTCGCGCTGCAGTTCTTCCATCTGCTCCCAGAAGGTGAGTTTGAGTTTGGGATAGGTCACCACTTCGTAGTCGTCGAAGCCGAGAGCGTCAGCCATGGCCTGTACGGCATCGTTGAGGTTGCCCATGCGGTCGACAAGTCCGAGCGAGAGGGCTTCGCTGCCGTCCCACACGCGACCTTCGGCGATGGCCTTGATCTGGTCGACCGACATTTTGCGGCCTTCAGCGCATCGACCTACGAAGGTTTCGTAGCCACGGTTTACGTTCTGCTGAAGTTTGGCCATCTGGACGGGGTTGAGGGGTGACATTATCGACATTGTGGCATTGGGGTTGGTCTGCACGGTTGAGGTTGTTACACCTAAATGGTCGGTGAGGAGACCTTCGATGCAGGGAATCATGCCGAAGATGCCGATTGAGCCGGTGATGGTTGTGGGCTGGGCGAAGATGGTGTCGGCGGAGCAGGAAATGTAGTAGCCTCCTGAGGCAGCATAGTCGCTCATGGACACGTAGAACGGGCGGTCGGTTTTCTTGTAGCGCTGCAGTGCTTCCCAAATCTGTTCGGATGCGAAGGCGCTGCCACCGGGTGAGTTGACGCGGAGTACCAGTCCGGCGTTGTCATCGTCATCGATGAGTTTTTCGATTTCGTCAACCATGCGGGGACCGACGATACCCTCGGAGCCGGCGTCGTTGATTGCACCAACGGCGTAAAGAACGGCAATTTTGTTTTTGTTGCTCTTCTGATGTTCGAGGGTTGTTGATGAGCAATACTGTTTGGGGGTTACCAGGGCGAGTGATTCATCCTCATCCTTTCCGGTGAGTTTTTTCAGTTTCTTGATTACGTCGGCACGATATTCCAAAGATGTGGCGATGTTGTTGTCGACATAGAATGTGGGGTTTGCGCACATGATCAGAGAGTCGGCCCACTGGTTTACAGTCTCGGCGTTGGTGCCGCGTGCTTCGGCGATGGTTCCGGTCATGTTGCCCCAGATGTTGTTGAGGAACAGTGAGGTCTGCTCGCGGTTTGCTTCGCTCATTTCAGTGAGGATGTATGGTTCGACCGCACTTTTGTAGGTTCCTACTTTTACAATCTGCATCTTCACGCCGAGTTTGTCAAGTGCACCTTTGAAGAAGAGGTTCTGAGTGCTCAGACCGTGAATGTCGACCGCACCTACGGGGTTTACATAGATTTCATCGGCGAGCGATGCGAAGTAGTAGTCGCCCTGAGAATAGGAGTCGGCGTAAGCGATGACTTTTTTGCCTGACTTCTTGAATTCGCGAATTGCGTCGACGATGTCGGTGCGCATGGCGATACCGCCTACGGAGCCGTCAAGGTCGAGGAACATACATTCGATTTTTTTGTCGTTGGCGGCGTTACGAATAGCGTCGTTGACTTCACTGAGAGCCACGGTTGAGTTGCCCAAGCCATACACTTCCTCCCAGAAGTTAGAGGCCACCGGACGTTCGATCAGTTCACCTGAGAGTTTCACATGGAGGATGGAGTGTTTCTTTATTTCCACCTTTGATTCGGTGTCGCCCATGGCGGCCACCACTCCGATGAATACGAAAAAGAGAACGAACATCAATCCGGCTGAAATCCAGATTGCTGTGAGCGAACCCATTGTGACGATAAAAAATTTCTTTAACATAGCGAAATATGGATGCTTTAATGTTATACCAAAATAGTTTGATTAAGGCCTTTTGAAAGATAAGACGTAATATTTCCTGAAAAGTTACGCACGGCCTTCATCTTTTTTTGTTGAAAATGCAAATTTACATTTTTAACATCATATTCCAAAATAATTCAGGGAGAATTTTAATAAAGCGAATATCTCAATATTATATTACTGCAATATTCAAAATATTGACTATCTTTGCACAATATATAAATATGAAAATGACAGACTCCAATCTTAACGATAAAACACGTGAACTTATCCACACTCTGCGGGATAAGGAGAAAATCAGGATACTTTTTGTGTGCCTGGGCAACATCTGCCGTTCGCCGGCGGCTGACGGTGTGATGAACGCTGTAGTCAGGGCTAACGGTGCTGAGGCTCGGTTTGAGATTGATTCCGCGGGCACGGGGAACTATCATATCGGAGATTTGCCGGACAGACGGATGCGGGTGCATGGAGCGCGTCGCGGATATACGTTCGACCATATCTGCCGTCAGGTTCGACCGTCAGACTTTGACAATTTTGACCTTATCATACCGATGGATGCTTCGAACGAAAGGAATCTGCATGCGCTGGCTCCCACCACGGAGGCAGAGCGCAAGATTGTGCCGATGGCTCAGTTTATTGACCTTTCATCGCGCTATGACTATGTGCCTGACCCGTATTATGAAGGTGCAGAGGGGTTTGAACTTGTTCTTGATCTGCTTGAGAACGGGTGTGACAATCTTTTCCAATTATTACAGACTAATTCTAAATAAATATATAAATGACCCTTAAATCAATCATTACCGCTGTGGCATGCTCTGCTGTGGCACTACCGGTTTTCAGTGGCACACCGTCCGTTCACTGGGAGGTTGTGGACAATTATGGTTCCGGACGTGACACCTACTACATCCAGCGTCTGACAATTACTAATCCTTCATCGCTCAACAAACTCTGCTTCAATGAGTTTGCGCGAAAAATGAGAACTGTCAATCCCGCCGATACCATCTATGAGATTATCCCCGGATATTACTGCATAGAGAGTTCGCGTTTTGCCGACGGTGATTCCACCTTGGTTGTGGACATCCGTACAAACGGGTGGATTCAGTCAATCAATTATGCTCCCGACGGATTTCATAATGTGGCTGCCGACGGCACGGTGACCGGCATACCTCACACCCGCGCCTCGCTGGTGGTGGAGCCTTCCCGCCGTAACTATCCCGGACGTGACGTGATGGTGTATGCTGATTCGGTTTATCGCTTCAATCAGACACTGCAGGCTCCGCGTGAACTCACTCCCTACGATATTATTCCGTCATTCAAGAGTGTGACCCTTACCGGGGGTACATTTGTTAATAATAAACCCAAACAGGGAGCGCTGATACAGCATCCCAATAAGGAATTCTACCGTATAACTCTCCCTGCGGGAGGTGCGGCTGTGGTAGAGGGTGCTTCGCCCGAGGCGTTGGCCATGGCCAATCTTATCCTTGATGAGATGCTCCTTGCTCCGAACAACGGCACCCTTCCTGCGGCAGTCATCGAGGATTATCCCGACTTCCCCCACCGCGGTCTGATGCTTGATGTGGCGCGCAACTTCTATTCAACCGATGAGTTGAAAAAACTGGTTAAGGAGATGGCGCTGATGCGCATGAACAAACTGCATTTTCATGTGACAGACGATGAGGCGTGGCGACTGGAGATACCCGGACTGCCGGAACTGACCGACCTGGGTTCGCGTCGTGGCTACACCACCGATGAGCATGAGTATCTGGTTCAGTTGTTCGCCGGCGACGGTAATCCCGACACGAAAGAGGGTACCGCCAACGGGTATATCACACGCGAAGAGTTCATCGACTTCCTCAAATATTGCAAGGAATTAGGGGTTGATGTTATCCCGGAAATAGAGTCTCCCGGACATGCCCGTGCTGCCGTGAAGGCGATGGAGGCACGCTACCGCCGCACCGGCGATGACTACTATCGTCTGCGTGAGGATGGCGACACCTCGGTGTATACCTCTGCACAGGCGTTTCACGACAATCTGATGAATCCCGCTCTGCCCGGTCCGTATCGCTTTATGGATAAGGTTTTTGATGAGATTATCGCTATGTATAAGGATGCGGGTGTGGAACTGACTGCCATTCATATCGGAGGTGATGAGGTGCCCGAAGGGGCGTGGGACGGCTCACCCTCGGCACAGAAAATGTGTGCTGAACTCGGTATTTCAGGACGTCACCTGACACAGGGTGAGTTCGGTCGCCGTATTGCTAAAATTCTCAAAGAGAAGAATGTGCCGATGATGGGCTGGCAGGATGTCGGAGTGGGATACGATGATGAGTTCAATGCAGAAGTGGCACCTGTCACCTACGGTGTCCAGTGCTGGACAGCCTCAGCCATTCCGGAACAGAACAAGGCGCTGCGTGCGTTGCGTGCCGGATTTCCGGTAATCATCTCGAATGTAGACCGATTCTACATGGATATGCTCTATACCCACCATCCTATGGAGCGTGGTCTGTACTGGGGAGGTACGGTTGATGAATTTACTTCGCTCGGGGGTTATCCCTACGAGATTTGTCCGGTCGACAGCACCTGCCGGGCGCAGATAATCGGTCTGCAAGGTCAACTTTTCGGTGAGACAATCCGCAATAATGAAATAGTTGAGTCGCACCTATTCCCCAAATCATTCGGTTTGGCTGAACGTGCATGGAATGCCAACCGTACCTACAATGATGCGGATTTCAACAAGGTGGTTTACACCCGCCTGCTCCCTGTGCTTGACTCCCAGAAGATAGAGTGGCACCTGCGTATGCCCGGTGTGATTGTTGTGAATGGTAAGATTTTGATGAATACCCCTTACGAAGGTGGCGAAATCCGCTATACGCTCGACGGTACCGAACCCTCGGCAACATCCGCTCTCTATTCAGGTGAGATTCCGTTGCCCGATGAGGTAAAAGAGATTCGAGCCCGATATTATTATGACGGGAAGGAATCGCTTACTTCATTGCTTTATGTGAAATGAAATTTGGCGGCTGTCCCTCGGGGGCGGCCGCTTTTTTTTATAAGATTTATAAGTCGTATAAGATTTATAAGATTTATAAGATTTATAAGACTTATAAGATTTATAAGATTTATTTATTGGTTGCTGCTTGCTGCGGCTCTGCTGCGGTGCAGGAACGGTTGCTTGGAGAAGAGCCGGACAATGATGATAGAACTGAATCCGACAATGCAGATCGGGAGGAAATAGTCGTAGGCCGACGCCATTTCGGTGGTGATGAAGATGGCTAACAGCGGTGTTCCGATAGAGCCGGACATTACGCCTGCCATGCCGAACAGACCGAACAACCCGACCGGTAAATCCAATCCTGCCACCTTATTAAGAAGCAGCGCGAAGAAAAATCCTGTGACGACCCCGGCAAACAACGTGGGGGCATAGTCTCCCGCCACACCGCCTCCGCAGTTTGATGAACTGCATGCAAACGCCTTGACAAGGATGATTGCGGCGGTTACTGCTATAAGTGACCATGCTCCAAGGTCGACTACCGATAGTAGCGATCCGTTAAGCATACCCTCGAATTCACCGTTCACGATTTTTCCCATGATTCCGTAGCCTTCGCCATACAGGGCAGGGAAGGAGAATACGAGTATGCTGAGGATGGATCCGGATATTAAATTCCGTTTCCAGGGCGATGAAATAGAGTCGAACCATTTCCGCATGGTGCGCATGATGAACGTATAATATATTGAGTAGAAGCCGGTGAATATGCCGAGGATAATCACGTAGGGATATATCTCGGCGGGTAGGGCGGGATGGTTGGTGAAGGCCAGGTCGATGGTACAGCCTGAAAGGATGTATGCCGTCAGTGAGGCTGTGATGCAGGTTACGAATACCCCGATGACGGCTATGACGCTGAGTTCCAACGCGAGAGCCTCAAAGGCGAACATCGCACCCCCTACCGAAGACTTGAAAATCCCGGCGATGCCGGCAGCCGCGCCACATCCGACGAGTATGCGCATCATGTTGTCGGGAAGTTTCAGGGCTTGCCCCACGTTGCTCCCTATCGAAGCGCCGGTCATGGCAATAGGTCCTTCCGAACCTGCCGAGCCTCCGAAACCGAGTGTCAGGCTGCTTGCTATCATTCTCGATACAAGCGAGCGACGTGTCATGGTGTATTTCCGGTCGTTGAGATTGCTCTTGAGATGTTCCACTCCATGCTCCAGATTAACCTTCACGACGTAGCGTTGAAACAGTCCGGTCAGGAGTATGCCGACGGTGGGCACAATCAGGAACCACCAGTTTACGCCATGGTCGTGGAAACCGTGGTGAACCAGTGTGGTCACCGAGCCTATCATCAGTTTCAGCAGATGAGCGGCAGTTCCTGCAAACAACCCGATGATAAGCGTAAGCAGAAAAAAATATGAAGTGTCGGTCAGGTGATTCTGACGCCACAGGTTGAATCGGTCAATTATAGATGGAGTCATAGTTAAAACGTATATACATTTAACATCCACCCACGCCGGAGGGTTCACCGAAAACAGTATAAAAGAGCGAGGACCGCACCGGGAGTGCAGTCCTCAATATGAATTTTCCATGATGCCGCTTCACCACAAGGCGACTTCAACGGGGTGTAGAATCAGTTGCGGTAATCTTTCAGGGTGTCCTGAAGTTGTTTGCGTGCGAAGAAGATTCGGCTTTTTACAGTACCCAAGGGGAGGTTCATCTTTTCGCTGATTTCATTGTATTTGTAGCCGGCCACATACATTGAGAATGGGATGCGGTATTCCTCGGTCAGGGCGTTGATAGCGCCGGTGATTTCATTCGCGGCAACAGAGCCTTCAGGAGTTTCAAAACCGGAATCCTGGGGGAGGTTGAGGTGATAGAGATCCTCGGTAGTGTCAACAACAGTAGCCGAACGAACCACCTTGCGGTAATTATTAATGAAAATATTACGCATGATGGTAAATACCCACCCTTTGAAGTTGGTGTTCTCTACATATTTATCTTCGTTGTCAAGTGCTTTAATGGTGGTGTCTTGAAGAAGATCATAGGCATCATCACGGTTTGAAGTCAGCATATAGGCGAAGTTCAAAAGATTGCTTTGCAGACTCAAAAGTTTAGTTTCAAATGCTTTACTCATAATTGTAGAATTTTAGGTGTGGTGAAAAATTTTTGTTTCGTTCGTGTTACATAGTTGTAACGTTTACGATGCAAATATACAACAACGGTTTTGATTATCCAAATTATTTTACGGAAAAATTTCAATAATATTTTGAATTATTTTTATTAAGTAGTGTAGGTGATTGATATATAGCATATTAAGCGAAGTGTTAAAATACGATAAAATTACAAATATTTTTCAGTGAAGAAGAAAAACGCTGTAAAAATGAGATTTTCGGACGGTGTTACAAATTGTAATATAATGTAATATGGGTGAAACAACCGGCTTGGGAAACATAAAGTTGTCAGTTGAACGGTGGCGGGGTGTAATCCGGAAGAGGGAAGACGGGCGGGCAGAAGTGCGGGCATAAAATCCGTTCACTAAAAATTTTATAATTCTATTTTTTTTTAATAACTTTGCATCGTCAAAAACAGAAGAAAAAACAGAAGATGTTAAATCGTACATTAATAAGACTGAAAGCAGTTCAAATGCTGTATGCTTACCTGCTGACTCGCAGTGAGTTTCGTTTGTTGCCACCACCGGAAAAGATGACGCGTGACAACAAGGTTGCATACGACCTGTATCTTGATTTCCTGCTCATGATACTCCAGTTGTCCGGATTCTCCGTGCAGGCATCACGTCGCGACCCTCTGGGCGGACTTGTGCTGAACCGTAAAATCAACGGTTCGAAAATGGCAAAATCACTTGCTGCAGATGATAATATCCGCGACATCATAAACTTAGGTAATTCATCTATCGCTCTTTTTGACAACGCCATTCCTTCGCTTTATCGTAAAATTGCTGACTCTGAGGCTCTTAAGGAATACTCCAAAATCAAATCGCCCGACATCACTGATGACATCCGCCTTTGGGTGACCATCGTCCGCACCATCTTCGCGAAAGATCAGGAGATGATTGCCGATGCGCGCAAAATGGAGGATTTCACTCAGACCGGCTACGACCGTGCCATCGCCATGGTGGTTGATACGCTCAATAACTATAATGATGCGAAGGGCTCGCTGATTACAGCACGTAAGAATCTCGAGGCCTCGCTGGCCAAATCCTACGAACTCTACTTCGATGTGTTCGCGCTGATGGTGGAACTGACCCATGAGCAGGAGCGCCGTCTGCAGGCTGCCAAGGAGAAATATCTCCCCACTGCCGAGGATCTCAATCCCAACATGCGGTTTGTGAACAACAAGTTCATCGCGGCTCTGGAAAACAATGAGCAGTTTGTCAAATTCATGGAGAAAGACCCCGTGAACTGGAACGGCGACATCTATCTGATCCGTGACCTGCTGGACCGCATCGTGGCGTCGGAATATTATAAGGAATACATGAACAACCCCGAGGAGCCCGACTTTGCTGCGGACTGCGAACTGTGGCGCCATATCCTCAAAAATATCATTGTGCCCTCCGATGCTATGGCCGATTCGCTTGAGGCGCGTTCGGTGTTCTGGAACGATGACCTTGACATCATGGCAACTTTCGTCAGCAAGACCATACGCCAGTGGGCTGTTGCCGGAAACGATTCGCCCGGATTCCTCCCCATGTACAAGGATAGTGAGGATGCGGAATTCGGAGTGCAGTTGTTCACGGATATAGTCAACAACCGCGAACTCTACCGTTCATATCTTGACAAATATATCAACACCACCCAATGGGATCCGGACCGATTGGCATTCATGGATATAGTGCTTGTGTGCACCATCATCTCCGAATTGCTGACCTTCCCGCAGATACCTATCCCCGTCACTCTCAACGAATATCTTGACATTGCCAACCGCTACTCCACCCCCAAGAGCAGCCAGTTCATCAACGGTATCATTGCCAGTGTCATAAAGGAACTTCGCGAAGAGGGAAAACTGATGAAATAATTTACTAACCAAAACATAAAACTCTTATGACAAATCTCCTTAACATTCTGCTTTTAGCGCAGACTCCCGCACCCCAGGCTGAGGTTGCAACAGAAGCGGCAGCCAACGGCGGCGGTTTCTTAGGCGGTGGCTTTGAAGGCATTCTGCTTATCATTGCCATGATCGCAATCTTCTACTTCCTGATGATTCGTCCCCAGCAGAAACAGCAGAAGAAACTCCAGCAGATGCGTGACGCCCTCAAAGCCGGCGACAAAGTGATTACCGCAGGAGGAATCTTCGGCAAAATCGTTGAAGTGAAGGATGACTACGTTATCGTTGACATCAACAACGGCGTTAAGATCCGTATCCTCAAAACTGCAGTGAACGCAGAGGAGGAAAAACCTGCTGAAAAGAAATAATTTTTTCCAAATTATCATTTAAATTTTAAATATGGTGGACATGTAACCCATGTCCACCACATTGTTATGGGAACGAATTTGGAGAAACTGCGTCAGTGGATGAGGCTGATCATGGATGAAGTCCGTGGTCGCAACGTCGGCACGTTCATGATATTCCTGATTATATCAGCCCTGTTCTGGCTTCTGATGGCACTGAACGATGATGTGCAGCGCGACTTTGTGGTGCCGGTGAAACTGGAGAATGTCCCGACCGACGTCACACTGCTCACCTCAGAACCCTCGTCGCTTAATCTGACAATCAAGGATAAGGGGAGTGCTCTGGTGCGCTATGCTCTCGGCAGTAATCCCACGCTGACCTTCAACTTCAATGACATCGATGCCGATAACAACCGCATAGTCATCACCCGGCAGAAGGCAAACAATGCCATACGCGGTGTGTTCGGTCAGGCACAGGTCATGGCTCTCAATCCCGACTCACTCTCCGTTCCCTACACCCGTCGACCGCCCAAAACCGTGAAGGTGAGACTGAACACCGAGGATGTTTCAGCGGCTCCGCAGTTCATGATATCCGGCAAGGTGACCTATTCGCCTGACACCGTGCTGCTTTATTCGGCACGCCCGATACGCGACATTTCCGGTATTACCACCGAGCCGATATCTGCTAACAATCTGAGAGACACCACAGAAATCGAGGTGCGCCTGGTGCCGCCCGAAGGGATGCGTGCCATACCCTCCACCGTCACGGTGAAGATTCCGGTGGAGCCTCTTATCCTTGTCACCCACAACATACCGATAGAGGTTGAGAATGGCCCCGGAGGAAAACATGTGGTGATGTTCCCGGCGGAGGCGAAGGTCAGTTATCTGATACCGATGAACCTTTATAATGCAGGGGATAACCCTACCTTCCGAGTGATAGGAGACTTCAGCCGCCGTTCGCGTGTTACGGGTCGTATGCCGCTGGTGTTCCCTGCGTTGCCTAAGCAATATCATAACCCCATGCTGCTGACCGACAGCGTGGAATATCTGATTGAACAACACTGATGAAGACCCGCATAATAGCCATAACAGGGGGGATAGGAGCCGGGAAATCGGTGGTGAGCCGTATCCTGACCACACTCAGATTCAGAGTCTACGATTGCGATTCGCGTGCTAAAGTCCTGATGGACAACTCCTCCGAAATCAAGCGGCGTATAGCCGAGGAGATAGCCTCTGAGGCGGTGGTAGATGATGAGATACGCCGGGATCTGCTCGCCTCGGTGGTATTTTCCGATGCCGAAAAACTCCGTATCCTTAACAGTATAGTTCATCACCATGTGCGGTGCGATATTGCGGAAACGGCTGCATCATGCGGCGTGCCCGTGCTGTTCATAGAAACAGCCATCCTCTATGAAAGCGGTCTGGATAAGATGGTGGAGCAGGTTTGGGAAGTCACAGCCCCCGAGGATATTCGCGTAGAGCGCATTATCAACCGTAACCATTGCACGGCAGAGCAGGCACGAGCCAGAATTGAGTCGCAACGGATTGCCGTTACCGATCCGCATCCAGCCGTTCATGCAATCATCAACGACAATCTCACCCCCCTGCTGCCTCAAATACTTAGACGGCTTGCCGAGATATAGAGCGAGGACCGTTACATCCGCAGTTCTTTTTTGTGTCCTAAAGTGCGTACGTAACTGAAAATTCCGGCAGATAAGGCAAATAATATGCTGATAATCAGACAGACCTCAACAGCCTTATTGTTTTCATACACTAAGGCAAAGACCGAACTGACTGTTGTTGCACCGATAGTCTGACCAACGAGACGTGCTGTGCTCTGCATTCCTCCTGCACCTCCGGAACGGTGAACGGGAGTTGCCATCACCATAACAATATTATTGGGAGTCTGGAACATGCCGAATCCAACGCCGCAGACTGCCATTCGCCATGCAATATTCCATTCCGATGGGGCATCGCCGGGGAGCAGCAGGAGGATCACACCTGTGATAAAAACAGCCATACCCAAGGCAGCCGTGGCACCAGGGTTATGTTTCTCCACATAACGTGCGGCGATTGGTGAAACAATCATTGTGGCAAGCGGCCATGGGGTCATCAGCAGACCGGTTGTGATTTCGGAGAAATGATAACTTTTAAGATACAGAAACGGGAGTGCAATCATTGTCATGTTCTGAGCCATAAACGAGCATACGGATGTGACAATGCTCATTGAGTACATGGAGTTTCGGAACAGATCCACCGGAAGCAAAGGCTGCTCGCGGTTGAACTGACGGCGCAGATAGAATATTCCTGTTATTATTCCTGAGGCAAGCAGAATGACGCTTGTGAGTAAATCCCCTTTGCGGGCGAAGTTGCCGAGAGCATAGAAGATAAGTCCGAACACAATCATGTTTTCAACAGCACTTATCCAGTCGAAGCGCGGTTTATGCTCCATTTTCGGATTTTCCGGAAGGAGTTTCAACCCTATGATGAAGGCTACGACACCTAAAGGGATGTTGATAAGGAACAGCCAGTGCCATGTGGTAATGGATAGCAGAGCACCCGCTATTGTCGGTCCGGCGGCGGTCGCTATGGCGATACACATGGCGTTCAGAGCCATACCTCTGCCGAGAATCTCCCTGGGATAAATCAACCGGACCAGTGCGATGTTCACCCCCATAACACACGCTGCTCCCACACCTTGTATACCTCGGGCTATGACAAGCGTGGTGAAGTTTTGGGAAGCGGCGCAGAGGCCTGATGAAAGGGTGAAGAGAACAACCCCTGTCAGAAAGGTACGCTTATAACTGTGGAGGTCACCGAAAGAACTGACAGGCAGCAGAAGCATGGTTATCACTAACTGATAAATAGTTATCACCCAAACAGATAGAGAACTGCTTATGTTGAACTGACCGGCAAGAACCGGTAACGCAACGTTGACAACAGTCACGTCAAGAACTGTCATGACCAGCACTATCTGCAGTGCTATCACGGCAATATATTTTTTATATGAGAACCCTATTCCCGGCATAATGTAATCAATTCGGAGGCTATTTTCATGAAACGTTTTTACCTTTGAGCCGTTAAAACGGACTCATTAATAAAACGGAATTAACAAGTTTTTGTTTAAATATTGGTTAGCGGGGGCAGCCTGTGTTTTTTGTGTTGTACGTTCATGGAGAGTGATGTATATTCGGCGGATGCTCCAGGGAGCATCCCTACATTCTTGATAATCAATATGTTAGCCTTGTGGGGCTGCTCCATGGAGCAGCCGCATAATCCTGTATACGGCGAGGCTACGCCTATTTTGACACACCCTCCTAAGGGGTTGGTGAGACGGGGTGAGGATTTGAAATAGGTTGATTATCAGGGTGGTGGTTTGTGGATTTGATTGAGATTCTTAAACACACGGATTTTTTAACTCGCTTCGCTTTGTTACCACGAATTTTTACGGATTTTCACGGATCTTTTTCGTAATCAGACACACGGGTAACTTGCTGCGCTAGTATGCACGGATG
>JAAVGE010000049.1 GCA_014800385.1 Bacteroidales bacterium
AATATTTGTCAATTTGGCCAATTCCAAAATCCTGTTCTTAGGTATAAATTTCAGAATATCATCAACAGTGTAGTTTTCCATATTCAAATGATTTTAAAGTCTTTATTTATTAGAATAACACTTAGAAAATCATATTGATTAAAGAATATTTGATATTTTGACCAAGATTAGGAGTATCCCTACACTCTTGACAATCAGTGTATTAACCCTGTAGGGCTGCTCCATGGAGCAGCCGCATAATCCTATATACGGCGAGGCTGAGCCTATCACATATTAAACCCTGACACATTATACATCCAAAAACATCCGGATTTTCGGATTTCTGCTTCAGTCTGTTCAGGTTTTACTTAGGCAGTTCTCTATTTTTAAGATTGGGCAGTAGACAGGCGACGATACCCAACAGGGGCATGTATGCACAGAAATTGTAGATAGCCTCTATACCGTAGCGGTCAGCGAAGTTTCCGAGAACGGCGGAGGCTATACCTCCCACTCCGAAAGCAAATCCGAAAAACAAACCGGAAATCATACCTAATTTGGTGGGCAGCAGTTCCTGTGCGTACAACAATATGGCAGGGAAGGCTGAGGATAGCATGAATCCTGCGCAGAAACTGAGCAATGCAGTCAACGGTAATGATACATGGGGCAGAAGAAGAGAGAACGGTGCTGTGCCGAGAATGGATACCCATATAACCAACTTACGCCCGTATTTATCACCTATCGGTCCCCCTACAAGCGTTCCGGCAGCGGTTGACACCACGAATATAAACAGAAATATCTGCGATGTCTTAACTGACACATCAAACTTATCCATCAGATAGAAGGTGTAGTAACTTGACAGCGAAGCCAAGTAGACATACTTCGAAAATATCAGCACCATTATAACGCATATCACAAAGACTGTTCTCCATTTTGACAAAGGGAGTGAAAGAGTCTTGGTATGTGATTCAGGATGTTTCCGAACGTCATTGAGATAATTGCCATACCATCTGACAATCGGTCGCATGACAGCAAATGCGATGGTGGAGAAAACCAGAAACCATAATATATAATGGCGACCATGTGGGGCAACTATCAGGGCAACAAGCAGTGGTCCTATTGAGCCGCCGAAGTTTCCTCCAACCTGAAAAATGGATTGGGCAAAACCACGGCGTGCCCTCCCGGCAAGCGAGGTTATGCGTGATGCCTCCGGATGAAGTGTGGCCGATCCTATTCCTACCATAAATACTGCAAGCAATATGCCCCACATGGTAGTGCAATACGAAAACAGTATTATCCCGATTGAGGTTGAAACCATTCCCATAGGCAGTGAGTAGACAAACGGTCGTTTGTCAAAAGCAAATCCCACAACGGGCTGAAAGATGGATGACGAAATCTGATACACCAGCGTGATCAGTCCTATCTGGGCGAAATCAAGGCTCAGTTCTTCCTTCAGCATAGGGTAAACGGCCGTGATGACTGATTGAAGAAGGTCGTTAAGCGAATGTGCGGCACAGAGGGCCAGCAATACCGGAAAAGCAGGCATTGACATCAATTCTTTTGTCTTCGCCTGAAACAATTTAATTTTACCTGAAATACTCATAATTGGATTTTGACTACAAAATTACAGCAAATTTCGACAATAGACAAGTCAGGGATTTAAACTATTTTCACAATATTGCGTTTTATATAATATACAGTTTATAGTCTGAATGATTCAGGCATGACTTCGTCAGATTTTTATTGTTTAATTTAATACAAGAAAAATGCACTGGTTAGTAGAGACACTAAGAAATAATCCCTCACTGGCGATATTTCTGACCATCGGTCTTGGTTTCCTTATCGGACAACTAAAGTACAAATCTTTTTCACTTGGCACCGTCACTTCTGTGCTCCTTGTGGGTGTTGTGGTGGGTCAACTTGACATTTCTATTCCCGGCCCCATAAAGGATGCCTTCTTTCTGTTGTTCCTGTTCTCGATAGGATACAGCGTAGGACCTCAGTTTTTCCAGTCGCTTCGTGGCGATGGACTGAAGCAGGTGGCATTCGCCTGTATTCTGTGCGTGTTCTGTTTGTTGACTACATGGGGTGTAGCGAAAATAATGGGTTACAACACCGGTGAGGCTGTAGGTTTGCTGGCAGGAGCACAGACCATGTCGGCTATCCTGGGAGTTGGAGCAGATACCATCTCATCCATTGCAGGAACACCGGAGCAGAAAAAGGCCTGGATTGACGTAATGCCGGTGTGTTATGCCGTGACATACGTTTTCGGTACAATAGGCTCGGCGTATATCCTGGCCAATCTCGGACCGATACTTCTCGGCGGATTGAAAAAAGTAAAGGCTGAAACAGCAGAACTGGAAAAGAAATTGAACCAGGGTGGGGCATCCTCTGATCCCAACTATGTCAATGCTCTCCGTCCTGTTGCTTTCCGTGCATACAAGGTTGAGGCTGATTTCTTCAGCGAACCCAAAAGCATCAAGGAAGTGGAGGAGAATTTCATGCAGCAGGGACGCCGTCTGTTTGTCGAACGAATCCGTAAGGATGGGAAAATCATCGACCCGACCCCCGATGTCATGATCTCCAAAGGTGACGAACTGGTTCTGAGCGGACGCCGTGAGTTTATCATCGGCGATGAGCAGTGGATAGGCGAGGAGATTAACGATGCCGAATTGCTGAATTTTCCTGCTGAAGAAATCAGTGTTACGGTGTCTAAGAAAGGCGCGGCACGTAAAACTGTCGACCAGTTGCGTATGATGAAACAGATGTACGGTGTGTCAATAAAAAGCATCAACCGTTCAGGCGCATCAATACCTGTTCTGGCACAGGTCAAACTCCAGGCCGGCGACGTTGTGACAATTGTCGGACTGCAAAGCGAAGTGAACGCTGCTGCCTCAGTTATCGGTTACGCAGACAAACGTAGCGTTAAATCTGACCTTATCCTTGTCGGTCTGGGCATATTCATCGGAGGACTCATCGGAGCGCTCACCATCCATTTCGGAAGCGTACCTGTAAGCCTCAGCACCAGTGGAGGTGCCCTGATTGCCGGTCTATTCTGCGGATGGTTGCGTACCAAACACCCCACTTTCGGACGTATACCTCAGCCTGCAGTATGGTTGATGGATAACCTTGGATTGAACATGTTCATTGCAGTTATCGGTATCACTTCAGGTCCCTCGTTCATAAGCGGATTGAGAGAAGTTGGTTTCATGCTCTTCTTAATGGGTGTTATCTGTACCTCAGTGCCTTTGATTCTCGGTATGATAGTGGGTAAAACAATCTTCAAATTCCCTGCTGCAATCAACCTTGGATGTTGCGCCGGCAGCCGAACCACAACCGCTTCACTCGGTGCAATACAGGATGCCCTGGGCAGTTCCATCCCCGCTATGGGTTACACCGTAACCTATGCCATCGGCAACACTCTGCTGATCCTTTGGGGTGTAGTGATAGTCCTTCTGATGTGACAATATCTTAGTTACACATAAAACACACAACTATGTTAGATTCAAAACTTGATCCGTTCTATCGTTACGGTGATGCCAAAACAGATGTTTTTGGCTCAGAAGCGATGCTGCAGCCTGCCCCCACTGAAAGAATTCCGCAGGGTCCGACTACACCTGAAATAGCCTATCAGATGGTGAAAGATGAAACCTACGCACAGACACAACCGCGTCTGAACCTCGCTACATTCGTTACCACCTACATGGACGAGTATGCAACCAAACTGATGAATGAGGCAATCGGCATCAACTACATCGACGAAACGGAATATCCGCGAATCGCTGTTATGTGTCAGAAGTGTATCAACATCATGGCTAATCTCTGGAATACTCCTGAAACAGCCAAATGGAAAGCCGGAGCATTGGCTATCGGATCATCCGAAGCATGTATGCTGGGTGGTCTGGCTGCCTTGAAGCGTTGGAAGAAACGCCGTAAAGAAGCCGGTAAACCTTACGATAAACCTAATATCGTAATCTCAACCGCTTATCAGGTAGTATGGGAGAAATTCGCTACATTCTGGGATGTTGAGATGCGTGTTGTTCCTCTGTCAAAGGAGCACCCCACGCTGGATATCGACAAGGCCATCAGCATGTGTGATGAAAACACCATCTGCGTAGTGCCTATCTTAGGCGTTACCTGGAGTGGTATGAACGACGATGTTGAGGCTCTTGACGCCGCCCTTGACAAGTACAATGCAGAAACCGGCAATGAGGTATGTATCCACATTGATGCAGCCTCCGGCGGCTTCATCCTTCCCTTCCTCGAACCTGAAAAGAAATGGGATTTCCGCTTGAAATGGGTACTCTCAATCAGTACCTCCGGACACAAATTCGGTCTGGTTTATCCCGGTCTCGGTTGGGTAGTATGGAAAGATAAGAAGTATCTCCCCGAGGATATGTCTTTCACCGTAAACTATCTTGGTGCAGAAGTAACACAGGTGGGTCTGAACTACTCACGTCCCGCCGCACAGATTCTCGGACAGTACTATCAGTTTATCCGTCTTGGATTCGAAGGTTACAAGAATATTCAATATAACTCACTTCAGATTGCAAAATATCTCCACGAAAAAATCGGCGGCATGAAACAATTCGTGCCTTATTCTTCTGAGGTGCCTAACCCCATCTTCGTATGGCGTATGGATGAGGAATATCAGAAATGCGCCAAGTGGACACTCTACGACCTTCAGGACAAACTTGCACAGAAAGGTTGGATGGTTCCGGCCTACACAATGCCGGCCAACATTGAACAGATGGTTGTGATGCGTGTTCTTTGCAAGCAGGGCTTCAGCCGTGACATGGCCGATCAGTTGCTCGACGACATCGGCTTCGCTCTGGCTGAACTTGAAAAATTGGAATATCCCACACCTTCACGTGTAGCCATGGAGAAAAATCTCCCGCTTGAAACAAAATGTTTCAATCACACAGGTAAATAATAATTACTCCATAAAAAATGGGATGCCGGGTAACTTCCGACATCCCATTTTTTATGTATATATGAAATATTTATTCCTCGGGAGCAAACATCGGATCCCATGCAGGGAGCATGGTTGCTTCACCCTCAAGGAGTTTGAGCGTTTTGGCAGGAACATATTTTTTGTCAACCACAAGACGGAAGAAGTATTCGTCCATCCATTCGTCGGTGGCGATAAGATGACCTTTCTTGCCGTTTGAAGGGTTGATGCCCCATGAGTTTTCAATCAGCCATTTATCGGGCTTGCCGTTTTCAGCGATGTTTACCCCGATGAGTGTCATGGCGTGTGATGAGCCACTGGTACCGGTGGTTATACGTTCAGCCTTGTCCATACCGAATTTGGTTCCGAACAGTGATTCGTAGTCATAGTTCTGAAGGTCAAGTGTACCACCCTCACGGTCAAGATATTTCTTAACGTCGCATGAGAAGTACATTGCGGTTGAATCCTTGATTGACTCTATTGCCATAGCCTTGATTTCCTCCATGGGAAGATTAAGGTAACGCCAGTTCTTTCCATCGTAGGTGTGGCGGTCAAGATCAATTTCAAATACTTTGTAGTAGGGTCGGGTGGGGTCATTCATGATCATGACATAATCTTCCGCCAGATTATTGCCCATGAACTTATTGTAAAATTCTTTGGGAGTATATTTCTTGGTTTCAATGGCGTTGCCCTTTGAATCTTTCTGAGTGAAAGTGAACTCTGTCGGGGGTTCGCCGAGATTAAGAGCGAGCATGCGGTAGATTTCGCCCAGCATGGCTGTTTTGCGCTTCTCAATATCTTTTGCGGATTTCTTCTCTGCTACCATCTTGCGGAGTTCCAATCCATCCTCACGCAGTTTCCAGGTAAGGAACTGACGCATGTCGGCAGTGTGTTCGCTCTGATAGGTCTCCGGCATGGCATAGTCGGGAACGATGCCATATTTCATCAGGTTGTCGGCTATTCCGGTGAACTGACCGCCATCGGACAGGGCATGCGCGAAAAGCCATTTGTTCTGCTGACTGTCAATCGGCTGACCGGCATAGTCAATTACCGACTGTAGGAAAAGGTTTGATTTCTCCAGTTGGTCAAAGAAGAAGTTGTAGTTTTGCGACAGTTTAAGTTCAGGGAGGTCATGCTTGAGCATAGCCTGTGCACGCAGGAAGTTCAGACCGGTGAAAAGCCAGCATCTGCCTGATGAGCGTTGGTTGGTAATCCCTTTCGAGGGTACACGATGTGTGAAGTTCATGTCCAGTCGGTTGGGATTGTCGTTGTTGACAACCAATGTCTGGATAGCATTGTTGGCAACGGCGTTACGCAGTGCCTTTTGCGAAGGGGAATGGTCGGCGTAAGTGCGGATTTCATTCATCATCTCTTCGCTGATTCCACCTTTGGTCTGTGCTGTTGCTGCACATGCAAAAGCCATGGCAGAGAGTGCGATAATGGATTGTAGTTTCATGTTTTAAGGTCTATAGGTTTATTTTATGTGCAAAATTAGTAAAAATTTTCGGCTGAACAAAGTTTGATAATTTTTAAAAGACCTGAGATGGTAGTTCATGAATAATGAAACTTTGAAAAGTTATTCCAAAAATCCATAAAAAAAGAGTGTAAATATTGCATACTCACAAATTAATCCGGTTTATTAGTTTGATAAAAATGGTTATTTCGATGAAAATTAGTAAATTTGCACTTAAATTATACATATAAGAATCAATTCAATGAATCATAAAATATTATTGACAGCATTAGCCATGTCATCAGCAGCATCACTCTTTGCTACCTCTCCGATGATGTATCCGGCACCTCCGACAGGTCCGGTTACAGATAAGTATTTCAATCTTGAGGTTATGGATGCTTTCCGTCCACTGGAAAATGATACCTCGCAGACAACCCTTGCATGGGTCAAGGCCGAGAATGCCCTGACACGCAGTTATCTTGATGCGATACCGTTCCGCGGTGCTATTAAACAACGTTTGTCAGAACTCCAGAACTACAGAAAAACGGGGTTGCCATGGCGCGCCAAGGATGGCAGGATATATTATTATGAGAATGACGGTTTGCAGAATCAGTCTATTCTATACCGAAAAGATTCCCTAGACGGTCAGCCTGTTGTGTTCCTCGATCCGAATAAATTGTCGGAGGATGGGACAGTGGCTCTGACCGGCACATTCTTCTCTGAGGATGGGAAATATATGGCATATACCGTATCCAGAAACGGCAGTGACTGGACTGAAATATATGTCATGGATGTTGAAACCGGAAATCTTCTTCCGGACCACATCAACTGGGCAAAGTTTACCGGTGCCCAGTGGCTGGGCGACGGATTCCTCTATTCCGCCTATCCCATTCCTGAAGATGGAAAGGAATTCTCGAACGCTAACAGCAATCACAGGGTATATTTCCATAAGTTGGGCACTCCGCAGAGCGAGGATACTATCTTCTACGAGGATCCTGAGCATCCGTTCTATTTCCATTCGGCCGAGGTCGCTGACAAAGGTCGCCTGGCTTTTATATCTGTCGGAGGGCAGGGGACAGGTGATGCCCTTATGATGAAGGATCTGACAAAACCTGAATCGGAATGGATTTATATTGAACCGAGTCAGGACTACCTCTTTGAAGTTATCCGTGCAAAAGATGGTGTGGTATATGTCAAAACAACCAAGGACGCACCCCGTGGCAAGGTTATCCGTTTTGAGGCTTCAAATCTTTCTGTCGTTACTGACTTCATCCCTGAAAGCGATGCAGTGCTGACGGACGTGGATTTTACAACTGACAAAATTATAGTAAGTTATCAGCGCGATGCTTCCTCTCACGCTTACATACATAACCTTGACGGCACGCTCGTTGAGGAAATAAAATTTCCCACTTATGGCTCAGTGGCTTTCTCCACTTCGGAAAAATATCCTGAAGTATTCTATTCATTCAATTCTTTTGCCTATCCCTCAACTCAGTATAGCCTCAATACCGAAACCGGCGAAAGTACCCTCATCGGACAGGCTCAGGTTAAGGGATTGAATCCTGAGGATTATGTAACCGAACAGGTGTTTTATACCTCTACTGACGGTACCCGTGTGCCGATGTTCCTTACATATAAGAAGGGATTGAAAAAGGATGGTACAAACCCCGTGTATCTTTATGGTTACGGCGGTTTCAACATCTCTTTGCCTCCTTCCTTCTCTGCTAATCTGCTTTACTTCATGGAGCAGGGTGGAATATATGCTCAGGCTAATCTTCGCGGAGGCTCGGAATATGGCGAAGAATGGCATCAGCAAGGCACTAAAATGAACAAACTCAATGTGTTCAACGACTTTATTTCTGCCGCTGAATATATGATAAACGAAGGTTGGACAACCAGCGACCTTATGACTATTTCGGGAGGCAGCAACGGCGGTCTGCTTGTAGGTGCCGTTACCAATATGCGTCCTGACCTGTTCCGTGTGGCGATACCCCGTGTGGGTGTAATGGATATGATGCGTTATCACCTTTTCACCATCGGTTGGAACTGGGCTTCAGACTATGGAACATCGGCAGACTCACCTGAAATGGCTCAATATCTGCTGAATTATTCTCCCATTCATAACATCAAAGATGACGGAACTCAGTATCCTGCTGTGCTGGTTACCACCGCTGACCATGATGACCGTGTTGTCCCAGCACATTCATTCAAGTATGCAGCAACATTGCAGGCTGCAAACACCGGTGACCGTCCTAAACTGATTCGTATTGACAGCAATGCCGGTCATGGTGCAGGTAAACCGATGTCTAAAACCATCGATGAATGGACCGACATGTATGCGTTCCTTTTCAAGAACATCGACCGCGAGCCTGCTGAATGAACCTCTATGGTCAAATAAAAGCATTGCTGTGCGCCGTCACTCTGACGTGCTCCCTTTCTGGTTGTTTCACCGGAATTGAGAGCACGCCGAGAATAACCGCGTCAGACGTAAGGCGCGAGAATGCCCAGACTGTCACTCCTGAGCAGACCTTTGGCCGTACACTCGTCGCTGACTCGCTCTCGCAGTGGCGCAAGGGTAGGGAATTCAAGGTTGTTGATGACCGTATAAAACTGCTGTTCTCCTCCACGCGCGACAGTTCGCTGCCTGCAGTTGGCGAAATAATCGAGTTTGCAGGTATTACTGCGGTTCCATCACTGCTTGGCGACACCATTACGTTACTGAAATTCGTAACCCCGAAATCTCCTGCCGATACTTTGATATACAGGGTTGAATTACCTCCTGCTGAACTTTACGGACGACAGTCTATATCGGTGCCGTTTGTCGTGGATATGGAATATATATCCAAAATCAACAGCAAGATGACAGGTATGACACTCTATCCGCTGACATCCACCCGATATGCAGAAAATGGAGAAAGGGTAAACTGCCGCAAGTTCATTCCGGTTACGGTTGTTGGTGTATCTTCCGGTAATGCCGATTTCCCGTTACGCGTGAATTTCACTGAGTCAGGTGATCCGAAGATATATTCAATGCTGATGAGCGGCGGAACGGGAAAAATGTCAACCCGAAATTTTGACTCCCTTTTTTCTCTGTCGGATCCCCGGCTGAAATATCCTCTGATAACCGACCAAAACTGGGAGGCTATAACCAATGGAACGGTACGTCCGGAAATGACTCGTGAGGAGGTGCGCCTGTCGCTCGGTAATCCACAGGATGTGTTGCATGGGCATTCCTATAGTTCAACATACGAACGATGGGTATATCCATCAGGAGCCATGCTCGAGTTTGAGGATGGACTGCTTAAAAAATTCAGATTATGAAACTGACATTCTTAGGAACAGGAACATCAACTGGAGTGCCCCAACTTGGTTGCACATGTGAGGTTTGCACCTCGGACAACCCCCTGGACACCCGAAGCCGTACCTCGGCGATGGTGGAGGTGGGTGACACACACTTGCTGATTGACTGTGGACCGGACTTCTATCAGCAGATGCTGCGCCACAGTCGTTGCACCCGACCTGATATGCTTATGCTCACTCATCAGCATGCCGACCACATGGGGGGGATTGATGACCTACGCCCCTTCTGTGCTAACGACGGTTTCCCTGTGTATTGCAGCAAAGAAGTGCATGATGACATTCGGCAAAGAATACCATATAGTTTTGCTGAACACCCTTATCCGGGTGTGCCACACTTTGTTATTCATGAAATTGAGCCATACAAATCTTTTGAGTTCAAAGGGGTTAAGATAACCCCCTTGTGTGTCATGCACGGCAAGTTGCCTATACTCGGCTTCAAAATCGGTAACAACCTTGCTTATCTCACTGATGTATCCTCGCTGCCGGAGGAAACTATCAGGCAGTTGGAGGGGGTGGATACATTGGTAATCAACGCGTTGCGTATCGAACCGCATCACTCCCACATGTCACTTTCAGAGTCACTTGAGGCCATAAGCAAGATTAACCCGCGTGTGGCCTACCTGATTCACATGTCACATCAGATTGGACTTCACAACAGCATAGAACGTCAGTTGCCGTCAAACGTACATCTTGCCTATGATGGGCTGCATATTATTATCCCGGATTAAATTATTTATAAAATGATTGACCTTTTAATTAGTTGCTCCATAATGGATTATATGAATGCACAAACCTTCTTCCAATGGTTTGTCGATAATGCTTCATACCTTTTCGTATTCCTCTTCATGGTACTGGAAAGTTCATTTATCCCGTTCCCCTCGGAAGTGGTTGTGCCACCCGCAGCATACCTCGCTACAGCCCAGGGTTCAACCTCTGACATGAACATCTTTCTCGTAGTCCTGTTCGCCACTCTCGGCGCACTTGTAGGTGCCTTGATTAACTATTTCCTCTCCCTGTGGGTAGGTCGACCGATAGTCTATTCTTTTGCCAACAGCAGGGTAGGGCACGCCTGTCTGATTGACAGTAAGAAAGTTGAAAATGCCGAACGCTATTTTGATGAACATGGTGCAGCCTCGACATTTATAGGTCGACTCATTCCGGCTGTTCGTCAACTTATATCAATACCTGCCGGATTGGCTCGGATGAATCTGATAAAATTCTGCGTATTCACCTCCCTTGGCGCACTGGTGTGGAACTCCATCCTCGCTCTGCTTGGCTACTGGCTGGCAAAGACCGTGACATACAACGAACTGTTTGAAAAAGTAGAACAATATAACTCTTATCTGACTTACGCGGGCTTGGCTCTCCTCGTCGCTTGTGTGATATATATTGCATGGAACGCTATGCGTAATCATAAACCAAACACTAAAGAGAATACTGAAAAATGAAAATAGCACCATCCCTGTTGTCTGCAGACTTCGCAAACCTGCAGCACGACATAGAAATGATAAATAACAGCGAAGCCGATTATCTGCATCTCGACGTCATGGACGGGGTGTTCGTACCGAACATTTCTTTCGGATTTCCCGTAATGAAAGCAGTGCAGAAATATTCAACCAAGCCGCTGGACGTACACCTGATGATTGTCAATCCGCAAAACTATGTGTCGCAGGTTCGTGATTGTGGAGCAGAAATCATGAACGTACATCAGGAAGCCTGCACACACCTTCACAGAACAGTGCAAGCCATACGTGCGGCAGGAATGAAACCGGCCGTCACTCTTAACCCCGCAACACCTGTTGTAATGCTTGAGGATATTATTGAGGAAGTGGATATGGTACTTTTAATGTCGGTCAATCCCGGATTCGGAGGACAGTCATTCATTCAGAATACAATCAAGAAAATCAGCCGGTTGCGTGAACTCATTGACAAGGCGTCAAACAAACCTTTGATTGAGGTAGACGGGGGCGTAAATAATCAAACCGCACCCCTGCTGAAAGAGGCGGGTGCCGATATTCTCGTAGCAGGAAGTTATGTTTTTTCTGCCCCTGATCCGGCGCAGGCCATCCTCACAATCAAAAACTGCTGACAGACAATGACATCAACAATTTGTGCAATCTCCACCCCTGCCGGTGTGGGGGGAATCGCTGTGGCACGTGTAAGCGGTCCGGACGCCCTCTCCATAGTCGACAAAATCTGGACCGGCAAAAAACTTGAACAATGCGAATCACACACCGCACATCTCGGAACTGTTCTTGACTCCGCCGGACGCCCCCTGGATCAAGCCGTTGCAACCATATTCCGTGCTCCTCGATCATTTACAGGTGAAAATACAGTGGAAATATCCGTTCACGGTTCACAATACGTGCAACGTGAACTACTTAACACCCTTATCGGGGCAGGTGCAACGCTTGCCCAGCCAGGCGAATTTACGCGTCGTGCCTATCTCTCAGGCAATCTTGGACTTACAGAAGCAGAAGCCGTAGCCGACATCATCGCCTCAACCTCACGCGCAGCCCATGCAATAGCCATAAATCAGATGCGCGGTTCAGTATCCCAGAAACTTGAACAACTCCACGACCAACTTCTGGAACTGGCATCTATGCTTGAACTCGAACTCGACTTCTCCGAAGAAGATGTGGAATTTGCCTCACGTGAAAAACTGATGAAAATAGCCGGGGAAATATATTCGGAAGTGACCCGTCTGCACCGCTCCTTTGCATCAGGAAATGCCATCAAAAACGGTATCCCCGTAGCCCTTATCGGACCCACAAATGCCGGAAAATCGTCACTGCTTAACACCATAGTAGGAGACCAGCGTGCCATAGTAAGCAACATACACGGCACAACCCGCGATGTCATTGAAGACACCTGTGAAATAGGCGATTACCTATTCCGGTTCATGGACACCGCCGGTCTGCGTGACACCACCGATGAAATAGAAGCCATAGGCATAAGCCGCTCTCATCAGGCAATGAAAAAAGCCCGGATAGTAATCCTCCTATCTGATATTACATCACCCACACCAACAACAGAAATAACCGGACTGATATCAGAACTGTCAAACGATCAGAAACTGATAGTATCAATCAATAAAATAGACCTGGCCCAGCCTGACCAATACATAGCAAACCTCCGGAACATACTCCCGGAAGGAACCCCGATAATACCAATCTCAGCCAACACAGGAGAAGGGATAGACCTCCTGACCCAAACCCTGACAAACTCAGTAGAACCCGAATCTCAGCAACTGACCATCACCAATGCCCGTCACGCCGAGGCCTTCAAAAACGCAGCCGACTCCATCAACCGAGTAATCAATGGACTACAATCCTCCCTCTCCGGAGACCTCATCGCCATGGACATCCGAGAAACCCTCTCCCATCTCGCATCCATAACAGGCAACATAACCTCCGAAGATATCCTCCAATCCATATTTTCGCGCTTTTGCATCGGCAAATAACCATGTGATTAGAAACGATTACAATTTAGCATAATATGTTAGTATGGCACTCTTTACGGGGTGCCATTTTTGTTG
>JAAVGE010000050.1 GCA_014800385.1 Bacteroidales bacterium
GCTGAATACGACGTGGATCTTGTAAGCGGTGCAGAAGTGGAATTTCGCGACAATGGCGACTGGAAAGAAGTCAAAGCAGCCAAAGGTAACGCAGTTCCGAAAGCCATCATACCCTCAGCCATCACTAAATATGTGTCCACAAACTATGCCGGTCAAAGCATCGTAGAAATTTCACGTAAACGTGGTGGATACGAAGTTGAACTCTCCAACGGCACCGAACTCAAACTGACCGAAGATGCCAAACCATTCACTGAAAATCGCGGAGGAAACCGCGGAGGACGCCCCCGCAAATAATGCAGGGCTATCGAATGACGAAGATATTCCAATTATCAAATTCATATATCAATCTACTAAAAAAGCGAATAGGAGCCTTTAGGTTATCCTATTCGCTTTTTATGGAAGGATATAGTTCATCAGTATACTTCTGGTAAGGATGGTTTGGTGTCTTCAGGGATATGGGGATTGGCTCTCATTGGCGTATATTGAACGATTTGCCTCGGACTATAAAAGCAGAAAACACCGAGTATAATTGATATTCGGTTTTTTGCATCGCCTTTCGGTTTTAGGTTGTGGTGCCACCAGAAGAAACGCAATTATTTAATATAATTGATACTCAGGTAGTTATATTGTACAACGTAAAGGAAAGTTCCATGCAATCCACCGTTATATTAGTGCGTTTTGTACATTTTGCGCTTGGAAAATCCTTACGCTATTGCTTAACACTTCAATGTTCGCTCTGTATATGCAAAGTTAGTGATTTAGTATGACAGACACCAGAGCACAAGTTGCCATTAACTCAATTTAACAAAGTTTGCAATTTCAAAAACACAAAGTAAAACCACTCAAAAGCACAAAATAATTTTGAAATATTAGATTTAATCGCTATTTTTGCAGTTGGTTATGAAAGAGAAAAAATATCTGAGTAGAATTGCTGACAAGACTCTTGACTTGAGACTTGAGGCTTTCGGTGCGGTACAGATTGCCGGACCAAAGTGGTGCGGCAAAACAACGACAGCAGAGCGACGGGCAGCGAGCGTCATAAAGATGCAGGATCCTGACAGAAGAGAAGGTTATCTTGCTACTGCAAGGATAAAGCCATCGTTGCTGCTCAAGGGTGCTACGCCTCGGCTCATCGATGAATGGCAGGTGGCTCCCGTTATATGGGATGCGGTTCGCCATGCCGTTGATGAACGCGGACAGAAAGGCCAGTTTATTTTGACAGGCTCAACAGTAATAGACGATGAGGAAATAATGCATACCGGAACGGGACGTATTACGAAGATGGCAATGTATCCGATGAGTCTGTTCGAGTCTCTTGAATCAAACGGCTCTATTTCATTGCGCCATCTTTTCGATGAACCGGATTACGATATTGACGGTGAGATGTCACAACTTTCTATCGAGCAACTTATATTTGCCGCTTGCCGGGGTGGTTGGCCAGCTTCTCTTGATGAGATGAGTGTGAATGCAAAATTACTCATCGCAAAGGATTATGTTGACGAGATTTGCAATAAGGATATTTCACGTGTTGATAGGACACGGCGGAATCCAACATTGGCACGGCTGATTCTTCGTACCTACGCACGAAATATATGCACCCTTGCAAAGAAAACTTCAATGCTTGCTGATGTGTCCGAAGAGATGGAACGAACCTCCATGACCACGTTTGACGATTATGTGGGTGCATTAGAGAAACTGTTTGTCATCGACGATATTGAGGCGTGGTCTCCGGCGATTCGGTCAAAGACAGTTATCCGTACAGGAAAGAAACGCTGTTTTGTAGATCCGTCTATAGCTGTAGCTGCATTGGGTGCATCGCCTGAGAGTCTGGAATTGGATTTGAACACATTCGGTTTCATATTTGAATGTTTATGTTTTCGTGACCTTCGTGCATATTCTCAAGCATTGGGAGGACGCCTGTCTTATTACCATGACCGTCTAGGGCTTGAAGCAGATGCTGTCTTGCATCTGGATGATGGACGGTATGCGCTTATAGAATGCAAACTCGGAAGCCGAGAGATAGAGGATGGCGCAAAACATCTTCTTGAAATCAAACGCCTCATCGCCGAAAAGAACAAGACAGAGAAACAAATCGGACTTCGAGAGCCGGATTTGCTGATTGTCCTCACCGGAGGAGAAATGGCATATACCCGCGAAGATGGAGTGAAAATAGTACCAATTGGCTGTTTAAAGGATTAAATATCACTCACAGAATCTCTAGCATTTTTAATGAAATTACTAATTCGTTGTTAAACCAACATAGCATTAAACACGTTGAACAAACCATGATTAATAGAATCCATATAAAGAATAAGGCCACTTTCAATAGTGAAGGTGTAGATATTGAAAATCTTAATGTTATAAATATCATATATGGGGCAAATGGTTCAGGTAAAAGTACTATTAGCAGGATTGTGGCTAATATCAACGAATATCCTGATTGCACTTTGGAGTGGAAAGATGAACTCCCCTTAGATATATTAATATACAACAAAGATTTCTGCGACAGGAATTATTCTGAACTTATACCTGGAGTCTTTACATTAGGAGAAGCATCCAAGGATAGTTTATGTCAAATAGAAGAAAAACAGAGGCTACTTCAAGAAATTGTTGAGGAGGGTTCAAAATTAAGAAAAACCTTAAACGAAAAAGAAGCCGATATTAAAAACATAAAGCATTCATTTAAAGAGTCAGTATGGACGGATTTGTTAAAGAGACATGAAAGCATATTTAGTAAATCAGCTATAGGAGCTGGGACTAAAGATAGTTTTGTTAAAAAGGTATTAGATGCGACTAAGGACCGGATTGATGAAGAATTAGCACTTGAGTCCTTAACAGACAAGGCAAAAGTTCTTTTCGGTATTCAACCTGTGCGCCAAACACCCATAGCAAAATTTAATGATAATGAATTGGATTCTGTTGAGTCTAACGAATTATGGACAAAAATAATCGTTGGTAAACAGGACATAGATGTTGCCGGATTGATTAATAGTTTAGGAAATTCAGACTGGGTTAGTCAAGGTTTGGTTTACATGGATAAAAGCAGGGATATATGTCCCTTTTGTCAACAACATACTATAACCGATGAGTTTAAAAAGAAAATAAGTTCTTTTTTTGATGCACGCTATAGGAACGATTTACATCAAATCGGTTCCTTACAAAATACATATAATCAGATTATTCCCATTATTATTAAACAATTGGATTCTATCATAAATGAGCAAAAGGTTCTGGAAAAATCTTCTATGGATATTTCTCTATTTGAGACTGTAGTATCCGAATTTAAATTACTTCTGACTTCAAACCAGAACTTAATGGATACAAAATGTAAAGAGCCAAGCCGGGTCATTGCTCTTAAATCCACGAAAGAGCATATTCGTCGGATTAATCGTATTATAGATGATTGTAATTTGAAGATTTCAAAGTATAACCAACTAATAGACAACCTATCAACTGAGCGAGCTATGCTTGTAAAACAAATTTATAAATTTTTCTCAACTGCATATTCTGCAGCAATAGAAACCCATAATAAAAAGGTTATAGATTTGGAGAAGGCAATAGAAGTGCTGAAAAGTAAAATAGAAATTGCTTTGAGTCGACATAAAACATTAAGAAATGAAATAAATGAATTGGAAAGGACCATAACAAGTATTACGCCGACTGTTAATGAAATTAATAGACTTCTGCAAGGATTTGGATTTACAAATTTCATGATTCGTGAAGTTCCAAATGAAATAAACCAATATCAAATCGTAAGAGAGAACGGTGAGATTGCCACATCAACTCTCAGCGAAGGTGAAAGGACATTCATTACTTTCTTATATTATATGCAACTTGTAAAGGGTAGCCATACCCCAGATGGTATTAGTCGAAATAGGGTTTTAATAATTGATGATCCGGTATCCAGTTTAGATAGTAACGTTTTATTTGTCGTCAGCACACTTTTAAGAGATATTTTTGCCAACGTATATGATGGAAGAAGTATCGTGAAGCAGATAATATTGCTTACTCATAACGTATACTTTCATAAAGAAATTTCTTTTCAGGATAAAGGGTGTAAATGGAGAGATCGTATACACCATTGGATCCTGAGAAAGCGAAATAATGTTTCATCAATTCAGGCATACTGTAAGACAAATCCTATAAGAAGCTCGTATGAACTGCTTTGGTCTGAGTTGCGAAATGCCAGTCCAATATCATGCTTGGTTTCTCAGAATATTATGAGACGAATAGTAGAAAACTATTTTCAGATTTTTGGTGGTATTAGTCCTAATGATATTCTAAATAAGTTTGATAATTTTGAAGATAAGAAAATTTGCCGATCTCTATTAAGCTGGGTAAATAGTGGATCTCATTCAATGGCCGATGATTTATTTGTTGAGATTGCAGATGGTCAACTTGAACGTTATAAGGAGGTATTTAAAAACATCTTTTACAAAATGGGACAAGAGTCTCATTATGATATGATGATGCACCTTTCTGATACTGAAAACAAATAATCTATGGCAACAATAAAAAATGCTTTCTTAAGACATAGAATTCTCGATCGATGTTTCCGAGAAAGAGGTCGGAAGTATTATATGAATGAGTTAATTGATATAATCAATAAAGAGACTTTTTATTATTATGGCCGTAACATTTCGGAGAGAACTATTAGAGAAGATCTTAAATACATGAAAGATAGTGAAGGATATTCGGCACCCATAATTAAAGGCATGGATGGTCATAGAGCCTACTATTATTATGACGACCCGGAATACTCCATTATGAATCTTCCGATTAGTCAAAGAGAAATGCAGCAATTGGCAGACACAATAAGTATGCTTTCAAGATTTAAGGGATTGCCAGACTGTTCATGGATGGAAGAGATTATTATAAGGCTTGAAGATACATTCCGACTTAATCAATCACCCAGAGGCATCGTATCGTTTGCTCAGAATCCATACTTAATCGGAATGCAATATTTTCCTATATTGTTTGACTGTATTCTAAAAAAATATGTCATCCATGTGTCCTATCATAAATATCGGAAACCTACGTTTCTAAGAGAAATACATCCTTATCAACTTAGACAGTATAACAATCGGTGGTTTTTAATAGGTTCTGAGCCCAAAATGAAAGGATTATTACCTCTTGTGACACTCCCTTTAGACAGAATAGACGCTATTGAAATAGCACCAAACCTCATATATCAAGAATACTATGGGCTTGATATTGACGAATATTTCAGTCAGGTGGTTGGAGTGTCTATAAATATCGGAAGCCGAAGAGAAAGAATAATTATAAAAGCTGAATTCCCCGCTGCGGCATATATTGAAACAAAACCATTTCATAATACGCAAAAGGTACTGGATCGTAAAGATGATTATATTGTCTTTGAACTGAATCTTATCCCGAATTATGAATTTGAGACTTTGCTTTTGGGTTATCTTAACGAATGCGAAATACTTGAGCCATTATATCTTCGCAAGAAGATGAGAGAGCGAGCACTAAAAATCATAGAAAAAAATCATTAAAATTTATATCTCGTGATTTTTTTAAAAGAATGAAGTTATTCTGCAATCTTGATATTTAATTTTGCAGCACAATAATTAATTCAAGTATTATATTATGGCTAAAAAAATTGCATCCGAGATTATCAATGACATAAATTGTCATCTCAGCAAGAGTAGTAAACAGTATTATTCCGATTTTTACATTGGGATTACTAATGACATTGAACGTCGCCTGTTTGGTGAACATAACGTAGATAAAGAGAATGCCTGGTGGATATGGCGAGAAGCTACTGATAAAGAAGCTGCCCAAGAGGTAGAGGAGTATTTCCTTGCAAAAGGAATGAAAGGAGATACAGGTGGAGGAAATGATGAGACCACCTATGTATACTGCTATGAAATAACAAGTAATACAATCGAATAAATATATGAAGTATACGGTATATGATCTTCATCAATGTTCTAAAGGAGAGCGCATACAAGTCATTCTCCAAGGAAATGCGGCTAACGTAAGGCTGATGGATAGTAGCAACTATAGCAGCTACAAAAGTGGTAGAAGGCATAGATATTATGGAGGCCTTGTACGAAAATCTCCAGTGATTTTTACAATCCCGCAAAATGGGCATTGGTATATAACAATAGATCTTGGCGGATTGGGTGGCTCAGTGAGAACTTCGATTCGCAGACTTCCGGCACCACTCCCTGAATATAGTCACCGAGCTCTTTCATCTGTGCCTTCTCTTGTTAGAAAGGATACAGTACCTCCTGAAGGGTATGAAAACTCACAACTTGAATATGATGTGTTTATTTCTCACGCATCCGAGGATAAAGATGAAGTGGTAAGACCATTGGCAATTGCTCTTATAAATAAAGGTCTCAAAGTGTGGTACGATGAGTTTGAACTTAAAATAGGTGATAGCCTAAGGAGAAAAATTGATAAAGGATTAGCAAAAAGTAAATTCGGTATCGTAGTTCTCTCAAAAGCTTTCATTAAGAAAGGATGGACAAATTATGAATTGGATGGCATAATCACTAAAGCAAATACAGGAGAGCAAGTGATGCTTCCAATCTGGCATAATATAACCAAGAATGAAGTTATCGAATTCTCTCCTTCGATAGCAGATAAAGTGGCACGTAACACTGCATCAAATACAATTGAAGAAATTGCCAATGAAATATCTGATTTGATTACAGGATAAATAATCAAGTTAATTCTGGTGTGTTTTACAATGATAATGTTCTATTAAAGTCATCGATAATATAATATTGATGAAGTGACTGACAATCAACCAAAATCGAAAAAGTATTGTAAAAAGTGACTGAATACTCAGGTCTCCGATAATAAATAAAGAATTATCGGAGATCTTGAGGTATGGTACTTTTCTATATGGTTGGTGAGAGTTGTTTTGAAATATTCTTCTTTCTCCCGGTCTGCATATCTAACGTTACCACGAGAGAATAAAATTCGAATATTCCATTAATGAGATAATTGGATAGAGTGGAACTGCTTATCCGTAATCTTCGTAAGTATTAACTCAAGTACACCTCCCGGTAAGTTGAAGTTCATAATATAGCAACATCGGCTACAACTCTATGAAGTTGTAGCCGATGTTGAGTTTTATTTGAAGTTACTATTTTGCCAGCTGTCACACCGGGGTATTCATGCTCGCTTCCAGATGGAAGTCTTTTCACTTATGAGGCAGGAGAACCTGTAGCTCTTCTTCCGTAGCCTCTTCAAACCCAGGCATCGCCTCTATGACGGAGTTCAGATATAGACGAGGATTGATGTAAAGATTCCGACAGGTAGCCAGCAACGACTTTATCACACATATTCTCCGCCGATTCATGGTTTCCACAGAAAAGATTGTTCTTGCGGCCAAGCGTTATTGGACGGATCTCGTTCTCAGCAAGGTTATTGTCAAGTTTGAGTCGTCCATCCTTAAGAGTCATCCCACTTGATGCCGCTCTGGATTGTAGATCTTGAAACTCGAACTTTGTCATAAAATTGGAGGTTGCAATTAGTGCAACCTTGCGATGCAAAATTACAACCTAATTGCAATCTCCCAAAGGTGTACTTGAGTTATTGCTTACGATACCCCAAAACCAAAGCCACAATCTAAGTCGGTTGTCCTACCACCATTACCCGATGGATTCATGGGAGCAAGGATTGCACCCCACGATCTTGACCGCTATCAGAGAGGGGAGGCTATATGTACCTATATCTGCAATCCCGATGATATTGTCGGCAAGCATCATTGGATATGGTATGACTTTAAGACCTGCCAACCTCGATGTGAACTAACACCACCACCTGCTGACCGTTATATCCCTGACGCATTTAAGCAAAGTCAATCATCAGGCAATGTATCGTCCTCGCATACACAAGGAGCCGGAATAAATTTGTCATCGTCTTCTTTCAGTGGTAACCCTATTCCGGACGAAGGTTTTGCTCATGGTTCTGCGCTTCCCGATGATTTCAAACTTTGGTTGAGCCGTCATCCCGGTCTCAGCATTGACGAAGCACTCCACCGTTACCGAGACGAACATAAAGTCAAACAACGAAGAAAAGGTCCCAAACTTTAATAATTCACCACCTAAAGACCGTTGTGGTTCTTTGGGTGGTGTATCTCATTGTAGAGTGTCAATATTACGGAATTAAATGCTATGTACAGCGTATTTTATTCTTTCAAAAAAATATTGGTTTATTGATTCGTAGATCTGAGATCCTCTATTTTGACATTCGGGAAAAGTTTGGCTAATTGTGTATCGTCAAGCACTACAGAGCCCGCTCCATTGTATAATCGCATTTTCACAACCGGTGTGGATACTACCTGACCATTAATCGCTATGGCAATTCTTTTATCAAGGTTGCTCTCAGTTATTTCTGCGTACTTTGCAGTATCAGAAATACTTAACGGCATTGTCACACCCTCATCATCGGGATAATAAAGTAACTCTGAAATGTGTACTGTTTCCTCTAAAAGACAGGGTGAAATGGTATCTACCACACCTCCGTTTTCAGAAGTCGAGTAAATAGCGACTTTAAAATCTTGGTCAACACTAATTTGTGTTGGACCCTCTGCTTTGGCATTGCAAGCAATGGCAATAAGGCTGACAAGACTTGCAAGCAAAATAGGAAATACTGAATTTCTTGCTTTCATATTATGTTATTTTATAGTGAGAACAGTAGAATTATTGCTGGAAGATTATTGAAAATATGCATTCCAACACCCCACCAGAAACCAAGATTAATGCGGTAATATGTTATGGCACACCCTCCGAAAAATGGTACCGAGACAACACATAACATATATGGCACAAGAGAAAGGCTGTAATTGGAAAAAGCAATCAAATGAATTAATCCAAATGCAATCGCCGAAAACCATATTGTCGATTTGTAATAGGTCTTTTTTAGCTCATCCCAAAGAGAATCTGATGTCAAACCATATACTAAGGAGAACACTGCAATTATTGATGCGATATACAATAAGGCTGAAACAATTGTCAGAGACGATATATGTTGCCAAAGAATATACGTCGGGATAGAAGCCACTGCAATAGCTACTTGCCATCTCTTAAACGACAACCCAAGACGAAATATACATTCTTCAAGGACGGGTGCCACTATAGACACTGTAAGCAATACATAGGTCATTGAGCCAAGAGTCCTTGCCGTTTCCGGATTCCCAGCAAACGTTGTATGCGTTTCCGGATTCATGCCGAAGGTATTATATACAGCCACACATCCGATAACGAGAAGCATGGCAATTATACGACTTATTAACCAAAACAACAGTCCATAGCCAACAATCCATTTCTTGGAATGGATATAGTTATCATCTGTACGCGAAAGAATAAATTTCATGCTCATTATTCCCGTTCCCAATTTATCAGTTTATTTAATTGTTTAATGTTACTCCGGTACAATAGATATTCCAGACTAAATCCCAATACGGTAAGTCCCCATGTGAAAAACATTCTCCAGGTGTTTATAAACATTGGAGTGAAGGAAAACCATATAAGTAATGGAATTATCACAGCGGCACACGCAAGTTCAACATTGCGATACATTTTTTTTATCGATATTATAGCTATAAAAATATCCATGTGTGTATAGTCCCACAGATTGATAGCCTTAATGGAACAGTATATCTTGATTCCATAGAGTATGGAGATGAATAGAGTCAGGCAAAAAACTGTTAGCCACCAATATGGAAATTTCATTGGTGCCCAAAAGGGAGAAAGGACCATTAGAACGAGGCAAATAATTGAAAATATACCGTCACGCCGAGCTCTTTTCAAAATCCTTGACTTTATATCGTTTTTGGCTCGTGTTATTTTTATTGCGTTCTCGTCACTGATGTGTGAATCAATATGAGACCTTACAGACTTCCATGTCTGTTTTAATTCTTCGAGTTCCATAACTATATCTCCTTTCGTGATGAAATTTTTTCCTTTATTCTATGCAGTCGAGATGCGACAGTATTCCTCGGTATACCCATATTCAAGGCAATTTCTTCATAGCTCAACTCATCAAGCCACATTAATATCAAGGCCTTGTCCATAGGATTTAGTTTAGCGATCAGGGAATAAAGCCACTCCAGTTTTTCCTTTGTCTCATTATCGTTTTCATCTTGAAACTGAACTATAGGTATTTCATCTAAAGTAATCGTTTTAACCTTCGGTGTAAGTTTTCTCAATGAAAATAGACATGTGTTAATACACACC
>JAAVGE010000051.1 GCA_014800385.1 Bacteroidales bacterium
CACAATCCAGGCATATACAGAAATCAACATTCCGGCATGAGCCTCCGTAGTAGAAAAATCTTCAGCAATGTCGCTAAGTAATCCGATTGGGATAAACTCAGATGTGTTGAATATAAAAGCCGCACAAGTCAGACCTAATAATGGGAGCCAGTTCTTGAATGACATTTTAGTTTCCATAAATCAATTCCTCGGTAAATTTTTATTAGTTTGTTAACGATCTTTTGAATTAAATATTATTACTGTCCGCTAAAAATTTTTGATACAAAATAATTAGGGGACTGTGTCAAAAATTGAACTGCAGCCTGTGTTTTTATGTGTTACGTTCATGGACAGTGAAGTTTATTCGGCGGATGCTCCAGGGAGCATCCCTACGCTCTTGACAATCAACGTATTATCCCTCCATGGAGCAGCCGCATAATCCTGTATACGGCGAGGCTTCACCCATTTTTGAAACACCCTCCTTTATGGTTATGGGTTCACCACACCTTTTCCGTTAAATAAAAACGGGACCACGCTTTTGCGTAGCCCCGTCGAGGAATTAGGTTAAGGTCGTATTTATTATAGAATTCTGTGTTTAATCGTTACGGTTACTTCGCCGGTTACTTTCACCAGGTAGATGCCTGAGTCAAGGTGGCTGAGTGTTACATCGGCACCGTTGGAACTCTGTGACATTACCAGTCGACCGTCGATACTGTAGACGTTGATGTCGGCTGCTTTGCCTCCGAGCAGGATTGTGTTTCCTTCAATCGCTATGCCGTTGTTGTCACCTTCAATACCCTCTACACCTGATTCACCGGTGTATACTGCGCTGAACGCGGGTGTCTCACGGCGTTCTGTACCGGTTTCTGTGTTGTAGGTGGCGGTGACTTTGAAGTAATATGTATTTCCTTCCTTGAAGAATGTTTTGGAAGAGGGAATATCCTTGATGGGGCAAGACACATCGGAGCCTACTTCGGCACGGTAAGATGAACCGCGTGACAGACCTGATGCTGTGGTTGCAACATAGAATACAACCTGACTTGCTCCGTCGATATTCGCAACCTTGATTACGTCATCGCCCGAGAATTTACCTCCGTCAGCGGGAGAGATAACCTGGGGTGCTACGGGTTCAGTGATTTTGGTGTAGAAAGAGATGACGGGTGAGGTCATTTCTTCACCTTCATTATTGTAGTGGAAGCGTGCATAGTAGATTGCTCCGCCGATCAGTGATTTGCTGAGTTGGTGTGAGCCACCGGTAGCCTGAGCGGTGTAGTGGAGTGTCTTGAAATCTTCTGAGGGGGAGATTTCAATGGTAGCATCCTTTTCTGCTGGATTCCATTTGATGGTGGGTTTTACTTCAACATTGTTCTGCTGGTGGGCAGGATAGGTGATGCGGGCGCACTCCGGAGTGAAACTCTTGGTGGTGGAGATACCGTCTTTGGCATTGTTGCCTGATGCACGTACTCGCCAATAGAGTTTCTCACCCATGGGCAGATCGTTCATCGCTGATGAACTGATGGTGGTTGACTCGGTGGTAACCGAAGTGAAGAGGTTGTTGAAATCCTTGTCGTAGGCAATGTCAATAGAGTAGATGATGGCATCTTCCACTTCAGACCATGAGAAGATAACGGGAATCTGGATTTCATCACCGTCAGCAGGTGTGAGCAGTTCGGGAGCCTTGAGGTCTTTTACTGCCTCACCCATGAAAGCGGCGGAATATTCATAGCCTAAGCGGTCATAAACGCAGACTGCGTAGCGGTAGCCTGTTGCTTTGTCTCCGGGAATTTCGTAGGAGTTGGTGTAGGTGAAGCCGAGCAGATATTCGGGCTGACGGGTGAAAGCCTCTTCTGAAGCGGGAACGGCATAGACGGTGTAGCGTACGTTATCGAAGCCTTTCCATGAGAGGGTGTTGCCCACCTTGGTTATTTCGCTTACCAGACCGGGGTTGTCGCTCTTTTTATGTGTCATCGCCGGTACGAGGGCAGGAGTGGTGAACACTTCGTTGCGGAGGTGATGACCTAACAGACCTTTGCCGAAGTCCTTGCGATAGAGATATTTTGTAGAGTAGAACACTGAACCGGGAGCGTTGTCGAGTGAGTACTCACGGTTAACCTTCACTTCTTTTGAGTATTCATAAAGGTTCTCGGCGTGGGGACCGCTCGCCATGGTTGAGAGTTCATTGTCGGCTGCAATGATGGATGATTCAATTCCTGAAGCGAAGGGTGTGATCTGGCTTACAGAGTTGATGCTTGAAATGCTCTGCGATACGAACATCTGGCGGTTGAATTTCTGTGCAACTTCGCTCCACCATTTAGTTGCTTTCACATAGTTGGTCGAGGCGTTTTCTGTAGTCCAGTAGATCTGAGGTGACATAAAGTCAACCGAACCTTCGGCATACCATGCCAGGGGATCGGAGTAGATGTCGTTGTACTGCCAGTCACTACCGGTGGGGCAGGGGTTTACACCATATTTCTTGGCTACAGTGGTTGAGGTACAGGCGATACCTGCGGGGCCTACGCCGAAACGTACCCAGGGTTTGGTTTCCTGGATTGTGTTGTAAACCTCCTTAACCATATTATTGACGTTGGCACGACGCCAGTCGCCGATTGACAGGGTGCCGCCGGCTGCGGTATAAGCGTTGTAGAGGTCACCGTCATCAGCGGTGCTTACGCCCGACAGATAGAAATAGTCATCGAACAGCATGCCGTCGATGTCGTAGTTCTCAACAATTTCTTTTACGATCTTGCAAATCTGTTCGGTCACCTCGGGGAGACCGGGGTTGAGGATAGATGCGTTATTGATGTCAAGGAGCCATTCGGGGTGAGTTTTGCGATAGTCATCGTCGCCGGTCCATGCTCCCACAACCGATTCGTAGCGGTAGGGGTTGAGCCATGCGTGACATTCCATGCCGCGCTTGTGACATTCTTCGACCACGAAGGCCAGAGGATCCCAGCCCGGATCCAGTCCGCGTTTGCTCACGAGGTCTGATGACCAGGGTTCGTAACTTGACTTATACATAGCGTCACAACGGCTGCGAACCTGAAAGTTTACAGCATTGAAGTTGTTGACTTTCAGCGAGTCGAGGATGACAAGCATCTCCTTTTTCTGATTTGCAATCTGAGTAGCATTGCCGGTTGAAGAAATAGTGGTAGTCGGCCAGTCAAGTTTCCAGACCGTAGCCAGCCAGGTGCTGCGGAACTCCTGTTTAACTGCAGGGTCAGCACCGAACGCTGTGCTTACGCTTAGAATCAGCGCCACAACTGCCATCAGTGTTTTGAGGAAATTTCTTTTCATGATTGATTTACTGTGATTTCTCAAATTATGTTAGTTAGGATTTGATTGATTCTTTTATATAAATGAAATGTGAGGGGTTGCGGTAGTCGTCTCCTCGCCATTCCTATTACAAATTTACTTACTTAATTCATATTTTCAAAACTGTTAACATTTATTTACGACATTTTAATATTTGTTGGCTAACCACGTAAAAAGTAAATTTTTTTTAAACTAACATTTCATTACATCGGAAAAAATATGTAACTTTGCCGGAAAGACCTTATTATGTAGGGAGTTGGCAAACGGAATCAGGCTTGGCTCGGTTTCAGGGCATCAACTTCCCGTGTCATTATCTATCTTTTTGCTCAAATAATTGCGTTTAATTCTATTTCAACTATTGATAACTTCTTTCTACCATGATTATCATAGCCGACAGTTCATCTACACGCACAGAGTGGGTCCTCGTTGACGGAAACAAGGTGGTGGAGAAAGCCACCACAGGTGGTATGAATCCCTACTTCCAGACCCGTCGGGAGATAAGCCACAGTATTCGTCTGGAACTTCCTGATCTTTTCTTTAAAAAGCGCTGGGAGCACGTATATTATTATGGTGCGGGGTGCTCAAATCCGGAGAAGTGTAAAATCATGGAGTCGTCACTGGTGGCGCAATTCAAAACGCCGGTGACCGTGGAGAGTGACCTTCTCGGGGCTGCCCGCGGACTGCTGGTGCGCCGTCCCGGACTGGCTTGTATCATCGGAACCGGTTCCAACTCATGCATCTATGACGGGGAGAAAATTGTCAAGAATATCCGTCCGTTAGGCTATGTGCTTGGTGATGAAGGCTCAGGCGCATATATCGGCAAACGTTTCATTGCCGACTGTCTGAAAGGTCTTGCACCCGTGGCACTTACCGAGGAGTTCATTAGCGAATATTCTATTGAAATGGAAAGTGTGCTTGATGAAATATATATTCATGCGCTTGCCAGCGTATTGCTGTCATCCTATTCAAATTTCCTTCTCAAGCACCTTGATGACGATTATGTCCGCACATTGGTCTATGACTCGTTTATCGATTTCTTCCGCAGGAATATAGCGGCATACGACTACAAAAATCATCCTGTAAGTTTCGTAGGTTCCGTAGCCTGCAACTTCTCGGAAATCCTCAGGGAGGCAGCGCGTGACTTCAATATAGAGGTGCTCAAAATAGCCCAGTCATCAATGCCCGGACTGGTTGAATACCACACCACTGACTGACTTTCGTCGGATTGACTCACTGAGACTTTTGTGAAAGATGGCTCATCGCCCACCATTGGCAATGGGTAAGAGGGAATATCCGAATATACAAGAAAATTAGATAAATGGATAATAATCAATCTAACGAGATTATACTCTACAACCCGGATGATACTCTGTCTCTTGATGTAAGAGTGGAGGATGAGTCAGTGTGGCTTACACAGGCACAGATTGTGGAATTGTTTACTTCAAGTAAGGCAAATATTAGTGAACATTTGAAACATATCTTTGAATCCGGAGAACTAAAAAGGGAAGCAACTATTCGGAAATTCCGAACAGTTCGAAGGGAAGGAAATAGAAGCGTCAGTCGAACCCTTGAATACTATAATCTCGATGTTATTATTTCCGTGGGATATCGTGTGAATACTATTAGAGGTATTCAGTTCCGACAATGGGCTAATAAAGTATTAAAGGATTATCTACTGCGTGGCTATTCCATAAATCAGCGTCTGATGTTGCTTGAGGAGAGAATAGACCGCCGATTGCCGGAGCATGATCGTCATCTGCTCCAACTTGATGAGAAAGTTGATTTCATCGTGCGCTCATCGCTACAACCAAAAGAGGGCGTTTTCTTCAACGGGCAGATTTTTGATGCATACGCGCTGGTAGCCGACCTTATCCGTCAGGCCAAAAAACGTATAGTTGTAATTGACAACTATGTCGATGACACGGTATTGGTTCAGTTATCCAAACGCCAACCGGGTGTGACCGTAGATATTTACGATGGTCAAATCTCAAAACAGTTACGTCAGGATGTTGAGAAACATAATGAGCAATATCCCGGTGTAACGCTTCATAAATATTCTAAGGCTCACGACCGTTTCCTGATAATTGATGAAACAGTATACCATGTCGGAGCATCACTTAAAGACCTCGGCAAGAAGTTATTCGCCTTCTCCAAGATGGAAGTTTTGACAGGCTCGGAGTTGTTACAGGCACTATAATCGTTGGTGATGATTGAAAAATATCGGGCAAAACAGTACGCTCAAACCAATAAAATGTGTTAACTTTGTCCGCTTTTTCCCGGCAATTCATGTGAATGAAAGTGCCAGTAGGGATATAAATATAATTAATGGAAACACTATGTCATCTAACGATTATACTATAAAAGAGGCGATTGCGGAAGCAAAACGCTGCCTGCACTGCAAGGTGCCGGCTTGTAAGAAAGGTTGTCCCATAAGTAATGATATACCCGATTGGATTGCCGAATTGGCAAAAGGGAATTTCGGTAATGCCCTCCAGATTATCAACGGTCGCAGTAATCTGCCTGCTGTGTGCGGACGTGTCTGCGCTCACGAAAAACAGTGTGAGGGAAACTGTGTACTTGGGAAAAAAGGAGAACATATCAACATCGGTAAACTTGAACGTTTTATTGCCGATTTTGACTCCGCCACACGCATGACTCCTGTGATGATTCCACAGAAAGGTCGTGGCAAGATTGCCGTGATCGGTAGCGGTCCAGCAGGGCTGACTATTGCAGGTGACCTTTCCCGACAGGGTTTCTCTGTTGAGATCTTCGAAATGGAATCCGAGCCGGGAGGAGTACTTATGTACGGTATCCCGGAATACAGATTGCCGAAGGATGTGGTGCGAACCGAGATAAAAAAGATTGAGAAATTGGGGGTGAGATTTCACCTTAACACTGTGGTGGGTGAGAACCTCACCATCGACGACCTCTTCGCACAAGGGTTTGATGCCATCTTTATGGGAACAGGAACAGGTGTACCCAACAGACTGGATATTCCGGGACTCAATCATCAGGGGGTACGCCAGGCCATCCGCTTCCTGCGACGCGTAAGCCTCTATGAAAATGGTAACATCAGCCGTGAGGAGGTGATTGTGGGTGATGGCGACAAAGTGTTTGTGGTTGGTTGCGGCAACACCGGTATTGATGCAGCCAGAACCGCCCTGCGCATGGGCTCGAGTGAGGTGACAGTGGTCTATCATAAGGATATGGAGCAGATGTCGGCACTCAAATCGGAGTATGAGGAGGCATTAAGCGAAGGTGTACGCTTCCTGTGGAACACTGAAATTGTCAGAATAGAGGCTGAAAATGACGAAAAACTGAAGTCTATAATCCTCAATATCAATGGCGAAGTGAAGGAACTTCCCGCTGATCATATCGTGATGGCTATAGGTAGCGCTCCTGCGGCGCGAATCGTTTCAACTACCAAAGGGATTGATGTAGATGAAAAAGGATATGTATTGACCCGCGAAAATCCCTACGGAATGACCACCCGTAAAGGTGTTTTTGCAGGTGGCGATGTCACCAATCGTCCTGCCACTGTGGTTCACGCCATGCGTGACGCCAAGAATGTCGCCGAGGGTATAGCGCGCTATGTCGATGCAGTCCGCCTGATTGAAACCATCAACAGCGAAACGGTCAGCCACGAATGACGGTATATGTCATGTATGCCGCATAAAGAACCACAAGGAGTATGCCGATAACTCTGCCTATGCTGTGGCGGGAAGTCAGTTTAGGAAACAGCCACAGTATGGCGGAAGCGCCGACAAGGGTGATGAAATCCACAAACCCTATGGTGTCGGCATGCAGCGGCACAACCATTGCGCTAAGTCCGGTTGTCAGAAGGGCATTGATGATACATGACCCCACAATGTTACCGAAGGCTATTCCGCTGGCCCCCTTCACCGTGGCGGTTACCGAGGTGACAAGGTCGGGCAATGCATTACCAATGGCTACCACCGTCAGCGCCACCATGGCCTGACTCATCCCGACCTTCAGTGCCAGACCGCTTGCTCCGTCCACTACCCAGTTGCCACCGACAACCAGTGCTCCAAGGCCACCGGCAATCATAATCCAGGATACCCATTGTTTGCGGGCAACAGCCGGAGCGGAGGCTGTGTCCGCAACTGATTCATTGACGGAATCACCCCCGGCTTGCTGCAATGCCGTTTTCTTTGAGGAGAGAATCATGAACCACATGTAGAACAGAAAGATTACCATCAGCAATATTCCCGATGAACGGTTGATGATGTTGTGCGATGCTGCATCAAAAAACTTTGTGTCGCCGGCAAGCCATAGAGCGGTTGAGGCTATGAAGAGTATCGGCAGATCCTGGTTGCGCATGATGGCGCTAACTTTGAACGGGCGTACAATACCCATTATCCCCACAACTAACAGAAGGTCAAAGATATTCGCACCGATTACTTCGCCCACCGCGATAGCAGGCTTGTTCTGAAAGGCTGACTCTACACAAACGACAATATCAGGCAGAGTGCTTCCCAGAGCCACCACTGTCAGACCGATTATCAGGTTTGAAACCTTGAATCGGCGGGCAACAGCCACTGCTCCGTCAGTGACGTAGTTCGCACCTGCAACCAACAGCAGCAGCCCAAGTATCAGAAATAGAATATCATGCAACATAAAGTAGAAGTTGGAAAGATCACGGATGTTTTCTATTTAAAACATCTGTCATAAGCCAAAAGTTGCACAAATGTCCGGTCACTAAGGATGGAATTATTTTCTGCCGAAATCAGCGGGTATCTCACCCCAGTTTTCTGTGTCCCATTTTATTACCGGGTTAAGAATCTGGTGTGACTGAACCCATGCGTCGGCACGGGCCAATAGTTGGAAAATACGTGAGTTTGATGGGGTAGGGGTGAGGTTTGACCGATGTTTGCGGTTACGCAGCCACGCCTGAGCGGTACGACTGTCGGAATATATAGGTGTGTGGTGGTCCCCTTGCTTGTCGAGAAGGGCGAGAGCATGAACCAGAGCAAGATATTCAGCCACGTTGTTGGTGCCGTCTGCTAACGGGCCAACATGGAAAATCTCTTCACCCGTGTCTATTCTGACCCCACGATATTCCATCGGTCCCGGCACTCCCGAGCATGCTCCGTCAACGGCTATCCCTGATGTGTTGATTTCCGGAATGGCATCGTAGTTTACCGCCGTAGGACGGTGTAAGGCTATTGCTTTGATTATACCTATGTGATCGGCGGGATTGCCACGATAGGCCAGAGTGGCTGTCGTCTGGGAGTCGAACGATTTGTATTTTGCTCCCGGATAGCCCTTTATCTGCAACTGACATTCCTCCCATGAATCGTAGATGCCGGGGTTAACACCCACCCATACCACGTAGAATTTACGACGCGTGCTCATGAGAACTGGAGTATTAGTTTGATGTCCATGTGGCGCATTCCAATCATTGAGGCTATGCGCGCATTAGTGATTTTACCGAGGAAGGTGAATACCGCGCACTGGATGCCCGGACTGAGTTTGAGGGCATTGGTGACACCTTCGAGAGTAATCAGTTCGCCGAGCATGGTTATCAGGGTGTTGCTCAGAGCCATGGCGGCTGTACGGGGAACGGCACTTCCTGCATGAATATAGCACACGCGGTTGCCGTCACCGTTGTTGTCGCAGGGACGTGCTTTGGATAGATTTACTGTGGGAAGCGAAGGGAAGGTGGCACCCTCACGCTCGCTCAGGTCAAAGGTTATGACTCCGGTTTTCATTCTTGCAACGACATCGCTGTTGAACGGCGGGAGTTGATCGGTGTCGGTGACAATGACCACATCGGCCGTAGTCAGGGCTTTCGCCACGGCTGAGGGGTGGAGGGCCGAACCTATGATTTGCGGCCCCAGTTCACGTATGGCCGCACGCAGTCGGTAGACATTGCTGTCGAACATACGTACTATCGAGCCCAGGCCCGAGGCGGAGCGTGCCGCTGCCATACCCGCGATACCCGCTCCTATTATGGTCACTTCGCATGGCATCAGACCGGCAACGCCACCGAGCAGAATACCTTTGCCGGTGACAGCATCGGCAAGGAGCGATGATGCTATGGCCATCGCTGCACGTCCGTCAATCTCCGACAGAATATCGGCAAACGGGCGATGTCCGGTTTCATCGCGTACCAAGTCGAGTGCCACGGAGATTATGCCACGCTCAATCAGGGCGAGCATTATCTCCTTATTCTGGCTTTCGGGATGGAGCAACGTCAACAGCACGGCTCCCCGGCGCATCATCCGGATGTCCGATGGTTCGGGAGGGGCAAGGTGTATGACGATGTCGCATTGAAGGGCTTCACGGCGCGAAACCATGTTAGCGCCATGGGAGGCATAGCGACTGTCAGGATAGTGGATAGCCGAGGCTGCACCTTTTTCAATGAATATGTTGAACCCTCTGTCGGCCAACACCTCCGCACCCTCCGGAGTAAGCGGAAAACGTTGTTCGTTGCTGTTGCAGCAGCGAGGTAGTCCAATGCTGAATTTCCGGTGTCCGGTGATTATCTCGGCCGGGCATGGTGCAGTATATTCTGATGATTCTCCCATAGCAAAATTAGTGTTATTTAAGCAGTTTTTACCTCAGGAAGAGGTTGATGAACTGTTCTGTTGATTGATTTATCTGCTGTTGATTCTCCAGATGTCCGGAGTCAAAGCGGTGATGAGCGCGACTGTAGAAAGGATGGCGGCGGAGTGTCTCTCGGCTGATGTAGAGGCGTAGTCCTTCATCATCCATCGAGGCTATGAGCGGTCGCTGTTCCCGGGCCATCTTCAAACGCGAAAAGAGCACATCGAGACTTGCATCAAGCCATATCGTGCGCCCGTTATTGTTCATTATCTCCATGTTGTCGCCGAAACATGGAGTACCTCCGCCACAGGCCACAATGAGGTCTCCCTCAGTGTCGGCCACGCGGCGGAGTGTATCTTTTTCAAGTTCACGGAATGCCGGTTCACCATGTCGGTTCCAGTATTCCCGTATGGAGCATCCTGCACGCTGTTCAATCAGTTCGTCCAGGTCAGCCACCGGAATTCCGGTGGTCTGATGCAGAGCCTTACAGAGAGTGGTTTTGCCACATCCCATGAACCCTATCAGGAATGTTATCACTGTTTGTTCTGTTTTTCAAGGATATCGCGGATCTGTGTGAGCAGTTCCTCTTCCTTGGTGGGTGCGGGGGGAGCAGCCGGAGTTTCCTCTTCTTTTTTCTTGAAGCGGTTGATGAAGCGGATGGCCATGAAGATACAGAACGCTATGATCAGGAAGTCGATGATGTTCTGGATGAACATACCGTAGTTGAAGTTGATGGCCTGAGTGATGACCTCGCCTGCTGCATCCTTTGTTTCGGGACGAAGGGTGTAGGTGAGTTGGTTGAAATTCACGTCGCCCGATGCCAGACTGATGACAGGCATCATGATGTCGTTGACCAAAGAGGTCACGATTTTACCGAAAGCACCACCGATGATGACACCGACCGCCATATCAACAACGTTGCCTTTCATGGCAAACTCCTTGAAGTCTGATAAAAATTTTCCCATAAATAGATAGTTTTCTTTAGTGTGACAAATTTAATATTTTTTCTTGAATTTATAACGTTCATATCCTCTTTTTGTTCATTTATAAATTGGGTTTAAATTCAAACACACTCTAAGTTTCCAAAATATTTGCAGTTTAAGGAAATATTGCATAATTTTACACCTGATTTGAAAATAGCAACGGTAATGCCCCATGGCTGCCTAAGAAACAACCTTAATCATCTACATTTTTTGCACAATGAAAACGAAATTTTTTATGTTGGTTACTCTTGCCCTTGCGTTTTGTGCGGGGATTGCAAGGGGTGAGGACTACGGTCTGCCCGCCAACGTCCAGGATGGAAATATCCTGCATTGTTTTAACTGGACTGCATCACAGATAAAGTCCGACTTGCCCCAGATTGCGGCTGCCGGATTCGGTACCGTTCAGATGTCGCCCATGCAGCGTCCTGACATCCGGATAGGCTCAAGTTGGCATGACCTGTATCGTCCCTACGACCTGGCATTCAAATCTTCCGGTTTCTGCTCTGAGGAGGAACTGAAATCGCTTTGTCAGGAGGCTGCCGAATATGGTATTAAAATTATTGTCGATGTCGTCGCAAACCACGTTGACCGCACCGCCGGCTATCACGACACCTGGTGGGATACAAACGGACGTGTGCGTTGGGACGGCGGTATCAATTATGGTAACCGCTACTCCATAACTCATGGTCAATTAGGCGATTATGGCGATATTAACTCAGAGGATGCCGCTGTCATTGCCAAAGGAAAAGCCTACGTTGAAAAGTTGAAGTCATTAGGTGTCAAAGGTTGCCGTTGGGATGCCGCCAAGCATATCGGTCTCCCCTCGGAAGGGTGTAATTTCTGGAAGGAAGTGACATCGGTTGGCGGAATGTATCACTACGGCGAGATTCTCGATACCCCCGGTCCTGATCCCTCTATAATAAAGGAGTATGCCACATATATGTCAGTTACCGATAACCGCTACTCCAACTATGCTGCACAGAGCAACGGAGGTATTCCCGGAGGATTCGGCGGCGATTGGGTAGCCGTGCAGGGTTTGAGCGATTCAAAACTGGTTTACTGGGGTGAGAGTCATGACACATATTCCAATGATGAGTGGTCGCAGAATGTCGATCAATCGGTCATTGACCGTGCCTATGCCGCCTACGCCTGTCGTAACGGTGCAACTGCGCTCTATCTGGCACGCCCCTCGGCTGTAGGGTTCGGTAACATCAAGGTGGGAAAAGGTTCTACCGCCTACCGTAACAAACATATCGCTGAGGTGAACAAGTTCCGCAATGCCATGACAGGTAAAAAGGACTGGTTCGAATCAAACGGCAACGCATGCTCTATTACCCGTCAGAACGGAGGTGCCGTTGTGGTGATGAAGGGAAGCGGTAATGTTAGCATAGCCAATGGCGGAGGTTACTGTCCTGCAGGAACATACAAGGATCATGTGGCGGGAGGTACGTTCACCGTAACCGCCTCGACAATATCCGGCCCGGTTGGGAGCAGTGGTATTGCCGTGCTTTACAACGAGGAAGAGAATCCTGAGCCTACGCCTGACCCCGACCCTGAGTCAGCCATAACAATATATTTTGACAACACACTCTCGCAGTGGGCTCAACCTTACATCTATTACTGGCCCGAGGAATCTCCCGCATGGCCCGGTGTGGTGATGGAGAAAGTGGCGGACAATGTGTGGAAATACACATGTCCCGCCGGAACAACAGGTCTGCTTTTCAATGCCGGTGACGGAGATAAAACCAAAACCGGCGACATGGTGGCTGTCAACAACCACATCTATTCCGTGAGCGGCGATAAGGGAGAATACACCGAAGGGGAAGAGCCTGAGCCGGAATCGGAAGTGGCGATATACTTTGACAACGGTCAATCCGGGTGGACCACTCCTCACATCTATTACTGGCCTACGGAATCCCCCGCATGGCCCGGTGTAGCAATGACCATGGTGGACGACAATATATGGAAATACATCTGTCCCGCCGGAACCACAGGAATACTTTTCAATGCCGGCGACGGTGACAACACCAAGACCGGCGACATGGTAGCGGTTAACAACCATATATATACTACCTCAGGCGACCAGGGTGAATATCAAGATGTTGAGAACCCCGACCCAACTCCCGATCCGGTAGTCTCGGTGCCGGAACATCTCTATATCCTCGGAAATATCGACGGTGCGCAGTGGGACACCAACGCAGGAGTGGAAATGACACGCAACGGTAACAGTTTCGTGGCACAGCACGTGAAGTTCGCCCTCAATGTGCCCTCACAGACCATGGTCTACTTCAACCTTACCGATGCCCTTGAGGCCGACTGGGATGCGCTCAATATGATTGCCAACCGTTATGGTGCAGTGGAAGAAGGAGTAACCCTTGTGTCAGGAAACCCTGCCGAAATGATGGAGTATAAAAATAATGTCAGTGCCTCGGGATGCCTGTCATGGGCCATGGAAGCGGGCATCTATACCGTCACCGCCGACTTTGACACTATGACCGTGACCGTAGAAAAAGAATCGTCAGCGGTAGGCTTCACAGAAGCCGACGACGCCTCAGCAACCCCGGTCTACTACAATCTGCAAGGCGTGAAGGTTGTCAAACCCACATCCGGCCTCTACATTGTCCGTCGTGGAGCAACCGTAACCCGCGAATTCATTCGCTGAGATTTCAATCACGAATAAGAAAGTTCAGTAGTAAACCCTCAAGAAAAACGGCACCCCAAAAGTTTTGTTTCAACTTTTGGGGTGCCGTTTACTATTTTGATACAGCCTCTTCGCCATTATCACTCCGGTATATGACTATTATCTTCCAAGTTCTCGGAAATATCAATAGTTTCACGGAATCAAATTTTGACTCGTGATATGCATAATATGCTGATAACTAACATTATAATCCTTGCTTTAATCTGAGTTTCGCGGAAAGTTCGCGGAAAATGGCGGAAAGTTCACGGAATGAATCGTTGTGATTCCTAATGTAGATTCCTTCCACACAATTTCTGTTTTCATTGCTAATTATCACAATTTTCTCCTGGACCAGGTTCCCAATTCTTATTAGGTCCAACGTGAATTTTACCGGTTTTTCGCAAAGTTTTAAGTAGGTAATCTATATGATTCTTTTTTTGACGATCATTCAAAGCATTGGGGAGTTTTCCCAATAACAGTTTATCAATCTTTCCTCTACGAAGTCTCTTATGATCACAGATTGATTTTAAAATCAGATCCTTATAATAATCATCGTCAAATCCTTTTAGGTCTGAGTATTCTGCTTCCAAATTAGTCATCTGAGCGACTTTACGACTGATAATGATATGAGGATGCCTTCCTTCTATCAAATTTAGTTCTCTAAGTCTTACTCTGGCCTCCTTGCTTATTGGCTTATTCCTTTGTACCTGGTCAAGTAGAAAAACTGTTGTCAAGTCAAGGTTACTATTTTCCATCAGAGCAGTAGAATATTCTACATTGATTACCTGTCCCGGCATCACCATAATGACATGTGTGTCTGTAGAACTATCGTAATCAGGCATAGGAAGGTAGCGGCTGCGCTGACGTTCATACATATCGTGAATTCCGAATCCCTGGCTGTCAACCATATTGAGATTAAGCATGGCGCTCTTCAGAAACTCATTGCGATATCTTGTCGGAGTCTTCTCTCCCTCTATGTAATCAGAGTATTTACCTTCATAAAAATCTCCGGCGTTTTGAAAACGCACGCTATCCGCTGTTTCAGTAACCACAATACGTTCTTTCTTTGTATAATCCTGATGCATAATGCAGTTATGTAGGGCTTCAAGAAGTGAACGCTGGTCATATTTTGATACTGGAGATGGTAGCAATGTATTGGAAGAAAAGATTTTTATCTGATAGTTTCTTATTTCTTCGCGCAACTTTACAGCAGTAAGCAAGAATGGCGGATAGAATATTTGGGCAGCCCGCTCTTCGCCTGTCTGAAGTTTCCACACCATCTCTGCCGGATGATTAAGATAATGCACAGACTCCTCCTTTCCAAGCAGAAGCAAAGCAGTTCGTGTAATTTTACCGTTCTTAGTGATCTTGGCCTTATCCAGAAAGGTCTCAATACTCCAATTCCGTGCCTCTTTCGCCCGATTGGGATACCTCTCACAATATCCATCCAAAGCCATTTGTATAGCCTCCTCATCAAGATCTGCGTAATCTGCATTATCAACAACTTCAGCCGACCAATCATAATGTACAATCTCCTCGTTGAGTATCATAGCCTCCCGCTCGGCAGTAAGTTCCACAAGTGAATCACCTATTCTCTGCCATTTTTTCTTATGAGCCAACACGGGTCGACGAGGTAAATGTTTGGGAATGTTGATGACCCATACTGTTTTGTCGGTATCCGAGGTGACAAATTCGTCAACAAGCAATCCCTCAGACGGAAGATTCGGACACATCTCTACCATCTTATATACCACCGAAGTGCTGTCAAAATTGAATTTTGACAAATCAGTTCCTACGATATCCAGAGTACCATCTTTCACACCTATGACAAGATGTCCACCTTCCATATTTGCAATCCCCGACAGATAGGATATGACATCCTTGTGCGGATCATTGGCAAATGAATTTTTAAGATTCTTCATTTCCTTCCAGTCGCACCCGGCGTTTTCTTTCGGAAATCTATTGAGCAAATATGTTTGTAATTCCTTTTCTGTCATTTTCTAATTATTCTTGTTAAAGATGCATGTCTGAAGGATAAGTAAGAGTTTCCATTAAGGCAGTTGTTCGGAATTTCCGAACAACTGATTCCTCATCAAGTTCACCATCCGCGAAAATGTACTTAAGAGATTCACTAAATTCTTATTATACAGTTCGCAATGCTGCTGTGAAAAACCACACAGTCCACCCGAAAACTTTACGTCTATATTGGTTTAGCCATCCTCACATTGGTAGATGATTATTTAGGTGTTATCATCCAATTTGCAAATTTAGTCAAAAATTCCGATAATCTATCTCGTATGTTTGGAAAACCTTAATGAACCTTAAACCTGAAAAAGTTTCCACGTTGAGGACTACAAGCGCAATATGTTCCCGCTCCTCGAGAAGCCGGTCTATGAGGAGACCACACCTGCTATCAAGTCCAAATTCTAAATGAACTCCTTGTACTAAAGATATTTAAATTATTACACTCTCTTAACTTCCCCATAATCTGAACCAATCCTTTTGGGCTGTCACATACGGCAGATATTTCTTCATCATCGGAATAAGCAGCCAACAAAGCAGGAGCGTGTACACCAGACATTCCTCGGGCCCCATAGCATAACCAAGAATCAAGTTAATAACCTCCGCAAGGTTCCCAAGAATCAGAATATGGATCACCAGAATCATGATTGAATATCTGCCCATATATGAAATAACAGGCAGCCATGTAATGGTCTTACATAACATCAGTACTCCCAGAACCATTAACAATGAATTGAGATATACTAAAATAAGGTTATTTTCCCAGGTTCCATAGAATATTGACATAAAAGGTGCATGATCCGAATCATAACAAAAATAAATTGCATAAGCACATCCCAAAAACAGGACTGCAATCCACAGCGAATACCTGTCATATTTATTAGGATACAAAAAACTGGTATTACCCAACAATATCCCCATGTAGAAGAATGGAAGCGCAATCAATGATGATCTGACATACAGTGGCAATATTATTTGATATTTACATAATATAACTCCCAATAAAGTAGCACTCAGAACCATACAACATTTCACAACAACCGATTTTGACGCAGAATGAATCAGATAATACATTATGTTACACCAAAACAGACTTAATAAAAACCATAACGGCAGATTTACAATCTCACCGCTATAGAGTGGTGTTAATATCTGATTAAGTTCTACCGCATCTCTGCCGGGGAGTATGAGATTAGCATAGTATTTGATAAAAAATGCGACAAAATAGAATGTGACGAACGGGATTATCAGTTTATTAATTTTCTTTTCCGTAAATATTTTCAGACCACCATAGTCCTTAAAGAACAATCCCGACAACATGAAGTATAATGGCATTCTCAGAGCATCAAAATTCGGTATGTCAACCTCGATGCTGCTATGAAAGACAACCACTAAAATAATGCAGATACCTTTAGCAAGATCAATAAACTCAATTCTCGACCTTGAAGAAACCGCATTATCAGGCTTAACAAAATTATCTCTCAAAAAATTCATGAAATCAATAAAAACTAACAACAAACACACTATTAGCAGTTGCAAAGGTCACAATAATTCATGGATTACGCAATATTCCGGGCAGATTTGTTTATGCCGGCAGCGCTACGCGGCACATTTGTTGGATATACAAACATATAATGCCATTTTAGAACATAAAAACAAACCATACAAACAAAAGATGTTTGTTTATATGGTTGATTGTTAGTGGCTTAAGTGGACTTGTTGGAGTCAATACTCCTCCTTGATGAAGGAAAGAATAAGCGCTACATTTCAGCAAGTTGGCTTACTATCGTATAAATTAGGTAAGTACATAAGGCGATAAAAGACGGTAAAACATGCCTGGCAACTAACACGCCTCTTAAAATACGCGTATAATTTATTGATTATCAACTGGTTACTAAGCATAGTTAAAATAAGTGGATTGTATTCTGCTTATTTTAGCATCTAATTATACTCCATAGAAAGATTTTCTTTGGTTTATAGTATTCTCTCCAACGGTATAGGCATAGCAGGCTACAGGAATAAAATAGATTCTCTTTTCATTCAATCCCTTCCAACCGGCTTCGCTAATTGTGGTTACTAATGCTTCATTCAACTTATTGGATTCCATAAAATAATTTAGCGATTTCAAATCTCCTGGATTATTAAAGAAAAGATTTGACCATTTGATTTCAACTGCCCAGAAAGGCTTCTGGCGGCTAATGTCCAAACCAACCAAGTCCACCTCTCCTTGTTGTCTTCCTTGTCTCCAATTAGCATAACGAAGTTCAGTGCTTTGACGAGGAAACCATTGCGAATATACGGCAGTCTCTACCATATCTCCAATTTCCGGACTTTGTTCGGTAAGAGGCTCGAAAAGCGCACATCTTAAAGATGGATTGGTGAGGTAGATCTTGAACTGAGTTTCACGCTGATAACTTTTGGCTGTTTCGTCCGTTCGCTTAACGACTCTTATCAGGAAAGCAGCCTCAAGATAGTTTATATATTTCTTCAGGGTGTCTTTCTGAACACCAGATTCTTTTGATAACTTCTCGTAGGAGAATTGAGATCCAGAATGATACGCGATCATCGTGAACAGAGAGTTTAGTTCCTGAACATCATTTATACCATATAGACTTGGCAAATCCCTTAACAGAACCTTATCAATGATATCATGTCGAATAAACTGACCGGGATTTTCGCTTATCTTATCGGAAAATACTACCTCCGGATATCCCCCAAAATTAATATAATCTATAAAGAGAGCATTAAGCCGATTGATGTCAATTGTTGAGTATATCTCACTCGTTCCGGACCCCCACGCTATTGTCTTGGGTAGCATAATATTGGCATAGCCCTTCAGGTGCATGTACTCATAGAATGTAAGGGGCGGCAGGTTAAAATCTGTGAAACGTCCTGCCCCACTCTCATCACTTCGTCTTTTTAATTCGGCAGCCGCGGAACCTGAGGCTATGAACTTTATATTCCGGTAAGTATCAACCATAGATTTAAGTTCAACTTCCCAATTTTTAAGATATTGAATCTCATCAAAAAACACATATAATGAGTCTTTTGTCGGATCCTTTTCAAGAATTGAACATGCAATTCCGAATAACTGCTCAAGAAATATCTTATTATAAATTGGGGTTTCTACATTGATATAGATAATGTTTTGGGCGGGAATCCCATCATCTATCATCCGCTGCATCGCGTGGTGCATCATAACAGTTTTACCAACACGACGTGGTCCCATCAATATCAATGCCCTCCTAGGATCTTTTGACATCACCAGAGGAAAGAATACTTTCATGTATTGACGTGGAGACATGGTCGAATAGTCATTGGATAACCGACCTTCGGTCCACCAGGGATTTTCAACTTTCATTCTGCCTATAATCTGCTTTTCAAGCCACGGAGTATATTCCATATTCGTAAATTTTATACAAATTTACAAATTAAGATTAAATAAGTCAAGTTAAATCAGTTTATTTTTACGTCAATGTTGTTTTAGCGTGATGTCATCATGCTCGGTCGCTAATTTTTACTTACTTTAATTATTTGAGACGCAGTTTCGCCTGATTTCGGCTTAGAGCAAGCAATGTGCTCGTATGAGAACTTACTTAAGAAGATGTCACTGCCCCTATTGATGTGATGAAAGAATCTTCTCTGCGAAGGTCTTGATTTGATGGCGCAGCCACGCGGGCTCGAGCACTTCAATCGACTCGCCCATCCTCATTAGTTCGTGCTGAAACTCATATTCGGGGCTGAGACGATACTCATATATGGTGTATTCCTCTGTGGTCTCCACCGCCCTCTGTGTGTGATGAAGCGGAAGATTATCAAGATAGTTGCGCTGTGGCGCGGTCACCTTCACGAGCACACGTTCCACGCAGTAATCTGAATCCAAATTCACTCCCACCACATCTGAAAAATATGTTGAAGGCTCAATCTCGGGGTCGAATTCAAAGCGGTCGGCCGTGAGTTCAACCGACAATATCCGGTCGAGAGCCAGCGGAATAATCGCACCCGACTCCAGACGCGACACTACATACCACAGTTGTTTGTTCTTTTTTAGAAACTGAGGTTCGACGATATGACGGCGGGTCTTGCCTGAGAATTGCGACCGATATTCTACCGAAATCTTCACCTGAAGTTGCAAAGCATCAAGCACCGACGAAAGATTTGACATACCCGCGGCATTCGGCTCGTCAATCACCCGTGCCGCCAAATCTTTATTATCCAACAATCGGTTGTCGACAGCCAGACGACTGAACAGATTCGCTGTAAAAGAATTTTCCTCCAGCACCTCCGGATTCTCAATATAATATTCATTGCCCGAACGGCGGTCGCAGACAATATCTATTCCGAAAATGTCGGCGATGGCTTGTCTGTGACGATGAAACGTCCGTTCCGGAATCTCTGATTCACCATCATAGTTGAGTGTGGAATTCCGGCTCCACCGACGGTTAACCTCGTCAATGGTGATTCGTCCCGACCTGCGAATGGTCTCCGCAAGCCACACATATTTCCTTATAAGTTTTATTGAAGTTGCCATAACAGCCGCAAAATTAAGAAAAGAAATTGTCATTTCGTGGCAACCTATGGAATAATTGCCGTCATCTGGCAATTACCCGTAGTAATTTTGCGGCATACTTTTAAACTTTAACCGAAAACAATAATGGAAGAAACAGGAATCGCTACGAAAAGTACAAGTACGAAAGGCGCATGGATATGGGCAATACTCTGCATCCTATACGCCTTATCACCGATAGACATCATCCCCGATGTATTTCCCGTGGTCGGCTGGTTTGACGATGCCCTCGCAGTGGTGGGTGGCGGACTCAACCTCATCCAGGCAAATCTGGCTAAAACCAACGAAACACTCGCAGGTATCATCAAGTTTATAAAATGGACCACCATTATTCTCGGTGGGATACTCGTGGCTATTATTGCCCTGCTCGGGGTAGGCATCTATGCCCTCGTCAAATAAATTCCGCCTCTCGTTCGGTCTTAAGGGGCTCTCTCCCGGCGGCATGGACATGTAAGGACAGCCCCCCTGAGATATACCGTGGATGCAAACAACATTAATACACAGTCTATTAAATTTCTGCAAAAAAATATTGCAAGGTTACTGTGATTTAAAAAATTGTGATTAACTTTGCATAGTGACCTAAAGTGGTCACACAGAAATAGAAATAAAAAGAGAGCGTTATGCTTGTCTTGCGTAGTGAAAACGTAGGAAATTTTCATCGGATGCAAGAGATAGGCACAACGGTCTGCGCATACGGCGCGGGCTGAAATGTTGTATCTGCATCCACGGTTTTTCCTACGACCATCACTACAGAGCGACATTCACGGCTCGCGTTCTTCGTATATAATAACGCCCGGTCAAACCGAAAAAATCAAAACCAAATCTCGACGATTATGAACATTATCGCCCCCTACAAGCAAATCTGCGAATACATCCTGGCCAAAACCAATCAACCGATTTCCCTCTCTTTCGTAAATGATAAGGAGATTAAAATCTCATACACAAAGAAAATTTTTATTTCAGATAAATTTGGAAAATAACTAACAAAAAGATCGTTAATATTTTAAAAATCGGCTGACGCACCTTGGGTACGTCCGTACAGCGTGCTGAATATCAATAAATATTTTCTAAATAATACTTGTTATGGCAAATTTAAGAGACTCGGAACCCACAAATAATAATGGTCTTTCGACCTTAATGATTATATTGGGGGCATTATTATGTCAAGTAATCATTGTATTAGTGGTGATAATGGGAATCCCAAAATGGATTTTATCTACGGTGCTTGCTATTTGCGCCTTTTTGATCTATTACGGATTTAAAATTCAGGTAAAATCAAGAGAGACCCGTATATACATTGATGAAGACGGGAACCTTGATCTTACTTCCTCTCGTGAATATGAAGCAAAAGAAGTATCAGGATTGCAGGCATTCTGGGGTTCTCCCTGGATGTTTACTCCCGGTATGCAGATCATGAAGTTCGCACTTGCCGACGGTGTAGTGTATGTCGAGACAAAGAATGGTAAATTCATCAAAGCTCCTCTTTCAGATTTGGAGGTTATCATTCAGGATAAATCAAGAGGGATGGATTGTGCTGTGCTGTTATTGAAGTATGGAGATGATAAGATTAAGGTTACTCATAACAGTATTCGCTTCGAGGAAGAAGAGATAGAGGATATCAATGCTATTCTTACACGCGCTGGGAAAGTGAGAGAATCAAAAGTATCCAAACTTTCCGGATTGTTGGCGCAAATCAATAGCATTGCCAAGGATGTGACTGATGAAGACGCTTACATAAATCTAAGCGGCGATATAATATCATCTCTGAATGAAAAATATCGTGAGAGAGCCGCAGCCCGTCGCTCTCAATCAGATTCAGAACCACAAGAAGAATCCTTTGCAAAATATCTGGAAGATCAATTAAATAATATTGATGAAAAGCAGAATCCGCGGACTCAGCTTCAGATTGATACGGATAATCGAATAGATGAACTTATCACAGATATTTCCAATAACAATCTTCCTGATGAAAATGAGGTAAAACGCCTTCTCTCGGATTCATCAGATAAAGGAAGACACATTCTTTTGTGTGCTTACGAGAGTGGATTGGAAAATAGAGGAAGGAATATGGTCCATTCATTCATATCTGATGCAGTCTATCCTCTTGAGTGTACATGGCATTGGATCAAGGAGAAGTGTGAGGATATAGAGACCTTATGGATGTTAAAAAGCTTTCTCATAGGAGTGTTTATCTGTATTCCGCTGTTTATGTTTGATAGTCTCGGCTGGTGGAATATATTGTTAGGGATCGGAATTGGATGTCTCTGGCTGGTAGTTTGCAATAAGTATCTTGCAAAGGCAGAGACCAGTGATAATGGGATTCAGGATGAAATTGCAGATCTTAGAAATGGTATTCTTAATAATCCTGATAAAGAAAATCAGGAAGCATCAGCTGCAGCGGTAGAGTTGATCTCCGACCACCTGAAGAGCCGATATAAAAGAGGTAAAATTGCTTGTTGGATATGGAGTGAAGTTATAGTAGGAATACTAATCGGTTGTTTATTGGCGAAATACGGTGAGGCTGAGAGTGGTGACACTATACCACTTGCTGAACAGAATGAAGTTAGCACTATGACAAATAGCGCGGATCATATAGAAATGTCAACTGAATTCAGTGAAGATGGGAAGGTGATTATTTTTTCTGATCAGAGATATAAATGGTACTATATTCCTGATAATGGCAAACTTCCAAACGCAATTTTCGTATATGATGTTAAGAATTATACTACTGACAAAATTAGACTTAACATGCATCCAGATAGGCCTCGTGTCTCAGATGATGAGAATATAGAAATAAGCGGAATGGTCGAGAATAACGGTCGTATAAGTGTCATTATTAAGGATAAGGACTTGGATAATGATGCAGTTGACAATACAAGTGTATGGACCCTAAATTGCGTTTCTCGAGAATGGCATCCGGTTGCAGAATACATTTCACGAGCAGAATTTATTGATAATGGAAAGTCTGTTAAGATTAATCAAACTGAATTCCGAATTGCAGATTGGGAACACCCCGACCGCAAAAATAGGATTAACACTTTTATAACAGTACCTTTGGATTTTGCATCATCTGAATATTCCCTGTCAGATGTAGAAATGATTGAAATAGTATATAAGTTGTTGGCACTTCCAAGAGACGACAAAAATGTGAAAGAATATTTTACCTCCAATGGATTACAGCGACTTCGTGAGGATTACGATTATGATTGTCCTGAGGGGGATTGTTATGCACTTTGGTCACTTACCAATGGTGCTCAAGATGATGCATACGAGAATTGCCCTCCGAATAGAGTTATAGGAATTAATCCGGATAAGAAAGGTGGTTATACTGTCATCTATTTTGAATCCGGATATTTTGGAGCAACTCACATAAAGGTAAATGATGGGAAAATAGATGATTATTATAGTGTCCTCAGTCCACGGATTGAATAGCCTTTAAATAGTTCTGACAATAGGAACTATCTGGCGTTCGCTGTGGTATTCCTTAAAAAATTCACAAGTCAAAAAAGTTTAGATGACTTCTGGTGCAAAAGAGTATGGTATAACTTTCCTTTCACTGAATATAAATCTAAAAAATAAATGATATAAAGAAAATTAAATTATAGTGTTTATGTATTATTGTAGCAAAGGGATGTACATTTACCTCGTGTCCCGGTATAGTTAATCCCAATCCGGAAGAAGTGATGACAAAAATCAATTCAGGAGCGCATGGATATGGGCAATACTCTGCATCCTATACGCCCTATCACCGATAGACATCATCCCCGATGTATTTCCCGTGGTCGGCTGGTTTGACGATGCCCTCGCAGTTGTAGGAGGCGGCCTCAACCTTATCCAGGCAAATCTGGCTCAGACCAACGAAACACTCGCAGGTATCATCAAGTTTATAAAATGGACCACCATTATTCTCGGTAGGATACTCGTGGCTATCATTGCCCTGCTCGGGGTAGGCATCTATGCCCTCGTCAAATAAATTCCGCCTCTCGTTCGGTCTTAAGGGGCTCTCTCCC
>JAAVGE010000052.1 GCA_014800385.1 Bacteroidales bacterium
AATTTACTAAAAATCCCAGACATAACAAAGGCTTTCCCGCTGAAATTCAGCATGAAAGCCTTATTTTTTTGCCTGCGCAATAAAGAGAAAGAGGCCGCCTAAACTTGTTAGACAGCCTCCTGTGTTGATTAAAATTTATTTATAGATTTTAATGTTATAATCCGCTCCTTCCACTCGATTTGTTCTTCTTGCGAGTTGGTGATGACGAGGAGGTTGTTGCAATGCATTTCTTCGGAGGCTTCGATTAGGGCATCGAGTTCGCGCTTGCGGGTTTTCTCGGAGGATATATCGTAGCATACTTGGATAAGTTGTTCTACTTTACTTCCTATTCGAGTGACGAAATCAATCTCCTTATCATTGCGTGTTCGATAGTAGAACAGGGTTTTGCCGGGAATATATCCGCGACGTAACATCTCTATAAATACTTGGTTCTCCAATAATCTGCCGAGATTATCGCTTAGATTGAATGCTGTGCTTTGCACAAAACCATTATCAACAACATATACCTTGCTTGGTGCTTTCTTCATCAGTTTCATTTTGTTGTTGAAACGGGGAAGATAGAAGAATAGGTAAGGTTCTGCCAGATAATCGCAGAATTTTTTTGTTGTAGTAACGCTTGACAACCCCAACTCTGTGGCAAGGTCATTCGCAGAAATCGGATTGCAGAAGTTGGATAGAAGGTAAGTGGCAAGATTATATAGGTCGGTGGTGTTCCTGATCTTATGGCGTTTGGAAACATCTTTCAATAATATGGAATCGAACAGTGTTGACAGGTAACTTTTCGTGATGTTGCGTGCCTGAATAGTTTCGGGATAGCCACCGTTACGCATATAATCATCAGCAACGACAACAGCCTGTGCCGATTGTACTTCAAGATGGGGATTGACATTTTTCCAGCGCATTGTTTCCTCAAGGCTGAAAGGAAGCATTTCAATTTGGAGATAACGACCGGTTAATACCGTAGCCATCTCACTGCTCAACATCTTGGCATTACTACCGGTAATAATCAAATTCTTACCTCTACGATACAACTTATTGACCCATAAATCCCAATCAGGCAGGTTCTGGATTTCATCAAGCAACAGGTATTTATACCCAGAATAGACATCGTCAAGCATCTGCATTATCAGATCCTCGTCCCAATTTTCAAGTAGAAGGTTATCATCAAAGTTGAGATATGCGAAGTTCGTACCCTGCAACATGAGCAAAGCAAACACCGACTTACCGACGCGACGAGGACCCGTAATCAATTTGATTAACGGATTTGCGAGTAATTCATCAAAATTATATCTGGTGTCTCGCTGCTGATAGGGACGGGCCATCAGTTCATCGCGTTCAGCCCTTTGATTGAGGATTATATTTTTCATTTCGCAGTCATATTAGACAGCAAAGATAATCAATTTTATCCAATAAATTCGCTGTACTGGATAAAATAGTATGTTTTTTATCCAGTACAGTGGATATATTGAATAAAAAAGTGAAAATAGCGAGCAATTCATGGTTATAAGTGATGGGCTCGGTGTGACCCTGAGGAGACTACACGGCGGTGTGTCATAATAGGTCATCTGTGTAGGTGCTTTCGCATTTGCACTCAGCGCCTGACATATTTTAATAACTTCATACGCATCTCGCATAAAGGTGTCGTTGTTCAATTTATCGGATCTATCTGTTCCATTATATATAAATAATGTGGACATGGATTTTCCCGACACAAGTCATCTGACCATGCCATGTAGTCAGAATAGGGTATGTTCCGATGGACTGTGATACCATGAAATAGGGAGGGAATTGGTGAAAAAGGAGGGAAAAATGATTTTTTCTAAAGAAATTTTTCCTTAATAGTTGTAAAAACGGCTTAAAAATCTTAATTTTGCAGGAACTGAACATAAATCAAATCATTAATAATTTTAACTATTAACTTTTATGTGGTTATTTAACTCATCCATAGGCAGGAAGTTCATCATGTGCCTCACCGGCGCCTTCCTTGTCCTATTCGTTACGTTCCACTGCGTTATGAACAGCGTTGCCATCTTCTGGCCCGCCGCTTATAACTGCATCTGTGAGTTCCTTGGTGCAAACTGGTATGCCCTGATCGGCACAATGGTTCTTGCAGCCGGATTCCTTCTTCACATTATCTATGCTTTCTGGCTTACACTCCAGAACCGCAAGGCACGCGGCAACGACCGTTATGCCGTGACTTCCAAACCCCCGCAGGTTGAATGGGCGTCACAGAACATGCTTGTTCTCGGTATCGTGATCCTGGCATTCCTTGCCATCCACGGCATCCAGTTCTGGTACAAGATGCAGTTCGCTGAAATCACCGGCAATCTGGTGACTTGCGAATGTGGTAAGGTCGTTCCCCCTGCAGCCGGCACTCTGTTCCTTCAGATGGCTTTCGGCGAGTGGTACACCCTCCCCATCTATCTGATCGGCTTCATCGCTCTGTGGTTCCACATGACCCACGGTTTCTGGTCAATGTTCCAGTCATGCGGTTGGAACGGTCGTGTATGGTTCAACCGTCTGAAATGCATCGCCAACTGGTGGACTTCAATCGTTGTTCTGCTGTTCATCGCTGAAGCAGTAGTATTCACTGTCAATGCCAAGAACCAGACCTACCTGAACTGCCCCGTTCTTCAGGAACAGTATGAAGAGATGCAGGCAGCCATCGCCCTCGAAGAAGGCGAAGTTGCTCCCTGCTGCGCAGGCGAAGTTGCTCCTTGCTGCCAGCAGGCTGAAGGATGTTGCGCTGAAAACACATGCTGTCAGGGCGACTCATGTGCTGCAGGCGAATGTTGTGGCAAATGTGTTGCCGAAGGTGACTCATGCTGCGGCAAATGTAAAGAAATTGTTGAATCTGAAAATAAATAATCGATATGGCTGACTACAAGAAACTGGAAGGGATGATCGATTCTACTCCCATCATGAAGGATTATGCCGACATCGAATCATCGGCTTTACCCGAATTCCAGATTGATTCAAAAATCCCCGAAGGTCCCGTCGCTGAAAAGTGGACTAACTATAAGGCTCATCAGAAACTGGTGAACCCCGCTAACAAACGTCACCTCGACGTAATCGTTGTTGGTACCGGTCTGGCAGGTGCTTCAGCAGCATCTACCCTCGCTGAACTCGGATTCAACGTAATCAACATGTGCATTCAGGACTCACCCCGCCGCGCTCACTCTATCGCCGCTCAGGGTGGTATCAATGCCGCTAAGGACTATCAGAACGATGGTGACTCGGTTTACCGTCTGTTCTACGACACAGTGAAAGGTGGAGACTTCCGTGCCCGCGAAGCCAACGTTTACCGTCTGGCTGAGGTGTCAAACAACATCATTGACCAGTGTGTTCAGCAGGGCGTTCCCTTCGCCCGCGAATACGGCGGTCTGCTGGCTAACCGTTCATTCGGTGGCGCACAGGTGTCACGTACATTCTATGCCAAAGGTCAGACCGGTCAGCAACTTCTGCTCGGCGCTTACGCTTCACTGAACCGCCAGATTGAAAAAGGCAAGGTTAAGAGTTACAACCGTCGCGAAATGCTTGACCTGGTTATTATCGACGGTCGCGCACGCGGTATCATCGTTCGTAACCTCATCACCGGCGAAATCGAACGCTACGCAGCCCACGCTGTAGTTCTCGCCACCGGTGGTTACGGTCGTGCATTCTTCCTTTCAACCAACGCTATGGGTTGCAACGGTTCGGCTGCAATCCAGGTGTTCAAGAAAGGTGCATATCTGGCCAACCTCGCCTTCACTCAGATTCACCCCACCTGTATCCCCGTTCACGGTGAAGACCAGTCAAAACTTACCCTTATGAGTGAGTCACTCCGTAACGACGGTCGTATCTGGGTACCCAAGAAAAAAGAAGATGCCGAAGCCATCCGCGCCGGCAAAAAACGTCCTACCGACATCCCCGACGAAGACCGCGACTTCTATCTGGAACGCCGCTATCCCGCCTTCGGTAACCTCTGTCCCCGTGACATCGCATCACGTGCCGCCAAGGAACGTTGCGACGCAGGCTACGGTGTAGGTACCGGTAACGCAGTTTATCTCGACTTCAAATATGCCATCGAACGTGACGGCGAGGCAGCAGTACGCGACCGCTACGGCAACCTCTTCGACATGTATCAGATGATTTCCGATGACAACCCCTACGAAACACCCATGATGATCTTCCCCGCAAGCCACTACACCATGGGCGGTATCTGGGTTGACTACGAACTCCAGACCTCAATCAAGGGTCTGTTCGCAATCGGTGAATGTAACTTCTCTGACCACGGTGGTAACCGTCTCGGCGCATCTGCCCTCATGCAGGGTCTGGCTGACGGCTACTTCGTGCTTCCCTACACCATGCAGAACTACCTCAGCGACCAGATCAAGGTGCCAAAGTTCACCACTGACACCCCCGAATTCGACAAGGCTGAGAAAGAAGTTCGCGAACGTATCCAGAAACTGATGAACATCAAGGGTACAAAATCACCCGATGAACTCCACAAGAAACTGGGTCACGTGATGTGGGAACTCGTTGGTATGGGTCGTACCCTCCAGGGTCTGGTTAAGGCTATCGACGAAATTGAAGAGGTTCGCAAAGAGTTCTACTCTGACCTCCGCATCGTAGGTTCTGCCGACACCATGAACACCGAACTTGAAAAAGCACTCCGTCTGGAAGACTTCCTCGTTATGTGTAAGATGATGGCTATCGACGCCCTCAACCGTAACGAATCATGCGGTGCTCACTTCCGCGAAGAATATCAGACAGCCGACGGTGAGGCAGCACGTAACGACAAAGACTACATGTATGTAAGTTGCTGGAAATACACCGGCGAAGGTGCTAAGCCCATCCTGCTGAAAGAAAACCTCAAATATGAGGCTATTCAGGTTCAAACCCGTAACTACAAGTCATAATCTTTAGAGAATTACCACAATGGAAAAAAATATCAACGTAAATCTGAAAATCTGGCGTCAGCGTGGTCCTAAAGAAAAGGGCTCTTTCCAGAACTACCGCGTGGAGAACGTCTCAACCGGTACCTCTTTCCTCGAAATGCTCGACATGCTCAACCAGCAACTCGTTGAAAAGGGTGAGGAACCCGTAGTTTTTGATAGCGACTGCCGCGAAGGTATCTGCGGTATGTGTTCACTCTACATCAACGGTCACCCCCACGGTCCTGTTCAGGGTATCACTACCTGCCAACTTCACATGCGTAAGTTCAACAACGAGGACACCATCACCATCGAACCCTGGCGTTCAGCCGCTTTCCCCGTGATCCGCGACCTTATGGTTGACCGTAACGCATTTGATAAAATCCAGCAGGCCGGCGGTTACGTATCGTTCAACTGCGGTGGTGCACCCGATGCTAACGCTACCCCCATCAGCAAGGAAATCGCTGACGAGGCTATGGACTCAGCAACCTGTATCGGCTGCGGCGCTTGTGTCGCTGCCTGCAAAAACGGTTCTGCAATGCTCTTCGTTTCTGCCAAGGTAAGCCAGTTCGCTCTCCTGCCCCAGGGTCAGGTTGAACGCGCACGCCGTGCCCGCGCAATGGTGGCTAAGATGGATGAACTCGGCTTCGGTAACTGTACCAACACAGGTGCATGTGCCGCTGAATGTCCCAAGAACATCTCTCTGAGCAACATCGCTCGTCTGAACCGTGAGTTCCTCAAAGCGAAAATCGCAGAATAATTCACCTCGGATTTAAAATAATCGGGAGTCACACCTGCAAGCCGGTTCCGGCGGTGGTGTGACTCCTTATTAATAATAGATGATATGACCAAAAAAGAAGAATTCATAAGCATACTGAAAGCCACCGAACGTGACGGCATTGACTATGTGATAGAGGATCTTGAGGCATGGGGATTTTTCGAGGCACCCGCATCAAAGAAAAACCATCAATGCTATCCCGGCGGACTGCTGGAACACTCGCTCAATGTTTACCATGCCGCAATGACGCTCAAGCAAGGACTGATGTCCACTCGCGGCGACGTGATGGAGAAAATATCCGATGACAGTATCGCCATAGCCACTCTGCTGCACGATGTGTGCAAATCACGTATCTACCGCCGCGTGAGCCGCAAGGTGAAAAATGAAATCGGCATGTGGGAAACCGTTGAGGACTACAATATAGATTATTCCGACCTGCCCGTCGGACATGGTGAGAAATCTGTCATACTCCTGCTCAGTTCCGGTCTGCTGTTGAACGACGATGAGATATGCGCAATCCGCTGGCACATGGGGGCATGGGATCTCCCTTTCCAGAGTTCGGAAATGGTAGGATCGATCAATAAAGCACGCGACCTTTATCCCCTTGTCGGTTTGGTCCAGACAGCCGACACCGTAGCCGCAAACCTCATTGAACGCAAGGAACTGACCGGCAGGGTGTAATCATTGTTTCGTAAATTCGGATATCTTCCTAACAGATATATTATTGGATAAAAACTGATGTCCCGGCGGAAAAAATGTTGATAAAAAAACGATGGAAAAATGAATATATTCCATAAAAATCCGTACCTTTGCATTCCATAATAATATATATATATATCCATTATGGGAGGTTTCTTTGGAACAATTTCTAAACGTCCATGTGTCAACGAGTTATTCTACGGCACGGACTACAACTCACACCTCGGCACAAAAAGAGCCGGTCTGGTGACTTTCGACCCCGAAGAGGGTTTCAACCGAACAATCCACAGCATTGAAAGAGACTATTTCCGGTCAAAGTTTGAGGATGAACTCCACAAATTTGTAGGTAATCAGGGTCTCGGCGTGGTTTCCGACACTGATCCACAACCAATCATTGTAAATTCCCACCTCGGTCGATATGCCGTGGTCACTGTTGCAAAGATACAGAACATCAGGGATATTGCAGATGAACTCCTTAAACATAAAATGCACTTCAGCGAGTTGTCGGCCAACAAAATCAACCAGACCGAACTCGTTGCCCTGCTGATTAACATGGGTAAGGATTTCGTTGAAGGGATCAATCTGGTTTATAAAAATATAAAGGGCTCATGCTCGATGCTGATACTGACAGAAAACGGTATCATCGCGGCGCGTGACTATCTCGGACGTACTCCAATCGTTATCGGAAAGAGCGATTTCGGATATGCCGCCGCCAGCGAAACATCGTCATTCCCCAATCTCGGCTACGAAATTCTGCGTGATGTCGGTCCCGGCGAAATAGTCCGTCTTACTGCCGACGGCATCGAACAGTTGCAGAAACCTGCCAAACGTTGCCAGATATGTTCATTCCTGTGGGTGTACTACGGTTTCCCCGCCAGCGACTATGAAGGGGTTAACGTGGAATATGTGCGCGAAATCGCCGGCAAAAAGATGGGTGAAGAGGATCCCATCGAGGCTGACTGCGTGTGCGGTATCCCTGACTCCGGCGTGGGTCATGCCCTCGGCTTTTCACATGGCAGCGGCATCCCCTACAAGCGTGCCGTACTGAAATATACCCCCACCTGGCCCCGCAGTTTCACACCCTCCAACCAGAGCCGTCGCGACCTTGTGGCGAGAATGAAACTTATCCCTAACCGGGCAATCCTCGCCGGCAACAGCGTGGTGTTCTGCGATGACTCCATTGTCCGCGGAACCCAGTTGCGCGACAATGTCCGCACTTTCTACGAGTGTGGCGCCAAGAAGGTTCACGCACGCATCTCATGTCCCCCGCTCATCTACGGATGTCCCTTCATCGGGTTCACATCGTCAAAGAGCGATCTGGAACTGATCACACGCCGCATAATCCAGGATTTTGAAGGTGACCACACCGCCAAACTCAAGGAATATGCCACCACTGATTCGCCCGAATATAACCGCATGGTTGACGAAATAGCGCGTCAGTTGGAACTGTCGTCGCTCCGTTTCAGCAAACTGGAACATCTTGTTGAAAGCATCGGTCTACCCAAATGCAATCTGTGTACTCACTGTTTTGACGGCACATCCTATCATCCTGATGAAGCCTGGGCCGAGGACCACAAATAAAATTTACTGACGTGGAACCAAAATATATTTTCGTTACCGGTGGCGTTGTTTCGTCGCTCGGCAAAGGTATTATTTCAGCATCATTGGCATCGTTGCTCAAAGCACGCGGCTTCAGAGTGACAATCCAGAAGTTTGACCCGTATATCAACATTGACCCCGGCACACTCAACCCCTACGAACATGGAGAATGTTACGTAACCGTCGACGGTCACGAGGCCGACCTTGACTTAGGTCATTACGAGCGATTCACCAACACTCAGACCACGCGTGCCAACAACATCACAACAGGCCGGATTTACCAGAACGTCATAGACAAGGAACGCCGTGGTGACTATCTGGGTAAAACCGTACAGATCATACCTCATATCACTGATGAGATAAAACGCAATGTGCGGTTGCTCGGCAACACCGGAAACTTTGACTTCATCATCACCGAAATCGGTGGAACCGTAGGCGACATCGAGTCGCTCCCGTTCATCGAGAGTGTGCGTCAGTTGCGATGGGAATTAGGGCAGAATTGCATCTGCATCCATCTGACATACGTGCCTTACATCGCTGCAGCAAAAGAACTGAAAACCAAGCCCACCCAACACTCCGTGAAGCAGTTGCAGGAGGTTGGTATCCAGCCTGACATCCTTGTTCTGCGTACGGAGAAAGAGATACTCCCCGAAATGCGTCGCAAGATAGCGCAGTTCTGCAATGTGTCGCCCGATGCCGTTATCCAGTCTATCGATGTTCCCTCCATCTATGAGGTGCCCATCAAGATGCATGAGCAGCACCTTGACGAACTGGTGCTCCGCAAATGTGGTGTGCCCGTTGAGGGTGAACCCCACATGAAACCGTGGATGCATTTCCTCGAAAAGATGAACCGCGCCACCGAAACCGTAACCATCGGTCTGGTAGGGAAATACGTTGAACTTCAGGATGCCTACAAGAGTATCAACGAGGCACTGTTTCAGGCAGCCACCGTCAATGACCATAAACTAAACCTCAAGTTCATCCATTCCGAAAAACTCACCGAAGAAAATGTAGAGGAAACACTCCGCCCCATGGATGGTGTTGTCATAGCCCCCGGATTCGGTCACCGCGGCATCGACGGCAAATTCGTGGCCTTGAAATGGTGTCGTGAAAATGATGTGCCCACCTTCGGTATATGTCTCGGCATGCAGTGTATGGTCATCGAATTTGCACGCAATGTGCTCGGCATGACCGATGCCAACTCAACAGAGATGGACACAAAGACCCCATACAACGTCATCGACCTCATGGAGGCTCAGAAATCAATATCCAACCTTGGAGGCACCATGCGACTGGGAGCCTTCGACTGCACCCTCCGCCCGGGCTCACGTGCTGCCGAAGCCTACGGCAAAACCGAGGTCAGCGAGCGTCACCGCCACCGTTTCGAATTCAACAACGAATATCGTGAACGCTTCGAGCAAGCCGGCATGCAGTGTGTAGGAGAGAATCCGACAACCCATCTGGTTGAAGTGGTAGAACTCCCTGACCACCGCTGGTTCATCGGCACCCAGTATCATCCCGAATACTCCAGCACAGTCCTTTCACCCAACCCCATCTTCGTCAGTTTCGTGAAAGCGGCAATCGAATATCAACACTCCAAGTAGGAGTAAGATAAAAAATACGGGCTGCATCAATTTGCAGCCCGTATTTTTTTTATGTATTGTATGTTCATGGACAGTGATGTATAATCGGCGGATGCTCCATGTAGCATCCATATACCCTTGACAGCCAACGTATTAGCCTTGTAGGGCTGCTCCCTGGAGCAGCCGCATAATCCTGTATACGGCGAGGCTGCGCCTATTTTGATATTCCGATAATATCAAAAATATTATAGTTTTCACCTCTGACAAATGATTGCTTTTCTTTCTCTTTAATGACTGAAAGAATACCCTTAAGCCTGTAAAATAAAATCTCGTAGTTGTTCATATCATACGTTTATAATCGGCTTGCCAAAGAAAGTCGACAGCATGGCGAGTGTTGAGATGGTAAAATTATGCTCCCCGCTCAACCATCGTGTAATTTCGTTAGGACGCTTGCTGAGAGCCTTTGCAAACTGCCTTTTGTTAAGTCCTCTTTCTTGCATAAGAGCGGCAATTCGATTTGAAATTGCAAAAGAAAGGCGGGTTTCCTCGCGTTTCTCAACCGGGATCTCGTTAAAAATCTCCTGTAACGATATGTTTGCAGTTCTCATACTTCAAAAGTTTTATCAGTCAGTATCTCTTTTTCTGTAATCTCCACGTTGCCGGCATGGACTTCCTGTTTGAGTATTCGCTCAAAGTTCTGCAAATCAATGACGTAACCTTGAAGCGTATCGTCTTCTTCGTAAGTGCGGCTACGTTTGACATCTCCGTTGCCGAGTATCAGGATTCTATCTGTCAAGCGAAGGCAATATAAACGGAGTTTTGATTTCAGAACAGGGAGGGCGACAACAGAATCATTCATCTTGCCCTCTCTGCGGAAGTATCTCTCCAATGCTCCATTAGATAAAATCTGTTCTACAAAACGCATGATAGCCTGAAAATCAGGATTCAGTTCAGCGTTTTGTCTGAATTTGGATACGAATTTCTCAAATTCGCTTTGTTCATCAGACAAGAATTGAATTGTGTACATGGTGCAACTTTCGCTGCTGTTTACCAAAAGGAGTTCTACTTCGCACATAATACCTTGCATTTATAATGACAACGCAAAGATATAAAAAAAGTTTTACATAAATGTAAATATAACTGGAATATTTATCACACTACACTTATGCTGAGCGAGAAAGAGTAACTGTGGGGAACTTTTCGCAGTCAATGTTGTGAGTATGGCTCGGTTGTGGTTTATCCATCCAAAATTTCTCTTTATGCTAAAAGCAATTAAATCCAACCATTATCAATGATGTCAAAATATTATTTTATCTACGGTTGTTAAATTCTGAAAATATTTGTTTATATTTGCATTGTATTGCCATTACCGCAATGCCGATGGAAGTAATGAGGTAACGTAATAGAATAATTATATCATATCAAATAATCAAAATCATGGAAGAGAATTTCAACAGCGGTTATCCCGGCTATGACAATGGGTTTAATCAATCTCCGTTCCCTCCTCAGGGACCGAACTACGTTCAGCGTCAGGTTTCGTTCGGCGAGGCTATCAAACGTGCCTTTCAAAACTATTGCAACTTTGAAGGACGTGCATCACGCTCGGAATACTGGTGGTTCGCACTGTTCACTATGATCATTATTTTCCCATTCAGTTTTGCAAGTGGTTTTATGCAAGGTTTTACCGGTAGCGATGATCCAAATGTTTTTACATTCATTTGTGGTATCATTGAACTTGCACTTTTCCTGCCGTCACTCGGTCTGGCTGTCCGTCGTCTGCATGATATAGGCAAAAGCGGTTGGTGGTGGCTGCTGAGTTTTGCATGCTGTATAGGTCCGATTGTACTTATAATATGGTTCATTAAGGAAAGTGATCCTGTTGAAAATGAGTACGGTCCCGTTCCTAATATTGAACAGTTATAATAGCCCCCAAATATTATAGAAATTTGCGGAATCGGATTTGTCATTACGGTTCCGCTAATTTTTTTATTTTGTGAGGTTACGTTTCACGGTTACGGTTGTATTATGGGTGTATGGGAACTGAAACGCTAATAGGAACATTCGCCCTTGTGCGGGAAAAACTGCATTACGTGGCCTGCCGGATACTCCGCGATGAGATGGAGGCCGAGGATGCA
>JAAVGE010000053.1 GCA_014800385.1 Bacteroidales bacterium
AAACACACAGATTTTTTGCGTTGCTGCGCCCGCAATCACAGATTGGAACAGATAAACACGGATTTTAATATAAAGCAAGCAAAGATCCGTGAAAATCCGTTTTATCCGAGAATTAGAGCGAAGCGAAAAAATCCGTGTGTAAGAAAATCTGATTAATCTGTTTATAGGCCCACCATCCGGAAAGTGATTTAAAAAGGAATAAAACACACAGATTTATTTGCGTTGCTGCGCCCGCAGTCACAGATTAGGACAGATAAACACGGATTGTAAAGTAAAGCAAGAAAAGGGGACTTCGACCAACGAAGTCCCCTCTTTCAGGATTACCACTCAATGGGTTATGAGGAGTGATAGAGCGAGTAGTGAGTGGTATTATTTAAGCAGATATTTTTTGCCGTCAATAACGTATACACCGGGTTCGAGGTGCTTGAGATCCTCGCGTGTAGCCTTGCGGATAATCAGCACACCCTTGATGTCGAACACATCAACATCTTTGCCGTCAGCGAAGATTGCATCGACTGAGGTGGTGACGTCGCCGGGTGTCACTTCAACGTTCACACCACGGTCCACATCGTCGGAAGTCACCTTATAGAGGTAGGTGCCATCTTCTTCAGGCTGCAGTTTCTTGCTGTTGATGGTGATGACAGGCAGTTTGTCGTCAGCCTTTTCGCGCTTGCGGGCATTCATGGTCTGCACTTCGGGAACACTTACTGTCAGTGCGATTTCAGTGCCGGGAAGAACAACATGGTTTTTCTGAGTGAGATCCACGTCGGTCACACGGTCATGCTTAACCGCTATGTCGTAGCCTTCAACAACGATGGTGTAGTTGATGTTGATTTCGGGCTGAGTCTCGGCATAGATCTTCACAACCGATTTCTCTTCCAGTTCGGTGGGGAACTCATAGCCTACTCCTTCGGTGTAGTTGATTTCCGTACCGTTGACATAAACTGTAAGAGGTGTGGTGACATCGAGAATGTTGCGGAAGGCAAGGGGAAGGTCGTCTACATGATAGTAGAGTTCCTGATAACCGTTTTTGAGGGTAATCTCTTTCTCGGTCGCTTTACCCTGACTCAGGATCAAGCCTGCTTCAACACCATTTTCTTCATCGACATAAACCTGCATGAACTTGTCACGGTCAAAGGTCACGGCATTGATAGCCACGGTGAAGTCGTCGTCACGAACGGTGAACATGTATTCAACATTCTTGTCAAATGCAACCACTTCATCGCCGATGGTCACTTCTACGAAGCGGTCGGCAAGTGAGGTTGAGGCTTTGAGGGTTACCACGGTGCCTGACAGATATTCTTTCACGCCTGATGCAGTAGCCGGAGTATAGTCGGCAGCGGTAGCGGTAAAGGTCACACCTTCGCCGGCTGAGTAGGTAACTTTGGTGGGATACTTCTTGTGCTGCAGTTTGACCATCTGGTCGTAATTGCTGATGAACAGTTCATAGTCGATTTCAGTGCCTTCTTCAACAACTTCGTTTGCCACGACAATCTGGATTATTTCACCCTCTTTGTCGGATTTGGCTGTGATGTGGAGTTCGGTGCCGGGGAGGAAGTTGCCTTCGGCGGTGTCGTTGTCGATAACATCTTCGTCATTGTCATCTCCTACGGCTGAGAAGGTGATGCCATCTTCCACAAGGAATATGACGTTGGGTCTCACAGGTTCAGACTCGAACGCTTTGACAACAGCCTGATGATTTTCATCGGTGAACGCTTCTTCAGGAAGAACATAACCGTTGGCTTCAGCAGAGTAGTCAATCTTATTACCGTTGACGTAAACGGCAGCAGGATTTTCGGGGTTCACTGCTGTTTCAGCGAATCCTTCGGGGAGACGGAACACTACGGGGAGGTCTTCATCACCATATTTTACAGTGTGGCGACCGGCATCGAATGTAGCGCCTGACTGAATTACTGAGTTGTCGGCCAGTACAACAGATGATCCGTTGAGTTCTGCCTCATGGATATAAACCACTGCCTCATTGTCGCGGACAACATTCTTGACTGCGAGAGTCACGGTGCCGGTAGTTAGACCTGTCAGTTGACCACGTTTGGGATCGAATGACATGGCAGGTTCAGAAACTGCTTCCGACACGTAACTTAACTCATCGGCGGTAAGCAGAGTGAGTGTCTCAACACGTGAGGGGAGAGTAAGTGTGTTGCTACCTGCAGTCAGAGTGTATTGGTTGCCGTGGTCATCGTAAACCAGCACTTTAGTCAGGTCTGTACCCTCTTTAGCATTCACGGTCAGAGTGTTGTAGGTTCTGCGGACAACGACTTCCTCGTCAGGGAGTGAAGCAGCGAAGCCGTTTGCGAGTAGAGTAGCGGAGAGCGCTGTACCGTTGCGAAGAACTTCATAACCGTCTTTATTAAGTTCGGTGTTTTCCTCAATCTTAATCATTGTTCCATTGGGAACTGTACCTTCGGTGAAGGTGTCTGAGATCTTACGACCGTCATGAGTGATATTGACATGTAATCCTTCCTCAACAGTATATTTCACGTTGCGGGTAGTTGAAGCGTCACTATATCGGATAACATCACCGTCCATGACGTTGTTAAGGATATTGATCTGCTGACGGGTAGTGGAAAGGAGTTGGTCGTTGTGGAAAATATATGCATTGTAGTACGTGCGGGAAGTTGTCTTATAACCGCGGATATTGGTTTCTAACGGAAGGTCCTCATCACTGAAAGAAACATCTGTTGATGAATTTGATGCAAGTTTGACAATTTTTTCAAACTTAGTACCCTTGGCAAGTGTCACCTGGTTATTAGTCGTAAAGGATCCGTTAGTGACAAATTTCACTTTCTTGTTCCTTTCGCGTGTTTCGAAAGTAACTTCAAGTTCCATGTCGGGTTGAATTCCGGTGACAACACCTCCTGTACCAACAGCAAGTGTCATGCCAGAAACTTTATCAACTACCTTTGAAATAATGCTGTTGGGATCACTACATGTTATGGTCAACTTCTTTGAGAGTGCCATGGTTTGAGGTGTGCCTGATGAGGGGGTATACGATGTATTATTCTGGTCTTTTACAGCAATACTGGATTTACTGTCGTCAAAATTGAATGTAACATTCATTTCACCTTCTACAGGTTCAAATTGAATATACTCACTCAGATCAGTCGTATCCTCGAAATCAGGGATTGACATACGGAATATTCCGTCTGCATCGGGATAGAATGTATATAGATCCTCATAGTCGCTTCCCCAGTTGGAGTACTTTCTGATGACGAAAGATCCGATGCACCGATCATCGCTCGGTATAATCTTGATGGACTGTCCTTTAAATATTCCGAAAGAGTCTCCCATCATTTCGGTGCATTTGTAAGGTTCCATACCGGGACTATATATAGTATAGCCGTATGTATACCCTTCGGTGAAGTTATATCCGTTATAATAGTATTCATCAGATGGCTTAATTGTGATAGGTGGAATCTCGGATGAATAATAAGACTGCCAAGTATAATAATTGTACGAATCTGATAAGGTTCTCCAGTCTTTATAATAGCCGTAATTGTCTGCGGAGTAAGTATATATTGTAGCAGAATAGGGGGGCTCGGTATAATCCTCCCAGCCTCCACTATACGTGGGCGCTTTCAGAGATCCAACACTAACACGTTCCATATTTTCGGCAAGTTCAATACTGTTCAATCCATAGTTCAGTGTTATGAACTCCACGTTGCTTTTATCAGGATCTTTATAAGCCAGTTTGAACGGAGACGCAACAGTTTCTCCTGCAGCATTTACATAGTTAGCATCTCCAATGGTTTTCTCTTTCAGATTGAGCGATTTGGGGGGGAACACACGTACAGTCCAGGTTTGGGTCTTTTTCTCTTCAACTTTCAATGTGATGACATCGCCGGGATAGATATCCTCTATAGTATAAGACTGTGATATCGGGTCTTTTACCGCCTCAATTTCGTAATAAGGATTGCGGCTGGTAGTATATGACAAAGTGTAATTCTCATCTGACAACTTGATCAACATGCTGTATTGGTCGCTGTCTGACTTGTATATCAAACGAGGATGCTCCTCCACTGATGCCATGGTGGCTGCGTCGGTTATGGCGTTAGATTTATAGTATGATCCAGGGTAAGGGTAGTAGTCGGTGCTTAGGGCGTAAGTCACAAGTTCGTAGTTCTTAGCACAGTTAATGGTGATTTTTGTGTCGTAGTGCAGATTGACTAAGCGAGGACGTGACATATCGAAATTAAATTCGCCGTTTGCTTCCTGCTCAAAGAACAATGTGGGATCAAATTCTGTATTGTCAATTACAAGACCACTTTTAATTTCGGGGACAATCTTTACCTTTGTTGTCTCCAATACTTCATAGGTTGCATCTCCCAAGGTATGATAGGGACCGTTTTCCATTTTGTCGGTAGAAACTTCTTCTCCGTCATGGTAAGCGGTATATTTGATGCCGTTGTCTGTTTGATACTGAATCACGTTGGTTGGAACATAGTAGCCATAAACCTTCACTGATTTGGCATTTTTCAATCGCTCCAATCCAAATGCGCTATATGTGTGATAACCTTCTGTGGCAACAACGTCCCAGGCATACGCTTTGCTCTTGTTGATGAACATTGCTCCATTGTAATCACCGAGATCCAGACCTCCATCTTCTTCAAGATTGACATAGACGGTGTTCGCCCCTTTCTGCAAGGTTACGGTAGTGCACATCAGACCGTAGGGATCCAGGACGATGTCGTAGGATGATTTTCCTTCGGCAGGTTCACACTCAATAGCGATGGGTGTGTTACGGAGATATTCTTCGGGGATGATGGTTATCTCCTCATCCATTACGGAGGGAGTGTAACCGCGGTTGGCATCAAGTGCTACCTTTTTGCCATTTACGGTCACGGCGTCAATACGGTAGAGTTTGGTGGTGGCGCCGGTGTTGTCATAATAAGGTTTGATTACAGGTGCGGTGTAATCCTCACCCTGACCAACATGGGCGTTTGATTCAAGGGAGTATACCTGACTGCTGCCGTCGAGGGTGTAGCGGTATTTGCTGTAGTCACCTTCGGTGATGATTTTGAAACGCCAGGGGCTGTTGAGCAGACCTTTTATTTTATATGTCTGTACATCGTTGGGCTCATCTGTTTCAACATAGCAGGTGGTGCGTGATGATGCCAGTTGAGTGCCGTTGAACCATGACCCTTTCCATTCCCATGTGCCCTGTACCTGAGGGCTGATTTCCACGATTACGGTAGAACCGTTCTTCACGGTGAAACCGGGCGCCTGCCATGACTTGTCGGTCAACTGGGTGCCGTTGATGGTGACACTGCGAATCATTTTGGTGAGATATTCGGGGTTGGTTTCGTTACCACCCTCCTGCTCATATTCGAATGTCAGGGGTACATCAAGTTCGGGATAATCGGTTGACAGTTTGAGTATATGTTCACCCGACTTGCCGGTCAGATCTGCTCCGCGATGTGAACGGAAAACGTAACTGCCCGTTTCGGTGGGAACCGCAATATTGGAACTTTTGCATCGTTCACCGTCGATTCTCGCGAAATTGATGATCTTAGAGTCACTGCGGTAGGCCGACCAGTCACCCTCTGTGAGGGGGTCATACTGTACGGTCCATGTGTTGCCGCTCTGGTTGCCGCTGTGTACGTCAAGAGAGTAGGAGCCGGTTGACACTGTTATGTGGAAGGGTGATGTGTCTTCATCAAGGATCTTCACAACGAGTGTGCCGGTCAGGATGTTGCTGAGTTGGTCAATGTTGACTGTTACAGGAACACCTGTGGTCATTTGTGATGCGTAGAGACGTGTTTTGCGCGGTGCGCTGGTGTATGTTTTTCCTTTTTCATCCGTAACGCTTCTGATACCGTAGGTAGAAGCGGGAGTGATGTAGAAACTGGTGGGTGACTGATCGGCTTCAACCGAATAGATGCGGTAGCCATCGACCGTTTCGTAGGGTGCCACAATGTTGGATTGGGAACTGGTGCTGTAAAGCACTGATGAGACCTGTCCTTCGGGAACCTTAATCTGGTAGGATGTTGTGCTGGCGCTTAATGTGCTGATATTCAGAGGGTTATACCCCCCCCCGTTGAGGCCCACGCCACGGAGGTCAGCAGTACCAACAATAGCCCAATGGTTTTAAAAGAAAGTCTTCTTTTCATAATGATTGGATGTTAGTAAAAGATTTGAATTTATTAGAACTAAAAATATTGATAATCAATTTGGTAGTCTATAGGAAAGAAATATTTCTTTTGGATGGTATCCGTTTGTGATGATAAAAGGGTTTTGGTATGCAAATATACTCATTCTTTGTTGTTTAGGCAAATTTTTTCAAGGATAATTATGAAAAAAAGTTTGCAAATGAAAGAAAATGCAACTACGAAGGGGTAGTTTAAGAGTGTGTTTGAATCTATGTGCGAATGATTTTGAGGATATTTTTGGATGAGTTTTGCAAATTGGATACTTGGCAAAAATCGCCAAAAAGATCCGTGAAAATCCGTTTTATCCGAGAATTAGAGCGAAGCGAAAAAATCCGTGTGTGAGAAATTGATTAATCGTGTCATAAACCAATATCATGAAAGAGATTAAAAAGGAATAAAACACACAGATTTTAGCGTTGCTGCGCCCGCAGTCACAGATTAGAACAGATAAACACGGATTTTAATGTAGAGCAAGGAAAGATCCGTGAAAATCCGTTTTATCCGTGAGTTAGAGCGAAGCGAAATAAATCCGTGTGTAAGAAAATCTGATTAATCGCCAAAAAGATCCTTAAAAGCAGAGTATATAAAATTTTTATTCAAAAATTCAAACACTCTCTAAGTTCTTTTTGCTGTGTGCTATCGCTTGTCACCACTCTTTTTTGGGATAGATATAGCGTGCCAGTCCATAGATGTAACGGCGGAATCCGGGGCGATAGTCAAGCACCCGGTCGAACCGTCCGAGGTGCGGGTTGACAAGTTTCACTACATATCCCACGTAGAACATGGCAAACAGTGTGCCCGGTCCCACAACCGTCCATGGCCATACCCCGAAAAAGCAATATCCCGAGATCACGGCCAATATAACCAGGGTGGTGTCGACCATCATCTTCACGATGGGAAACGGCTTGCCGGTGACACGGGCTATGGCAACCTGGATCCCTTCGCCCGGCATGGTGATTGACCCGCATCGTATTTCGATTGCCACCGCGCAACCCAGCACGGTAGCCCCCGCCAACTGGGCGATAATCTGAGCCGTCAGGCTCTGGTAGGTGGATAAATATGAGGTAAGCAGCATGTTCAGGTCAAGGAAAAATCCGAACACGAACCCCACCAAAAGTTGGAATAACTGAATAGGCTCAAACCTGCGGCGAAGCACCGCTATCTGAGCCCCCACCAGAATGAAGTTCATGATATAAGTGTAGCACCCGATGGTCAGACCGGGCACAATCCCTGCCTCGCCGGCAATGCTGAATGACATGGGAAGAGAGGAAATCACTCCGCTACCCAAATTCGACCGAACGCACAGCGCAACGCCAAGCGTCATGAAAAACATCGACAGCAGCAAAAGAAAATGTTGCCAGAAAAACCCGATAACCTTATCTTTATTATACCTCATATTAATATATGTGTGTATCTCATTATTATAATAGCACCCATGGAAGTGTTATGCAAAATTACAAATTTCCTGCCGGATATGCAAAGTGGACAGACTCTGAGAGCCGCATTCGGTCGTGAAGCAGGGTGGGGAGAGCGTGTCAAAATAAGCGAAACCTCGCTGTGAACAGGATTATGCGGCTGCTCCATGGAGCAGCCCTACAGGGCTAATGTATTGATTGTCAAGAGTGTAGGGATGCTCCCTGGAGCATCCGTCGAATTTACAACACTCTCCATGAACGTACTATACAGGCTGCATCAATTAGGCGAAACCTCGCCGTATACAGGATTATGCGGCTGCTCTATGGAGCAGTCCTATAGGGCTAATATGTTGGTTGTCAAGAGTGTAGGGATGCTACTAATCTTGGTCAAAATATCAAATATTCTTTAATCAATATGATTTTCTAAGTGTTATTCTAACAAATAA
>JAAVGE010000054.1 GCA_014800385.1 Bacteroidales bacterium
CTATCAAAACCTCGGGTAGGATTGCTCTGAGTAGTTGGTCTGGTTTCATTTTGCAAAGTTAACACTATACTCTTAATCTATGCACTCACCCACCGTAAAAATCCGCTGACCCCGGCAATGCGGCAATTCGATGGCCTACTATCGTTATTACTAATATCATGGCAAAGAAATCAGCCATTTCAGGTGAATACATCATCACGATCGAAGACAGTGGCAGCGTACGCGTCTGCAAAATCTATGACAACGTTAAGGGTTCACTTCGCGAAATTGCAGAACTCAAAGGATTTCAGTATGACCCCAACTGGACAACCCATGAATTCGGTCGCCGTATCGTTAAAGAGTTCGGTGATGGCAAAATGGCAGAAGTAGGCGAATACGTTGTAACCCGTCAGAGTTCAGGAAAAATTGAAACCTACCGCACCTACGACAACACTAAAGGCGCGCTCCGAGAAATCGCTGAAAATATCAACTTTGAATACGATCCCAACTACACTACCCGTCAGTTCGGCAGCAAACTTGTAAACTACATTAACGAAAACAAGTAACAAGGATAATGGCTGATAATATAGTAGTGCTGTATGACGATGGCTACGCAAAACTTGAATTAGTAAGACTGCTTAAAGAGATATTAGGCATACCTATTAAGGAGGCTAAAGACATAGTAGACGGTCTTGCTAACGGGCCCAGGAGCATTGAATTGTATGGTGCTGATGCAAAAAAACTAACAGATGGTCTAAAGACCTTAGGTGTATCTTTTGAACACAAAAAGAAGAATGAATCTTCTGCGGATGCTTCTGCCACACCCAACGGATCGAAATTGTTTGAAGATCTCATTAAACGCATTGAAGCCCTTGAGAAACGGATTGATACACTTGAATCTAATAGTAAAGTGAGCAATAACAGTGTTGCATCAGACCGTGAAGTTATAATCGCTCATAAAAAAGTTACTTCCGGCGGTGTCAACAACGATTATTACAAAACCAATAAAAACCGCATATTGCTTGATTCCGCACCTCGCTATCATATGAGCGATGGCAATTATAAAAAGGCGCTCATAAATGCGTTGATTTCTATAGGTGACAATATGGAACCGAAGCCAAATGAAGAAATTGAAACCTTCTTAGCCCGTATTCGTGCAAAATATAATCCCGATCCATCTCTACCAACTCTTCTTGGAGGATTTGTACTGATGCAAAGTGGAGCATTGTGGTCAGTTTCTCCTACAAACCGCACCATCAAATTTTAAAAATATGGCTGTTCAGTCCAAAAGTCTTTTGGATATTCTTCGCGCCGATGTTGAAGAATGGATAAAAACATTCCGCGGTGTTTTCTCCAACGAGCGTGACCTGCAGGTGAAACTCGCCTTATGGCTGGAAAGTCGCGCAGATCACTATACTATGGTTGACACCGAGTATTGTGTTCCTACGGAGGAATTGCGTATGCGTGGGTATCACATACCTCGCAGAACCGACAATCCCGCCGATTTCCCCGACTTCCCGTGGCACAACGAAATATCGCTTGACATCGCTGTTGCACGAGGCGATGAATATGCCGCTGTGGAACTGAAATACTTCACTCGCCCTATTAAATGTGAGGAGAACATCTTTGGCGAGACACTCCACACCACCACCCGACTGAAGGACAAAGCAGCCATCGATGTGGCCATGTATGGTTATTGCAAGGATATCCGGCGTATTGAAATGGTAACCGAAGCCTTTCCCAAAGTGTGTGGCGGCATAGCCCTTATTGTTGCCAACAACCATTCTCTATGGGAAGAACCTAAGGGTACCCCACTCTATTTGCCGTTTTCCTTACACCAGGATAACATTTTCCACAAAGGGTTCCATGGATGGAGCGCAGGCGGTTCGGAAAAATTCAAGAGTGAGCGCCCTGGCTTCAATACCAACAACGAATACAAATGGCATTGGGACGATACATCTATCCCACACAAAGCCGCCAACGGCGATATATTCAGATTTTTATTAACTACAATCAAAAAATAAACAAGCAATGGCAGTAAAAACTACCGCAGCAGGCAAAATGGATAAGCGCACCAAGGAGTATAAGGAACTCAAGGAGCGTCTGGCCAAAGCACGTGCAGCCAAAGCAAAATCGGCCGCACCTAAAAAAACAACTTCAACACTGAAGAGAACAGTATCAGGCAAAGTTGACAAACGTACCAAGGAAGGTAAGGAAATCTGCGCCCGTATGGCTAAAGCCCGCAAGGCTAAAAATTCACTGGCTAACCGCCTGAAACGTCTGTTCCGTTAAATCTTTTCATCGCTAAAACAAGAAAGAAAATGAAAACATCAAACGCAACCTTAGGTTCAATTCTTGCCGCTATCATCTGGGCCGACGGAGAATATTCCGACGTTGAACGTACCACAATATCAGAAATTGCCGAAGCATTCGGCATGACCGAAAAAGAACTTTCAATGAATGTTACCGCAGCACTCGTTGAACTCAAGAATATGGACGAAACCAAAGCAACTGAATTTGCGGTTAAACATGCTGCGAAAGTTGATGACGAGGAAACAGGCGAAGTGTTCCAGGCTATTCTTCAGATGGCACTCTGCGACAACCTCCTGACCTACGGGGAAGTTCACAATCTGCTTGCTCTTGCCGAAGCACTTGACATTGATCAGGATGCTGCTGTTCTGATGCTCTGTGACTTGGTAAAATCTGAACCGGAACTTGAAGTGTCATTTGAACCGGAAGAGGATTAACAACACGGTCCCATCCTAATACGTAAACATCTTATCATAAATCCGTTAAGGGGTAAAGAAGGCGGAGTTATCAATGGTTCCACTGTCAATTAATTCTTGATAGTTCATTACTGTTAATGACGGTTTGGACCTCCGATTCTACCCAAACAGGTAGTTACGTTTTTAAAAAAGAATTAAAAAATAATGGCAAATAAAATTAAAGTTTACGGAAAGGCACAGAACCGCACGGCGTTAGGAATAGTGCACGCCTACGTAGTAATGTATCCTCATGCCACACTTGAGGATCTGCGTAAGGCATTCCCTGATTCATTGGCTCCTGATTCCGGTGTAAAGGAACTTTTCCTTCCCCAGGCTGAGGCTGAGAAATTCAATACCAAGATGAGTCTCTACTTCGCTAAAGATGACGAAGTCCTGGAACTGGCCAACGGTGACAAGATCGCTCTTTCACAGGTATGGTCAAAGCCCTCTTTCGAGAAGATTGTGCAGCAGGGTGAGTTATATGACATCACCGTTGCCGAGTTTGAAAAAACCATGAGAGGAGAAAGAGGTGGCTACCGTCTGGAATATCTTAACGGATATGTTCCACCGCTGCCCGAACTTCCTACAAAGAAGAAACTCCCCTGGTGGCTTTGGCTTATCCTTGGCCTTATTGCAATAGGCGTTATTGCCGCTCTTTTCCTTCCCCGCAATGAAAAGGTTGTAACCGAGGTTGTTGTGGAAGAGGTTATCGTACGCGACACGGTTTACGTTCAGCAGATCGAGAACATTGAATCAGCATTTAACGCAGCACAGTTTGAGCGAGGAAAGGCAGAACTCAATGATGATGCCAAACTGGCTCTTCACGACCTTGCGAAAGTACTGAATCAGAATCCTGACCTTCGTCTGTCAATCACCGGACACACATCTTCAGAAGGTGATGCAGAAGTGAATCAGAAACTTTCTGAAGAACGTGCTCAGGCTGCTGTTGACTTCCTTGTCAACAAAGAAGGTATCGATGCCACCCGTCTTACCGCTGCCGGCAAAGGTTCATCCGAGCCTAAAGATGCATCCAATCCTGCATCAGAGGTTAACAGACGTACTGAATTTGAAGTTCTTTAATCACTAAAAACATTTAATAAAATGGCAGATTTCAAGATTGACGGCCGCATGAAAGTTAAAGGCCTCAAAGAAAAATTCAAAGAAACCTTCGGTCTCACACTCCGTGTATACACCACTCTGACCTGCAAGGCTCCTGCAAAAGATGACGCTACACTGGCTTCAATCCGTGCTGAGGGCGCAAAAGGTGGAGAAATTGTTGTTGGTTCCAACCGTAAAGTTGGCAGTTTCGAGAAAATGGTTGCTGATGCTTACGGCATCGGTGTTCAGGTGGCTAATGCTGCCAACACCAAACTGGCTGATGACAACGATACACTTGCAGCCGCAGCAAAAAAATAAACTTTTAATCATTAAAATGCTGGCATACATACGGCTATGTCAGCATTTTTTATTTAATCCATTTTATGAGTAACAAAGCCTACTATCAGAAACAGATCATTGATCTACGTGCGGAGATGGCACGTGAAAAGGAAGCGATGAAGCGTGATAATGATAATTACGCACGCTTGATTAAAGGAGCATCCACTCCGTCATCAAAGGCATCTTACCGCAAAAGCAAAGTGGACAGAGCGGAGAGCCACAAACGAAGAATAGAATCGATAAAACTCCGCATTGCCCAGGCCCAACTCAACAAGGCGCGTGCCTCAAAATAACAGATTATGTGGATCCCGGGACTTTCATTCTCATGGAAACGAGCCTTGGGCATCAGTGCTTTCAAGCAAAAGATTGCACGTTGCTTTGGCATACCCACCACACGTGGCGGACTTGAACGTAAAATCGGGTCCGCCATATTAGGCATTTTCTTCGGCTCGAAGAAGAAAAAGAAAAGAAGACGCAGATGAGCACACGAATAGAGAAATTTAAACTGAACTTAGCACGGGTATTTGATGATAATCTCCACACGCGGCAATGGCATAACATTGTCGACTGGTTGATTATATTTATGATTTTAGTCTCCACTACCGAGATTTTCCTCTCCACGTTTGACCTTGATCCGGGTCTGCGCCGAATTCTGTGGTGGATTGATATAATCACCTTGATTTTCTTTACGATAGAGGTTACTCTGCGAATCTGGGTTGCTCCGGTAGCAAACCCGAAGTACAAAGGATGGAAAGGACGTCTGAAGTATTGCTTCACTTTTTATGGAGCCATTGACGTGTTATCAACCTTTCCGTTCTATCTTCAGTGGATATTTCCGATTCCTTTTACCGCATTTAAACTGCTCAGGACTGCCCGAGTAATCCGCACAATGCGAATCGGTCGCTACTCCAAATCCTTTAATCTGCTCACAAATGCCATCAAAGAGAAACGCAGGGAACTGATTGTGTCCATGCAGTTCCTTATTGTGATTACCGTTATCCTGAGCCTTATCCTTTTCTTCTTCGAGCATGAAGAGCAGCCTGACGTGTATAAAAACGGCTTTATTTCCGTTATATGGGCATTCGCACAGTATATCGGTGACCCGGGACAGTTTGCCGATACTCCGCCTGTAACGGGTATAGGTAGGGTTATCGCGTGTATAATCGGACTTCTTGGTATTGCTATTGTTGCGGTACCGGCCGGTATATTGGGAGCCGGATTCACCGAGGCTCTTGAAAAAGAAGCCAGAAAAGATTCTTTAAAAGCGAACACCGACAAACTGCAGAATGCCTTTCACCGTAAACTTGACCGCCCTACCGGATTCCAGATTGTGAACCCGTTCCGCACTCTAACATATATCCAGGCGCGTTTAGGGCTGACAACAGAAGAGATTTTCGATGCAGTCAACAACAGCGAAAATCCTCGCTACCGCTTGATCAACACCGGTTCGACCATCCCAAGATATAAACGTCCGGTTGATGAGATCGCTGTGGAAATGTATCCGGTGAACAGACCTTATGGAATTTGCATAGATCGCAATTCCCCTATCACCATAGTAGCACCATCAAGTCTGGTTGACCCTGCAACAGGCTGGTTCTCATTTTACCTGTCGCTGATTGGTGACTTCAATTACATCAGCCGTGAGGAAGGTGACAGAGATATATATCAATCCGTGTTTATCAACAACCCATCTGATCCTGCACCGGAATATGAGGAATTTGCTTCTGATCTGAAACAGATGGTGGAGAAACATCCCGGTGGCTGGACCATAACCATATTGGTGGCCAGCGGTAACCTTGAACCTGAATTACCCACTCACCTCCACTTTGCAACAGGAGGGAAAAAGGGACAGGATGACATAATGGTCACCGATGAAACTACAATGGTTAAGGATCAGGAGAAATATCGCAAGTTTTACAAAGAAACTGAGAAGGTGATTAAAGAACGGTTTGGCTTAAAGTGTGACCATCAGCGATATCATTCAACATCAAATCCTAAATTAATCTATCGCCAACTTAATCTTAAAGACAGCAATCACGTGGTGCTCCGTATAGAATGGGACAAAATGCTGTGGGATGACAACCGAATTGCCCTTTGTAAGACTCTTGCCGAAATGATTTCCAAGGTCCTTGATGGGAAAGAACTTCAGATCGATCCGATATTGAAAGTTAAAGATATCGGATACAAAGACTACCTTAATAATATATAAGGATGGTGATTCTTGTGACCTGCTTTGAGCCTTTCGGCAACGACAAAGAAAATTCATCACAAAAAGCAGTCGAACTATTGCCGGATAAAATTGAGCAACATAAAATTACTAAACTTATGTTGCCCGTTTCTTTCAGCCGAAGTCCCGAAATTTTGAAACGGAAATGTTCCGAACTGCATCCTGATGTTATAATCATGACAGGTCAGGCCGCAAGAGGTGAAGTTTGCCTTGAACGTCGGGGTGTGAATATGGCGGCGTCGAAAGGAACAGATAACGATGGGTTCAGAGCATCCGGAGAGATTATTTATCCGGATGCCCCACCCTCTATCGTCAGTTGTTTTCCTGTTGATGAACTCGCCTCTAAATTATCAGCCAAAGGGTTCCCTGTCAGAGTATCTGAATCGGCCGGTACTTTTGTCTGTAACAGGCTATATTATGAAGCGCTCCTGAATTTATCTGCCATTTCATCGCTGTTCATCCATATACCGCTTACACCTGCTCAGGCTAAAGAACGTGTAAAAGGAAAGCCATCGTTACCAAGTGTCATAGCCGCAACGGTATTAAGTGAGGTGATATACTCCTGCAGTCAATACAAACTCCCCTCAATAGTAGGTTGATTCTCATTTTTGGTGTCGGAATTGGGCTATTATTCGCATAATGTGAAGAATATTTTGGTAAAAATATGATTATATTGTATCAAAATTGTATTTTTGCAGAATATTTCACTATTATGCTCAGCAAGTACCTGAAATGTGGCGTGACCACACTGATTCTTGCGGTGTCGGCTATTGCAGTTGCCGATGCCCGCGATTTTGTGCTTGTACTTGACCCGGGGCATGGTGGGAAGGATTATGGAGCCATCGGTAAGATTACGAACGAAAAGACGATAAACCTGAAGGTGGCTAAACTTGTAGGGGAAAAAATCGAAGAGATGTTTGACGATGTGGAGATAGTCTACACTCGCGATGATGACTCCTTTGTGTCGCTCAAAGACCGTGCCGCTATAGCCAATGATTCCGGAGGCGACCTGTTTATCTCCATTCATGTTAACTCCGTTGACAAGAAAAACCGCAACCGCAGCATCATTCAGGGTGCATCGGTCTACACTCTCGGTTTGCATAAATCGGCTGATAACCTTGAAGTTGCCAAGCGAGAGAATGCAGTGATGGCAATGGAGGATGACTACAACAGTTCCTACGAGGGTTTCAATCCTGATTCAAGCGAAAGTTACATCATATTTGAATTGTCGCAGAATCAGCACCTTGAGCAAAGTGTCCGTCTGGCTGGAAACATTCAGGACCAACTGGTCAAAACGGCTAACCGTGTGGACAAGGGTGTCCGCCAAGCCGGATTCTGGGTTTTATGGAGTACGGGGATGCCGTCGGTACTGATTGAACTTGATTTTATATGTAACCCCGAACAGGAAAAATATTTGGCATCGGAACAAGGACGTGAAGAGTTGTCTGATGCGATCGTCAATGCTTTTGCCACATATAAATCAGTACGAGCCAATCTTCCTCTGGATGTCAAAGTGTCGGATGTGAGGGCGGTCAGACGTACCCCCTACTCTGCTCCTAATCCCGAATCAGAGAAGAAGATGAACCCGGTTGCATCAAGTGACAAAGAAACTTATCAGATTCAGTTCCTTACCAGTTCAAAAGAACTCTCTGCTGACTCAAAAGAGTTAAAAGGGCTAACCGGCTCAACATTCTATAAAGAAAACGGCTTATATAAATATACCACAGGAAACTACGCCACTTTGGAGGAGGCTAAAAAAAGACTTCCAGAGGTGCAGGCAAAGTTTTCTTCGGCATTCATCATTAAAATGAAAAACGGAAAAAGAATTAAATAATCATGAAGAAAAAAGAAATCACCATTGGCATCTGCGTAATATTGGCATTATGCTTTCTTTTCGTAGGAATCGAATACCTGAAAGGTATCAATGTGTTCAAACCGTCAAATTACTATGAGGTTTCATACACAGACGTTAATGGTCTGGCCCTTTCTGCCCCAGTTACGTTGAACGGATATAAGGTCGGTCAGGTTAACAGTATTGAATATGAGTACGATAATCCAGGACATATCAAAGTTGAACTGAGCCTTGAAAAAGCATTGAAAATACCCACCGGTTCCGAAGCCATCATTGTCACTGACATGCTTGGAACGGCTACGGTTGAACTTAAACTTTCAGCATCGGATGATTTTCATAATGTAGGTGATAAACTCATCGGTAAAACCGATAAGGGACTGATGGCCAACCTTTCGACCGATCTGATGCCTACCGTTGCAAACATCATACCCAAGGTTGACTCATTGTTAACTGCAATCAATACATTGGTGGCAGACCCCGCTCTTCGCAACTCTGTTCAGCGACTTGACGGTATCACTTCCAACCTTGAGATGACAATGACTCAACTGAACCGTTCGGTTAAAACCCTTCCCGGAATAATGAGCAATGTGGACAGCACTACCGGCAACCTAAACAAAATAACCGGCAATCTGGCTACCGTTTCCGATGAGGTTGCGCAAATGCCTCTTGATTCAACAATGAACAATCTTAAAGCAACCACCGATAATCTACGCAAACTCACCGATGATCTCAATAACCCGAACTCAACACTCGGTCTGCTGATGAATGACCCTGCATTATATAACAACCTCAATAGCACGGTCGGATCACTCGATTCCCTGTTCATTGATATAAAGAAGAACCCCAAACGTTACATAAACATCAAGTTGCTATAATTTAGACACATTCTAAATAAGGTCAAATCAGGGCTATATTGCAAATGCTTTAAACAAGCGCAATTTAGCCCTGTATTTTATATAATTATATGCTTGAGAGAAACTCTCTCCTCGCACCACTCTCCCTCTACAATCCTGATATTCAAGATATTATACTACATTATCACTCCGAGCGTTTCATAATTATCGCACTCAACATTGTAATTGCCTGACATTCAGCATAGTTGCATCAGAATACAAATTTGCAAATAAAAAAGAACTTGTTTAAATAAAAAAATATTGTGAATTTTGTATCGGAAAAAGTATCGCAAAAAACTTACTGAATGGAAAAGAACCACATACAATTGTGGGAGGACTGTCTACGAATCATTAAGGATAACCTCTCTCCCGAGCAATATGCCACCTGGTTTGAACCTATATCATCACATAGTTTCGAACAAGGCAAACTGACACTGAATGTGCCCACTCAATATTATGTTGAGCACATTGAAGAGCATTATATCAAATTGCTTTTTACCACATTGAAGCGTGTTTACGGCAATGTGAACTCACTGTTTTATCATTTCTACGAGGTTGATAAAGAACCATCGTCAGCGGTTGAGATGCGCAGTGAAAACCCCTCACACGCAATCAAGCCCGGTCTTCCTGCAGCAAATCCATTTTCAGTAAATGTAGAACCCAACATTGATTCTCAACTCAATCCGCGATACACATTCGAGAATTACTGTGGCAGCATGTCAAACAAGGTTGCACGTTCAATCGGTGAAACCATAGGCGATGACCCCAACTGCAAAACGTTCAACCCTCTCTTTATAATAGGACCTTCCGGAGTTGGTAAAACTCATCTTATGCACGCAATCGGTATCCGACTCAAGGAGCGGAATCCACAGATGCGCGTTCTCTATGTCACCGCACGTTTGTTTGAAAGCCAGTTTACCGCAGCCCTGCTCAATAAGAAAATTAACGACTTCATCTATTTCTACCAGAGTATCGACTGCCTCATCATTGATGATATTCAGGATCTTATCGGTAAGGAGAAAACACAGAATGCTTTCTTCCACATCTTCAATCATCTTCACCTTAACAATAAGCAGATAATCCTGTCAAGCGACTGTCCTCAGTCACAGATGAAAGGACTTCCTGAACGTATGATGACCCGCTTCAAGTGGGGTATGACCGTAAAACTGGATCGTCCCGACCTGGAATTGCGCCGCGAAGTTCTTTCACTGAAAGCACAGCGCGACGGTTTGAAAATCAGCGATGATGTGCTCAACTACATTGCCGAGAACGTCACAGACAGCATCCGAGAACTCGAAGGTGTAATGGTTTCGCTTGTTGCACATGCCACAATCCTCAATATGGAAATGACCGTTGACCTGGCTAAAAGTGTACTTTCCAACGCCGTTAAGGTCAGTCAGCGTCAGATTAACTTCGAGATGGTTACACAGGGCGTAAGCAACTATTATAATGTTGATCCAGATCAGTTGTTCACCAAATCGCGTAAACGTGAAATCTCCGATGCCCGTCAGATGGTAATGTACATGGCTAAAAAATATGCCAAGATGCCTCTGACTGCAATTGGCACCCGTCTGTCACGCACACATGCAACAGTGCTTTATGCCTGCAAAAACATTGAAGAACGTCTGCCGTTTGAAAAGCAACTTCAGGAGGATGTAGCCTCTATCGAAAAGTCTTTCAGCACCATTTGATTATTCCAAACACAGAATAACTAAAAAACATCAGAGGATAGCCTATCTGATGTTTTTTATTTTATATTCTTGTGGACAAAATGGATGAAATATTTGATAAGTTGGTCGCAAAAAATTCCTAACTTTGCGATACAATCGCGGCGAATATAGCCTGGTACTGCGATCAATTTATTTATAAACCAAACAATATATGCTCGGTACCTGCATAATAATTACTCTTATTATGAAAAAATATTATCGTTATGCCATGGGCATACTGGTAGCCACCGCTCTTACTGCTTGCGGTTCAAACAGCGAATCAAACAACGAATCTGCCGAAGATGAAACTGCTGACGTTACAGAAGTAGTAGATGTTACCGAAGTTGCTGAAGAACCCATTATGGACGACACAATTCCTGTTGAAGAAAAACAAGAAGTTGTGGCTTCAAACAATTGGGATTCAACTCTTGACTCATACGAAAAACTCGTTGACAAATACATCAGTCTTGCTAAAAAAGCACAGGCCGGTGATATGAGTGCTCTCGCTGATTATGCTTCAATCGCTGAAGAATCACAGAAACTTTCTAATAAACTTAACGACGCATCTGACATGACTCCCGCTCAGATGGCACGTTACCAGAAAATTACTGCAAAAATGGCATCTGCCGCAATGTAATTCCAGCATTAGAGATAAAACAATTTGAATAATAACGGCTGTGTATTGATTCCTATACATGGCCGTTTCTTTTTTATATTGTGAAACAGTGATCAAGCAGGGTAAAAACAACGAAGCGCAGATTTATGGTCCGCGCTTCGTTTGTTAATATGAGATTATGATTATTTTTTCTGTTCTTTTTCCCAACTGTCTTTAAGGCTGATTGTACGGTTAAAGATCAGATTATCGGGGGTTGAAGTGATGTCGGGGTTGAAGTAGCCGATACGTTGGAACTGGAATTTGGCTCCCTGTTTTGCATTATCGGCAATGAACGGTTCAACCTTGATTCCTTCTACCACCTTGAGCGAATCGGGATTGAGGAGTTCGCGGAAGTCACGTTCTGTTTCAGCAGATGGGTTCTCAACGTTGAAGAGACGGTCATAAAGGCGTGCTGTAGCATTAACGGCATGAGGTACGGAAACCCAGTGGAGAGTGCCTTTCACCTTACGGTTTGCACCCGGCAGACCACTGCGACTTTCGGGGTCATAAGTACAGTATATTTCCTCAATCTCACCGTTGTCATTTTTCTTGACACCGGTGCATTTGATGATATACGCTCCTTTCAAACGAACCTCACCTTCGGGTGCAAGACGGAAGAATTTTTTGGGAGGATTTTCCATGAAGTCGTCACGCTCAATATAAATTTCACGTGAGAAAGGCATTGTGTGACTGCCTGCTGTGGGATCCTCGGGGTTGTTTTCCATTTCTACCATCTCGGTGGTATCTTCGGGGTAGTTGGTGATAACAACCTTAACCGGATTCATGACTGCCATGCCACGTGTTGCAATCGCATTGAGATCCTCACGGACAGCATGTTCAAGAAGGGAAACACTGTTGAGAGCCTCATACTTGGTGTAGCCGATACGCTCGATGAAGTTACGGATGGATTTAGGTGTAAAACCGCGACGGCGCATACCAGAGATGGTAGGCATACGGGGGTCATCCCAACCTTCAACCAAACCTTCCTTCACCAATTGAAGAAGTTTGCGCTTGCTCATTACGGTGTATGTGAGGTTGAGGCGGTTGAATTCAATCTGACGGGGGCGGTAAGTCTCATCAGCGAGTTCATCAACGAAGTAATCGTAGAGAGGACGATGAGGCACGAACTCGAGAGTACAGATAGAGTGTGTCACACCTTCAAAGAAGTCGCTCTGACCGTGTGCGAAGTCGTACATCGGATAAACCTTCCACTGAGTACCGGTTCTGTGGTGAGGTGTCTTGATGATACGATACATGATTGGATCGCGGAAGTGCATGTTTGACGATGCCATGTCGATTTTCGCACGCAGCACACGTGAACCCTCTTCAAACTCGCCGTTGTTCATACGGATGAACAGGTCAAGATTTTCTTCGGGAGTACGGTTGCGGAAAGGACTTTCTGTGCCGGGGGTAGTGGGAGTACCTTTCTGCGCTGCAATCTGCTCGGAGGTCTGGTCATCGACGTATGCTTTCCCCTCCTTGATCAGGCGACAAGCGAGTTCGAACAGTTGGGGAAAATAATCCGATGCGTAATATTCTCTGTCAC
>JAAVGE010000055.1 GCA_014800385.1 Bacteroidales bacterium
ATCTGTGTCTATCTGTTCTAATCTGTGACTGCGGGCGCAGCAACGCAAAAATCTGTGTGTTTTATTCCTTTTTTAATCTCTTTCATGATAATGGTTTATGACACGATTAATCAATTTCTCACACTCGGATTTTTTCGCTTCGCTCTAATTCTCGGATAAAACGGATTTTCACGGATCTTTGCTTGCTTTATTTTAAAAATCTGTGTCTATCTGTTCTAATCTGTGACTGCGGGCGCAGCAACGCAAATAAATCTGTGTGTTTTATTCCTTTTTAAATCACTTTCCGGATGGTGGGCCTATAAACAGATTAATCAGATTTTCTTACACACGGATCTTTTCTTGCTTTACTTTAAAGTTTATAAAAGCACTACTTTTAAATAATTCCAACAAATTTTTGAAATTATATTACACTTTATAACACAATCTTAAATATTTTTATTACATTTGCAGGATATTAACCAATTATTCCAATTTTATCCACAATTTCTATGAAGAAAGGATTACTCTTAGGAATGTCAGCACTTGCAATGGCTGCGACATTCAGTGCCCGGGCGGAGTCCGTAGCACACGGCTACCAGATGGGCGACGAGAAGAACCAGTTCGGCTTCATCTCATTCAAGGTCTCCGAATTTCTCACCCCTACCATGGACCAGAGAAACTATGGGGAGACTCACGTTTCCGCAGGAGAATGTGTCAACGGCATATATTACACCTTTGAGGTGTATCCCGACGTGATGGGTGGCGTATCGGCCATCAACTACCGCGTCAGAGATGCCAAGACTTTTGAAGTTCTCAAACATGTTGAGTTCTACAACAACACCCGACGTGTGGTTGATATGACCTACGACTACACCACCAACACCATGTATGCTCTGGTGGAGGATGCGATCAGCACCGGTGCCATAACCCGCACATCGCTCAACGTGGTTGACCTCAATACAGGCGACTGCATTGTTGTCGGCTCAGCAGGCGATCTGATCGCTGTTGACGGCAACGGTAAGGAGGCTGAGGAAAGTCTGCTCACTCTGGCCGCCGATGCCGAAGGTAACCTCTATGCCATGGGTGAATACCGTCAGTTCTACAAACTGGACAAACTGACCGGTAAAGCCTCACAGATCGGTTTCCAACACTCTATCGCCACAATGAACCAGTTCCAGTCAATGGCGTTCGACACCGAGGGTGTGCTGTACTGGGCTCAGACCCATCCCGACTACGGCTACTTCCTGACCATCAACCCCAAAACCGGTATACCTTCCTACATGGTTGAGGATCCCGATCCCGGCACAAAATGGAAAAACGAAGGTAGCCTGCTTGGTGACAATGCCGAGGTTACCGGTCTGTGGTTCGAGAAAGATTTCAACGGCAAGGCTCCCGCCGCTCCCTCCGACCTCAAGACAGCCATCGGTGAGAAATCGCCCAACGAGGTGACACTGACCTGGACCGTTCCCACTAAGGACCTTGCGGGGGACAATGTCAGCGTGTCGGCCATCAATGTCTATCGCTTCGGTCAGTCACAGGCCATCGCCACTCTTGCCGCCGATGCCACTTCATACATTGACAAGGAAGCGCCCAACGGCAATGTCGGCTACATGGTCAGCGCTGTTTCAGGCGAACTTCACGGACGCGGTGCTGTCGCTACCGTTTATTGCGGTGCCGACGAACTGATGCCTGTAAGCGACATCACCATAGCCCTTGAAGGTGACATCGTGTCACTGTCATGGAAGGCTCCCACCTCAACCTACAACGGCGGATATGCTGACTACGACAACATCACATACGACGTATGGCGCATCAAAGGCTCCGACGAAATGGTTGTAGCATCTGGTATCAAGGAAACCACCTTCAGCGACCAACTCCCCGAAGCCGGCACATATAAATATTCTATCGTTCCCTTCACCTGCGGAGTGGAAGGATATGCAGCCGACAGCGAGGAGGTGACTTACACCACCACCGCATCTATCCCCTACCTGTCAGGTTTCGAGGATGAGCAGGATGGCAGCCTCTGGAAAATATTCAACAACCATAGCAACTCAAGTTACGGCTGGAGCGTGCAGTTGGGCTATGCCTACCAGCGCTACGACGGCAAATTCGCCCAACTGAAGAGTTACAGTGCGAGCGAACCTTGCGACGACTATCTGTTCTCACCGGCAATAGAATTCACTCCCGGCACCTACCAACTCAATTACATGGTGAACGGCTCACTGAGCAGCGACACCCACTCATGGTCGGTATATGTGGCTGACGGTGCTACTCCCGAAGCCGATGTCGTAGCGGAAATCGAATCACACGACAACGAACAGGTTGGAGGCTCATGGGTAGAAAACGCTACCTCAACCTTCACAATCGAGAAAGCGGGTGTGTATCATCTGGCATTCCATGGCACCACCACCTCATCGTTCTGCACACTGAAAATAGATAACGTTTCAGTGACCAAGGCACCTGCATCAATCCCCTACACCTGCGACTTTGAAGAAGAGAGCGATGTTGAATCATGGAAAATCGACAATACCAACCCCCACGTAAGCCGTGGCGCAGGATGGTCGATTGCGCAGAAAGCGGATTCACCCGCAGGCTCAAGCGTGGTTAAACTCAACATCTACTCCGTTTCCGAGGGCGAATACAACGACTGGTTGATTTCACCCGCCATAACCTTCCCCAAAGCAGGCTCTTACGTACTCACCTTCTCTGCTCAGGCGGCCTCATACGACACTCACAAATGGGGTGCATACCTCGGCACTGACCCCAACGATTATGCTACCTTCGAGAAAGCGATTGTTGAATATGACAAGGCTAAATTCTCCGGCTGGACCGATTACACTGCCGAATTCGATGTTGAAGAACCGGGCACATACCATCTCGGTCTCAACGGCAAGGGTTGCGACACTGTCACCAACCTGCACATCGACAATATCCGTCTGACCTCAAAAACTTCAGGCGTTGACGGTGTAGCCGCCGGCGATGAGGAAGCCGAAATCATCGGTTACTATAACCTTCAGGGTCAGCAGATTGACAAACCTGCTAAGGGTCTGGTTATCGTGCGCTACAGCAATGGTAAAACTGCTAAAGTTGTGATCAAATAATATTGGTCTCCTGCTTTTTTCAAAACATTGAGGTTGCACCCTTTTGGGTGCAACCTCTTGTTTTTCCCTGGGGTAAATCTTATAAGTCTTATAAATTTTATAAATTTTATAAATTTTATAAATTTTATAAATCTTATACGTCTTATACGTCTTATAAATCTTATAAAACTTATTCTTTGGCGGGGACAAAAAAACCGGAGGATCGACCTTCTCGGCGGATCCTCCGGTTTGTTTTATGTTAGGTTTTATTAGTCGATGAGTTCGTCGGCTTTGTAACCACCCATTTCGCGGATAGCGTTTTTCAGCATAACATACTGCTGGAAGAGGTGGTTAACGGGAACTTCGCCCTTGGTGTAGTCGTGCATGGGGCTCTTGAGGAAGAAAGAGAGGAAGCGCTGGATGCCGTAGCGTCCTGAGCGAGCAGCGAGGTCGCTGAGCAGCACGAGGTCAAGGCAAAGGGGAGCGGCGAGGATTGAGTCGCGGCAGAGGAAGTTGATCTTGATCTGCATGGGGTAGCCCATCCAGCCGAAGATGTCGATGTTATCCCAACCTTCTTTGTTGTCGTTGCGGGGGGGATAGTAGTTGATACGAACTTTGTGGTAGTAGTCAGTGTAAAGATCGGGCTGTTCTTCGGGAACGAGGATTGATTCCAGAGTAGAGAGTTTGCTGACCTCTTTAGTGCGGAAGTTAGCGGGTTCGTCGAGAACCAGACCGTCGCGGTTACCGAGGATGTTTGTTGAGAACCAACCTGAGAGACCCAGACAACGAGTGCCGATGATGGGAGCGAAACCTGATTTAACCAGAGTCTGACCAGTTTTGAAGTCTTTACCTGCGATAGGCATTTTGGTTTCTTCAGCCAGTTGCCACATTGCGGGGATGTCAACAGTGGTGTTGGGAGCACCCATGATGAAAGGAGCACCTTCTTTGAGAGCAGCGTAGGCGTAGCACATTGAGGGAGCGATGTGTTCCTTGTCGTCAGCCTTCATTGCTGCTTCGAGTGCTTCAACAGTGCCGTGGATTTTTTCATCAACGGGAACGTAAACTTCGGTAGAAGCAGCCCAGAGAACTACAACGCGGTCAACGCCGTTTTCTTCTTTGAATTTGCGGATATCTTCGCGGATCTGCTGAGCCATGTCCCAACGGTCCTTGCACTGTTTCACGTTGTCACCGTCCAGACGGGCAGCGTAGTTTTTGTCGAAAGCAGCCTTGAGGGGTTTGATTGCTTCGAGTTCTTCCTTAACGGGGTTGATATCCTTTTCTTTGAGAACTTCTGCGTTGATAGCAGATTCGTAAGCGTTTGCGGGGTAAACGTCCCAAGCACCGAATACAATGTCATTGAGGTCAGCGATGGGAACGATTTCGTTATATTTGAGGTATTTTTTGTTTTCACCTTCGCCAACACGGATTTTATCGTATTGGGTCATTGAACCAACAGGTTTAGCAAGGCCTTTACGAGCCATAAGTACACCGGTCATGAAAGTTGATGTCACGGCACCGAGACCCACGACCATAACGCCGAGTTTACCTTCGGCTTTCTTTACATTACTCATGATTTTTGTAATATTTAATTGGTTTTGATTTCTATTTTATACGCTCATTTTGATTTGAGCGTGTAAAAGTACACATTGTTTTTTATTCCTAAGCCCCTTAAAATGTTAAAAAATATTTATTTATATAAACATTTGGTAAAAACATTCTAAATTATGTAAAGATAATCTAAATTCACAGATTTAGAGGCAGTAAGTGTGAACGATTGTAAATTATGCTTGCAGCAATTCGGGGAGCGAAGCGAGCGCCGGGATAAGGGCGGAATCCTCGGCGGCATCTTCCTCGGGGGTCCATCCACGACCCTTTATCCATGCTGTCTGACAGCCTATTGAGCGTGCGGGGAGAATATCCTTACGGAGGGAATCGCCCACCACAAGTACCTGTTCGGGCTCCAGTCCGAGGGCCACGACGCCGAGCATGAATATGCGTGCGTCAGGCTTACGTACGCCGACCACGGCACTCTCAATTATACCGTTGAAATATTGGCGGATGTTGAAATCGCGAAGCACCTCCTCGACGTTGCCGTAGAAATTGCTTACCAGCACCATCGGATAGCGTGCGGAGAGTTTTTCCAGCACGGGACGGGCGGCATTGACCGATGAGGCGGCATAGTCGTAGCAGTAGCGTGCTATGGTTACGCAGCACTCACTGTCGGGAGCGGAAGCGGGTAGATGACCGTTGTCGGCCAGCCACTGCAGTTCGATTCTGATTTTCTTGCGCATCAACACAAGGAAATTGTCGGTTGGGAGGATTATGCGTTGCTTTGCCAGGGCGCGTTCAGCGTGGACGTAAGCGTCGCGGAACACCTGAGTGTCCAGTACTATTCCGGCAGCCTTGTAGCCCTCGTCTATGATATGGCTCCAATGGTGACCGAAACTGTCGATTGTACCTCCATAGTCAAAGATTATACCTTTAATATTTTCCATCCTTGAGTTCGATTGTGAATTTACGGCATATACGTTCGTGGCGCAGAATCATGTAGATGAGCAGCGCGTTGAGCACCACCAGTTCGAAAGCGAAGTAGAGCCAGGGCATCTTCAGGAACAGAGCGGTGAACAGTGCTATGGTACGCCAGTTGAACGATAGGATGTTGGTGTATTTCATCAGCGGGAGCGAGGCTTTGCGGAATGCATCGCGGAAACTCTGGGGTATCACACCCGAGGGGAACCGTTTAGCCAGTTCCTGACGGAGCGCCTGCATGGCGGGTGCTGTTGCTTCCTGCTGTACGGTGTAGTTGGTGTAGGTTGTGAGTGTCAGTTTCTGGAAGAAATTGTTTTTCCAGGAGAGTTCGCTGAGTTTCTTTTTCAGGTCGAGAGAATTGTCGAGTTCGCTACCTGCCTCCCCTTTGAGGAAGTAAAGGTGGAACTGACGGTAGTAGTCGGCCATGGCAGCCTGTTTGGCGTGGCAGATGCCGGTTACGACAGCAATGAGCCATATCAGCCAGGGGTGGGAAATGAACAGGTAGGAGGTGTTGTTTTCGCGTATGCAGATGGCGATGTAGATGGCAGCGAACCAGAAGTCGCCCGACACACCGTCGAGGATTCGGCCTATGCGGGAGTATTGCTTGGTCATGCGTGCCAACTGTCCGTCAGCGCTGTCGAATGAGTTTGCCCATATCAGCAGCAGCATACCCACTATATTAATAAGGAGTGAGTTGTAGCCGAAGCAGACACCTGCGCCCACACCGAGGAATATCGAGGCGATGGTGATGGCGTTGGGAGTTATGCCGAGTTTTGCAGCCAGACAGGCCCATGCGTAGCCTATCGGGCGGTAGAATGCCAGGTCAATATGCTCCTCCGTATCCATCGACTTCAGGGAGTCGCGATAGGATGATTTCTGTTGCGTCTGTTCTGTACTCATTTCTGATTTTTGCGGTCTTTAATTGCCTGGAATATACATTTAGCGATGAAAGGCGCGGCTTCGTTGCGGCAGGGTGCGAAACTGGGCCAGTCGTTGAAGTCGATGATGCGTATGTCACCTTCGGGCGACACTATGCAGTCGCCGCCGTAGATTTTCACATCCAGCACTTCTGAGGCCTCCTGGCATATCTGTTTCATTTTCTCCTTGTCAAACTCTATACCCTGGCTCTTGCCGTTGATGGCTTCATGACCATACTTGCTGTGTCCCTCGTCGAAGGGGTAGAACCAGAAGAAGAAATCTGTGCCCTGAACGCCATAAAACTTGATGAGGTCACCGACAAGGTGGCGGTTGATTACGGCACGGTTTATTCCGCGCAGGAAATATTCCTGAAGCACTTCCTGGGCTTCTTCGGGATGGCGCACGTAACTCACATCCTCCTTGTGCATGGCGTGGAAGTCGCCGCGTTTGATCCATGCCTGGGTGTATCCCCCCTCGATGAGTCGGTCGCGTATCACCTCGTTGGTGTTGACAATCAGACTTTCGGGATAAGGGATGTTGCTGGCTATCAGTATGCGTGTCATGCGCTCGCGAGTACAGTTTTCAATGCCGTAGCCTGAGTTTATCACCAGACATCCGTCGTCTTCCATCTGCTGGAGAATGGCTATGGAGCGTTGTTCGCGACACATATTGACGATTATGCGTTCCTTGACTTCGCCGGCCATCAGTTGCTCCTCGCTGTAGATGGTCACTTCGCAGCCACGCTTGCGGAGTTGCTCGACGGTGGCATTGAAAATGGCGGTGTCGTTACCTATATGGTTGGGAGAATATGCACCGGCGCGCATTACTCCCGCTATTTTTATCTCTGACATAAGTTGAAACTTGCTGTGATTGGGTTATTCTTTGAGAAAAGTCTCGGCTGTGACAATGTCGGCCTGATGGTCGACATCGATGATTTTCTTGAATGGATAAGCCTTCAGGCGGAGTCCGTCGTCAACCAGGGCACGCTGATAGTTGCGCATGCGTGACACACCCGTTTCTATGCAACGCTCCAGTGTGCGGAGTGCCGGGGATGTCAGCCCGTAGATTCCTCCGGAGATGTAGCGCACACCCTCCCACGGCTTGTCGCGGAAGGCGGTTATCATCATCTCGGAGTCCACGTCGATGTAGAGCGGCTTTTCATCGTCAATGAACGATGTCACGGCCATGTAGCCGTCAACTGTGTCATCCTTTTCGAACGCCTCGACATACTTTTTGAATTCGTCGGGGCGGAAAATGGTGTCGACGGTGGTGAGGATGAATTTTCCTGAGGTGAAATGACGGCTCACTTCGTAGAAACTATGCATTGAACTGGGGGTGGACTTTACCACAACCTTCAGCGGTACGGGGAGCGTGAGGCTCTCGACATACTCGCGCACCTGCGTCATCTCATTATTAATAATTATTGAGACCGATTCCGCACCACACTCCAGAAAAATGTCGATCAGGCGCTGAATCATGGGGGTGCCGCAAAGATTAACCAACGGCTTGGGGAGCGCTACCCCTTCCTGCGCCAGACGTGATCCTTCACCGGCTGCTATTATCGCGAAATGCATAATGTTATGAATCTTTTGTTAAGTCAAGAACTACGTTATCCTTCGAGCGGTCGAAATACTGCTTGCGGAGCGGGTTGGCGGTCATCTCCTCGAAATTGCGGCGGTTGCGCCAGATGTCGATGCCCATGTAGATGGCACGTCGGAACGATTCCGGATCGGCCACACCCTTTCCGGCGATATCGTAGGCCGTTCCATGGTCAGGCGAAGTGCGCACAAAGGGAAGTCCGGCGGTGAAGTTCACCCCGTCCTGCCCCACAAGAGCCTTGAATGCCACCAGACCCTGGTCGTGATACATGGCCAGGATGCCGTCGAAATGAGTATAATTCTCACTGCCGAAAAAGCCGTCGGCGGGATAGGGACCATAGACCTGCACCTTCTTGTTTTTAGCGGCGTTGATAGCGGGGATAATCACCTCCTGCTCCTCGTTGCCGATCACACCGCCGTCGCCCGCATGGGGGTTGAGCGCCAGAACGGCTATGCGCGGTTTGACCACACCGAAGTCGCGTCGGATGGTATCGGCCAGACGCAGAATCTTCTCCGTAATCATCTCAGTATTAAGCATTGACGCCACCTCCTGCACCGGAACATGGATTGTGGCCAGAGCCACCCGCATAATGTCGGAAGCCATGATCATCATAGCCTCGCCCTCGGCTGCGGCAGCCTGCAGATACTCCGTATGGCCAGGAAATTGGAACTGATCGCCATGGATATTTTGTTTGTTGATAGGAGCAGTCACCAGGATGTCAATCTTACCCTCCTTAAGGTCGCTGACCGCACGCTCCAGCGCAGCCAGAGCAGCCTCACCGGCAGCCTTGGAGTCGACACCCGGCTCAGGGCGTACCTCCTCGCCCACCACATTAATCATATAGTTGGCAGGAGCCTGAATCTGGTCAGGCGAGTCAATCTGAGTGAACGGCACCTGCGGCATCTCAAGCAACTTGCGATAGAAAGCCGCAATTTTCGCCGAACCGTAAACCACCGGAGTACATAATTCCAGAATACGGTTATCCTCCAGAGTCTTGAGAATAACCTCATAACCGATGCCGTTAATGTCGCCCTGGGTAATACCAACCCTTATATGTTTAGCCATAAGCCTGTCAATCAATTAAATAAAACATGCGAACTGCACCGAAGCACCACAAAAAAGCAGAACCTCGGAGCGAATCACGGTGCTAAATTACATAAAATTCCCCACATTTTCATTTTATTGCGTAAAAAAGTTCATAAAACATTTGTTAATCAGTTGAAAAGTAGTAACTTTGCACACGCAAACGGTGCGGCCTGCCGCAACCGTGATTTTGTGATTTAATTAACCCTATTTATTAACCATTCTTTTTACATGACTGAAGAATTAAAAAACAGCCCTCTCGAAGACTTCGATTGGGAAGCCTACGAAAACGGCGAAACTCCCGGTGAGAAATCTCGCGAAGAACTCACCAAAACTTATGATGAATCGCTTAACACCGTTAAAGACAAGGATGTAATCGAAGGTACCATCATCGCCCTGAACAAGCGCGAAGCAGTGGTTAACATCGGCTACAAGAGCGATGGCATCATCCCCATGAGCGAATTCCGCTACAACCCCGACATCAAAGTTGGTGACACTGTAGAAGTCTTCATCGAAAACCAGGAAGACAAAAAAGGACAACTCATCCTCTCACACCGCAAAGCCCGCGCTTCTCGTTCTTGGGAACGCGTCAACCAGGCTCTTGCCAACGATGAAATCATCAAAGGTTACATCAAATGCCGTACCAAAGGCGGCATGATCGTCGACGTATTCGGCATCGAGGCATTCCTCCCCGGATCACAGATCGACGTTAAGCCCATCCGCGACTACGACATCTTCGTAGGCAAGACAATGGAATTCAAAGTTGTCAAAATCAACGAAGAATTCAAAAACGTTGTTGTTTCACACAAAGCGCTCATCGAGGCTGAACTCGAACAGCAGAAACGTGAAATCATCGCCAAACTCGAAAAAGGTCAGGTACTCGAAGGTACAGTTAAAAACATCACTACCTACGGCGTATTCATCGACCTCGGTGGCGTTGACGGTCTTATCCACATCACCGACCTCTCTTGGGGCCGCGTAAGCCATCCCGAAGAAGTGGTTCAACTCGACCAGAAACTCAACGTCGTTATCCTCGACTTCGATGACGAAAAGAAACGTATCGCCCTCGGTCTCAAACAACTCCATCCCCATCCCTGGGATGCCCTTAACCCCGACCTCAAAGTTGGTGACAAAGTTAAAGGTAAAGTTGTTGTCATGGCTGACTACGGCGCATTCATCGAAATCGCTCCCGGCGTAGAAGGTCTCATCCACGTAAGCGAAATGTCATGGAGCCAGCACCTGCGCTCTGCACAGGACTTCATGAAAGTAGGCGACGAAATCGAAGCCGTTGTCCTCACCCTCGACCGTGAAGACCGCAAGATGAGCCTCGGCATCAAACAACTCAAACAGGATCCCTGGGAAGATATCGAAGTACGCTACCCCGTTGGCAGCAAACACTCTGCAAAAGTTCGCAACTTCACCAACTTCGGCGTATTCGTTGAAATCGAAGAAGGCGTTGACGGTCTGATCCACATCAGCGACCTCTCTTGGACCAAGAAAATCAAACACCCCAGCGAATTCACCCAGATCGGTGCTAACATCGACGTTCAGGTTCTCGAAATCGACAAAGAAAACCGTCGCCTCAGCCTCGGTCACAAACAACTCGAAGAAAACCCCTGGGATGTATTCCAGACCATCTTCACTGTAGGTTCAGTTCACGAAGGTACCATCATCGAAATGCTCGATAAAGGTGCAGTTATCGCCCTCCCCTACGGCGTTGAAGGCTTCGCAACACCCAAACACCTCACCAAAGAGGACGGCACAACCGCCAAAGTTGACGAAAAACTCAACTTCAAGGTTATCGAGTTCAACAAAGACAACAAACGCATCATCCTCAGCCACAGCCGCATTTTCGAAGATGAAGCAAAAGCAGAAAAGGCTCCCGCAGCAGAACAGCCCCGCAAGGCTAAACGCGCTCGCAAGGAAGAAGCACCCATGCTCTCTACCCCCATCGAAAAAACCACTCTCGGTGACATCGAAGCACTTGCTGCTCTCAAAGAACAACTCTCAAAAGGTAAATAATCCACTACCGCTAGGTAACAGATAAAACCTTAACAGAAGGCGCACCCAACGGTGCGCCTTTTTTTTGCACAATTTTTATGAACGGTAAATTACCTATGGATGAATGGCGGCTGCTCCCAATATTTTTGACAGGAGAACATGAGAACATGAGTTTTTTTTAGCAGTGGATTTGCTTGTGGATGAATGGCGCAGTTCAAATTGATGCAGCCTGTATTTTTTATATGTTGTACGTTCATGGACAGTGATTTATATTGGGCGGATGCTCCATGGAGCATCCCTACACTCTTGACAATCAACACATTAACCCTGTAGGGCTGCTCCACGGAGCAGCCGCAGAATCCCGTATACGGCGACGCTTCGCCTATTTTACACACCATCTTCGTTGTAAGGGTAATAAATTCTATATCAAACCACAACGTCAATGACTGTTGGCGATTCGGCAAAGTGTTGTAAAGGTAATAAAATCTATATCAAACCACAACTAGTGCTAACTCTCTATTTGACATTTTTATGTTGTAAAGGTAATAAAATCTATATCAAACCACAACCGTTATCTTTCAATTGCACCACTTCTTGCCGTTGTAAAG